>CAMFND010000073.1 GCA_945965395.1 uncultured Bacteroides sp.
AATTATAGGTATGCGAGAACTAAAAACAATATTTCTTATTGACAAGACACAAAATTCACATTTTGATTTAGAAGCTGTATATGAAGCATTAATAGACCACAATGATTCAGATGTTCATCCGCATTTACTTCGTTTGTTAAAAGAAGAACTATCTCAAATAACAAATGAAAATGTACCTAAATCTTTACTACGATTTTGTAGCATATCGAATGAAAAGAGCTTTAGTGAAATTAAGAAAGATATACAACTAGGAAGACTTACATTCTCAAATCCTTTTAACTTTAATGACCCAATGGATCCTATTTTAAAGGTTTGGCTAAAAATGAATAAAAGGCTTGACGAAAATCCACTAAATAAAAAGTTCTTTAAATCAGTTGTAAACGCCTTAAAAAATCTAAGGATTTGTTGTATGGCTGATCCCACTAATCTATCTGACAACCTACCTCTTATGTGGTCGCATTACGCCAACAATCACAAAGGTATCGCTATAAAATATAAAATAACAAAAGATGCTCTTAACAGATATAATGATAACACACATTTACTACGATTATGTCCAGTTGCTTATCACAAACACAAACCTTTAAATGATAGCATTACCATTGATAATGCTCTTTTTGCAAAAGGTCATTGTTGGAATTATGAGGCAGAACATAGACTTATCTATTTTTCTGAAATAACCTCAGAATTTAAAGAGAATGATAATACAACAGGTAAGTTAAAGAGAAAAGACTATTTGCCATTATCTGGATTTGATATTGAAAAAGTATATTTAGGAGCAGAAATTGAAGAAAATAAAAGAATCGAAATTTTAAAAATTACTAAGAGTAAAAATATACCAACCTTTAAAATGAGATATGATAGCTATGATATCACAAGGTTGCAATCCGAACTAATTTCATGAGTCCAATATAATATTGTAGAACTTTGTATAAATAAAAGAACCTATTTACCAACATCATCCATAATATTAAGCCGCGTATATGACTGCAAGGATTAACTCCAGCAACAAATAAATTAGGCTGGGAACCGAGCCTGCAGTTTGAAGAGGACATAGAAAAGACGGTGCGCTGGTATCTGGACAACCAGGAATGGATGGACAACGTGACGAGCGGGGACTATCAGAAGTATTATGACTCGATGTACAAAGGACGGTAACTGAGAGTTTAAAAGAGAATAGCGAAAAGGTAAAAACGAAAGGGAAACTGCTCGTTTTTACCTTTTTTGTTTTTATCAGGTTACAGTCTATAACAAAACCTGACATAAAAAATAAAAAGGATTTGGTTTTCTAAAGTAAAAGCTCTATTTTTGGAAAAGGAAGATTCATATTATGAAAACGAAACAAGAATATCTGAAACTATTGAGCGAATATAAGCAGCAACCATTTTGTAAAAAGCTGCCATTGCACGCAACCTGAAAATCATTAGGATTGACTACCGCACAAATAGCACAGGCTACCGGACTTCCAGCCAAAGAAATAGACAAACTATAGACAAACCTTCACCCCCCAAAATTATATGACAATATCTGATAATAAGGCTGAAACTGAAAACACAACAGAAGAATTTAAAGGGTTACCTATGAGAGATCTGATTGGGGCTCCCTTGCAGGCTGCCTGCAAATCGCAGCAAAAACAGGCGGAAAGCGCCCTCGAGTTCATGACTCGAATCGAATTCGATGAAAAACCCGCAGACAAAGTAGTATAATGGTCCTATAAAATTTATGATATGAAGTATTTTACACTTAAAGAATGTATTTATTCTGACACCGCTGAGAAAAAAGGTATAGACAACACGCCAACACCTGAAATAGAAGCACACATCGTGGAATCGGTAGAAACGCTGCTGGACCCGCTGCGTGAAGCGTGGGAAACTTACTGCAAACAAAATGGTCTTGGTGTGGCAAGCATAGGCATTAGTTCCGGCTATCGTTGCCCTCAACTCAACAGGGCTGTAGGCGGGTCGACCACTTCTGCACACTGCTATGGCTATGCGTTCGACCTGATACCGATGAACAGGAATATGCGGGAATTCAAACGGTTCTGCCGCAAGTTTCTTACCGGTAGAGCTTTCGACCAGCTGATTTCTGAGGGTGAAGACGACAATGGTATGCCCAGCTGGATGCACGTGGGCTACAAGCATCCTGACGGAAAGCGGCAACGCGGACAATATCTCTCAATGATACACGGAAAATATTACCCGATGACGGAGTGAAACGCGATGAAAAGCATTTAAGGACTCCATATCATGAATAATGTTGTATTGGATACCAATTGACTCTTAGCCTCTCTTTCGAAAAAAGGGTAACCAAATCGATAGAAAAGATTCAATTTCCTCAAATAAACGTCATCCGTCTACATAAGTTCATTCTTTAAGCTTTATTTCAACTTGTAATCCCAACGTGTCTGCTACTGCAAGCAACGTCTCCAGCTTGGGATTACCTTGCCCGCGCTCAATCGCCACAACTGTATTTATACCTACACCTGCAAGTTCTGAGAGTTCCAGCTGGTTGATATTTAAGCCTTGGCGGCGCTCCTTGATAAATATTCCAATCTCTTTAGTATTCACAGTGCAATGTGATTTTTATGAAATATCCGACCGTAATAACAAGCCATTATGACCAAAAGCAAGGAGATGACTTAAGAAAAGAGGTTTTCGGTCAAACCGCATACGGCTTTCAGGTAGATAAAGCGGCCTATATTTTGAAGAATATAAAAAATAGCCTTATATTTGTCAGGATATACTATTAAAGATTACGGCCATGAAAAATGACTACCAACGAGCCAGATATGTAAACCCGTACACCGACTTCGGATTCAAGAAGCTGTTCGGGACTGAAATGAACAAGGAACTGCTGATTAGCTTCATCAACTCTCTTTTCAACGGGAAAGAAGTGGTGAAAGACCTGACTTACCTGAATACCGAGCACTTAGGTGGCAGGGAACTGGACAGGAAGGCCGTGTTCGATGTGTATTGTGAAAACGAAAAGGGGGAAAAGATTCTGGTAGAGATGCAGAAGGCTGAACAGCAGTTTTTCAAGGACCGGAGTCTGTATTATGCCACCTTCCCCATCAGAGAACAGGCGGAAAGAGGGGATTGGGACTACTCACTGAAGGCTGTTTACGTGATCGGCATCCTGAACTTCAACATCGACGACGAAAACGATTCTTATTTCCATCACGAGGTACAGCTGACGGACCAGCGCACCAAAGAGGTGTTCTATGACAAACTGACCTTCATCTACCTGGAAATGCCTAAATTCAACAAGACTGAAGAGGAGCTGGACGGGATGTTCGAGAAATGGCTCTTCGTTCTCCGCAACCTTTCACGCCTGCTGGAACGTCCGCAAGCACTGCAAGAAAGGGTATTTACCAAACTGTTTGAAGCGGCAGAAATAGCCAAATTCACCAAGACAGAATACGAAGCGTACGAAGAGAGCCTCAAAGTGTACCGTGACTGGCAAAACACCATCCGCACGGCCATCAACAAAGGACTGGAAGAAGGAAGAGAGAAAGGACTGGAAGAAGGATTGGTAAAAGGATTGGAAGAAGGATTGGTAAAAGGATTGGCGAAAGGACGTGCGGAAGGACTGGAAAAAGGACGTGCGGAAGAAAAAGCCGCCATTGCACGCAACCTGAAATCATTAGGACTGACTACTGCACAAATTGCACAGGCTACCGGATTGACGGAGGAGGAAATCGAAAATATAGATAAGAAATAATCTGGAAGTAAAAGCGAGGGAGAATTTCTTCGCTTTTACCGTTTTTGAACTGACATGGAGAAAATTGGATTGGTACGAACCAGGGACGGACGGAATTTCCTGGTTCCTTTTATTTTGATTACGTCGCTCTTCTTTTTGTGGGGAGTGGCACACAGCATTCTGGATGTATTGAACAAGCATTTCCAGGACACAATGGAGATTACACGCACACGCTCGGCACTGATTCAGGCGGTGGTGTACGGAGGTTATTTTGTGATGGCGCTGCCGGCTGGACGGATTATCCGGCGCTTTGGCTACCGTACGGGGGTGCTGACAGGACTGGTGCTGTATGGCATCGGTGCACTGTTTTTTATCCCGGGCGGGCGGATACAGTCGTTCGAATTTTTCCTGTTGGCGCTGTTCGTCATCGGCTGCGGACTGACGTGTCTGGAAACGGCTTCGAACCCGTATGTGACAGTGCTCGGCGAACCGGAGGGCAGCGAAAGGCGCATCAACCTGGCGCAGTCGTTCAACGGGCTGGGATGGATTTGCGGACCGTTGGCGGGAGGGTTCTTCCTCTTTGCCGGAGGGGGTGACGTAACGACGCCGTATGCGGTATTGGGCACGGTGGTGCTGCTCATTGCGGTGGTCTTCTCGCGGGTGAAGCTGCCGGAAATCAGCCGGGAAGCAGAGGCTCAGGAGGAAAACAGTGGGAAATCGCTGTGGAAGACGGCTTCGTTCATGGCCGGACTGCTGTCGCTCTTCCTGTACGTGGCGGCACAGACGGGTATCAACAGTTTCTTCATCAATTATGCCACAGAGAATGCGGGAGTTTCGGCTCACAAGGCTTCGGTGTGGCTTTCGTTCGGAGGGATGGGACTATTCATGGCCGGACGTATGGGCGGAAGCTGGCTGATGCGCTTCGTAAAAGGGGAAAAGGTGCTGGCGGCTTGTGCAGCGGGAGCTGTGGTGTGCATGGCGGCGGTGATGCTGCTGCCGGGTGAAGTGGGATGGTATTTCCTGCTACTGTGCTTTTTATGTGAATCGATTATGTTTCCCACCATCTTCTCGCTGTCTTTGCGTCAGGCCGGTGCGCGGACCAAGCAGGCTTCTTCTTACCTGATTATGTCGATTGTAGGCGGGGCCATTGCACCTATACTGATGGGATTCATTGCGGACCATGTATCAATGGCGGCGGGCTTCGTCATTCCTCTGATTTGCTTTGTGGAAATCTTAGGATTTGCCGTGCGCTACAGAAAGCTATAAACCGTGCTACCGGACTGAGAACAATCTAAGCAGACAAATTATTTTTACTCCTGCACGACTTTTCTCCAGATTTTTTCACTTTCTTTGTAGGAAGGAACAGTAACAGTTATATAGAACCTAAACGACTGTAAGATGAAACAACTAAATATTGCAGTAGCGGGAACGGGCTACGTGGGCTTATCCATCGCTACGCTGTTAGCACAACATCACCGGGTAACGGCCGTAGACGTGATTGCGGAGAAGGTGGAGAAAATCAACCGCCGCATCAGTCCGATTCAGGATGAATACATTGAAAAGTACCTGGCGGAAAAGGAGCTGGACCTGACGGCTACGCTGGACGGGACATCGGCCTACCGGAACGCGGATTTTGTAGTGATTGCAGCTCCTACGAACTATGACCCGGTGAAGAATTATTTCGACACGTCGCACGTGGAAGAGGTAATCGACCTGGTGTTGGAGGTGAATCCGGACGCGGTGATGGTGATCAAGAGTACCATCCCGGTGGGGTACTGCCGCAGCCTGTATGTGAAGTATGCGGAGAAGTTTCACTCTCCCCCTGCCCTGGCAGGTAAGAAGTTCAACCTGCTGTTCTCGCCGGAGTTTCTGCGGGAAAGCAAGGCGCTGTACGACAACCTCTACCCCAGCCGTATCATCGTGGGCTACCCGAAGCTGATAAAGGGGCGCGACGAGGAGAATGCGGCCATTCAGGCCATTGCCGGCGAACACCTGCAGGAGAAGGCACAGGAGTTTGCGGCACTGCTGCAGGAAGGGGCGCTGAAGCCGGACGTGGATACGCTGTTCATGGGACTGAAGGAGGCGGAGGCAGTGAAGCTGTTTGCCAATACGTACCTGGCGCTGCGCGTGAGCTATTTCAACGAGCTGGATACGTATGCGGAGGTGAAGGGACTGGACACGCAGGCCATCATTCAGGGCATCTGTCTGGACCCGCGCATCGGCACGCATTACAACAATCCGTCGTTCGGTTACGGGGGATACTGTCTGCCTAAGGATACGAAGCAGTTGCTGGCTAACTACCAGGATGTGCCGGAGAATCTGATTCAGGCTATCGTAGAGAGCAACCGCACGCGCAAGGATTTCATTGCCGACCAGGTGCTGAAGAAAGCGGGGTATTATGACTATTATAACCGCGGGGATTTCAGTCCGGAAGCGGAAAAGCAGTGCATCATCGGGGTGTACCGGCTGACCATGAAGTCGAACAGTGACAACTTCCGCCAAAGCAGCATCCAGGGGGTGATGAAGCGCATCAAAGCGAAGGGGGCTACGGTGATTATCTATGAGCCGACATTGGAAGACGGCACCACGTTCTTTGGTTCGAGGGTGGTGAACTGCCTGGAGGATTTCAAGCAGCAGGCGGATGCCATCATTGCCAATCGCTACGATACGTGCCTGGACGACGTGAAGGAGAAGGTATATACACGCGATATTTTCCGGAGAGACTAAATCAATTAATAATTAACAATGAATAATGAAAAACGAGTACGGGTACCGCTATTCATTCTTCATTCTTCATTCTTCATTATGAAAAGATATTGCCAGACATTGGAACTCTACGACGATAAGGAGCTGATTGAGGCCTACGTGGCGGAACATGCGCACGTGTGGGAGGAGGTGAAAGCGGGTATCCGCGAAGTGGGTATCACGGACATGCAGATTTACATTGACGGGAACCGCCTGTTCATGATCATGGATACCACGGATGACTTTGACATGGAACGGGATTATGCACGGCTGGCTACCCTGCCCCGTCAGGCGGAATGGGAAGCGCACATGGCAAAGTTCCAGAAAGCTGCTCCGGGAGCTACCTCGCAGGAGAAATGGAAACTGATGACGCGGATATTTAAGCTGTAATGAGTGAAAAATTAAAAGTTAAAAACGAGTGGAAGTTTTCTCTTTTGACAAAAGAACAGAAAGACAGATTAACTGTTAACTCTATATGTTCTTCTGTTCTTATGTCTAAAAATATATGCCTATGAAAAAGTTATTGTCATTGCCACCGAATCTGGTGGAGTGTTTTCACGATATTATGCACGCGGACCACAAGGAGTGGTTCTGCACATCGGACCCGGTGGGAAAGAAACTGGGTTCGGGAGGTGGTACGGCCTGGCTGCTGAATGCTTGCCGGGAGGAAGAGGATAAGGATGCCGCACTGGGCGACTGGCTGGCACGGGAAAAGCGTATCCTGCTGCATGCGGGGGGACAGAGCCGCCGTCTGCCGGGCTATGCGCCGTCGGGCAAGGTACTGACGCCGATACCGGTGTTCCGCTGGGCACGCGGACAGCGCATCACACAGGACTTGCTGTCGCTGCAGCTGCCGCTGTATGAGGAAATCATGGAACGGGCGCCGGAGGGACTGCGCACGCTGATTGCGAGCGGCGACGTGTACATCCGTGCCACGGAACCGCTGCAGGAGATTCCGGATGTGGACGTGGTGTGCTACGGTTTGTGGGTAGACCCGGAACTGGCGAAGAACCACGGGGTGTTCGTATCGTCGCGGAAGGAACCGGAGAAGTTAGCTTTCATGCTGCAGAAGCCGAGCGTGGAGGAAATGGGCAAGCTGATGCAGGATTACCTGTTCCTGATGGACATCGGCATCTGGCTGCTGAGCGACCGTGCCATCGAGCTGATGGTGAAACACTCTACCGACAAGAACGGGGGTGTGAAGTTCTACGACATGTACTCGGAGTTCGGACTGGCACTGGGAGCGCATCCGCGCATCGTGGATGAGGAGCTGAACAGCCTGAAGGTGGCTATCCTGCCGCTGCCGGGCGGTGAGTTCCACCACTACGGTACGAGCCGGGAGATGATTTCGTCGACACTGGCGGTGCAGAACTGTGTGACGGACCAGCGGGCGATTATGCACCACAAGGTGAAACCGCATCCGGCGGTGTTCGTGCAGAATGCGGAGATGGAGTTCTCGCTGACGGCAGACAATGCGGAGGTGTGGGTGGAAAACAGCCACGTAGGCAAGAACTGGACGCTGCACAGCCGGAACATCATCACGGGAGTGCCGCGCAACGACTGGGCGCTGAACGTGCCGGAGGGGGTGTGCATCGATGTGGTGCCGATGGGCGAACGGGAGTTTGCCGCACGTCCGTACGGTTTTAACGATAAATTCAAGGGGAGCCTGAAGGAGGCTTCTACGGCATATTTAGGTCGTCCGGTAACGGAATGGCTGGCGGAAAGAGGTCTGACAGCGGACGAGATCCGGGGCTGTGACGACTTGCAGTCGGCAGCGATTTTCCCGGTGACGGACTCGATAGAGGAATTGGGTACGGTGCTGCAATGGATGACGGACGGCGGACAGGGTGAAGCCGGACAGGCTATCTGGCAGAAGGCACGGAAGGTATCGGCCGACGAGATTTCGGCGTATGCGAACCTGCGACGGCTGTTCGCCCAGCGGGAGGTATTCCGCAAGGAGAACTGGAGCCTGCTGGCCAAGAACCAGGAACGGAGCGTGTTCTATCAGGTGGACTTGCAGGAAGCAGCGGAAGCGTTTGCCAAAGGGTGCATCGCCCTGCCGGAGGAACTGCCGGAGGGGACTTCCCTGTTGAAGCGTATCAGCGACGCGATGTTCCGTGCGAAGGTACGCGAGCTGGAAGGGAATCCGGAAGCGAAGGAACTGGAGGCACGAGCGTTCGGCCTGATGCGTCAGGGACTGACCAGCACGATGGATTACCGTCAGCAACCGAAATTGTCGGTGTATGCGGACCAGATTGTGTGGGGACGCAGCCCGGTGCGTATCGACATTGCCGGGGGATGGACGGATACCCCACCCTACAGCCTGATGGAGGGCGGAAATGTGGTGAACCTGGCCATTGAACTGAACGGACAGCCGCCGCTGCAGGTGTACGTGAAGCCGTCGAAGGAATACCGCATTACACTGCGCTCGATTGACCTGGGGGCCATGGAGGTGGTGTCTACCTACGAGGAGCTGCAGGATTTCAACAAGGTGGGTTCACCTTTCTCTATTCCCAAGGCGGCACTGGTACTGGCAGGATTCCATCCGGATTTCTCCATGGAACGGTTTGCTTCGCTGGAAACACAGCTGAAGGCGTTCGGCACAGGTATTGAAGTGACCTTGCTGTCGGCCATTCCGGCGGGTTCGGGACTGGGTACCAGCTCTATCCTGGCGGCTACGGTATTAGGAGCACTGAATGATTTCTGCGGCCTGAACTGGGATAAGCAGGGTATCGGAAGCCGTACACTGGTATTGGAACAGTTGCTCACCACGGGGGGCGGCTGGCAGGATCAGTACGGAGGCGTACTGCACGGGGTAAAGCTGTTGCAGACGCAACCGGGATGGCACCAGGAACCGAAGGTACGCTGGTTGCCGGATTATCTGTTCACGAGCGACGAGTACCGCAAGTGTCACCTGCTGTATTACACGGGCATTACGCGTACGGCCAAGGGTATCCTGGCGGAGATTGTGAAGGGCATGTTCCTGAACTCGAACCGTCACCTGTACCTGCTGGAACAGATGAAGGGCCACGCCATGGATATGTACGACGCCATCCTGCGGAATGACTTTGAGGAAACGGGACGTCTGATACGGAAGACGTGGAAGCAGAACCAGTTGCTGGATGAGGGCACGAATCCGGCAGCGGTACAGGCCTTGACGGAACGGATAGACGACCTCTGCTCAGGATATAAGTTGCCGGGGGCCGGGGGCGGCGGTTACCTGTACATGGTGGCCAAGGATCCGGATGCAGCGGTGCGTATCCGCCGGATTCTGACAGAGGAACGTCCGAACGAACGGGCGCGCTTCGTGGAGATGAGCTTATCGAACAAGGGACTGGAAATTAGCAGAAGCTAAGTTTCAGGAGGGTTATTCTGACTTTTTTATGTCAGATAATACGAAGAATGAGGTAGAAACGATATTTTCTGGCGGGAAACATGGGTTTTACCTCATTCTTTTCTACCTTTGCGCAGAATTTATTCTGAATACATCATTAGTATGAATTTATCGAAATCAATCTTACTTCTTTTTTTGGCGACTCCTGCCCTGGCGCAAGAGAGTGCGCAGGAGTTTCAATATCGGGTGGAAGCAGCGGCTACTGCCTCTTCGGGCACGTATGCCCCACTCTGGCTGACGGCCAACCGCTTTGGTATGGAAAGCGAAAAACCGAACAGCGGCTACCTGAGAGCAGGAATCAACTGGCATAAACCATTAAAGAGAGGATGGCGCATTGACGCCGGACTGGATCTGGCTGGAGGCGTGAAACAGACATCGGACTTCTGGGTGCAGCAGGCGTATGCAGACATTTCCTGGAAGGTGCTGACGCTAAGTATCGGAAGCAAGGAACGGATGGGGTTTCCGTTAGAAAAGAACAGTGAACTGACCAGCGGATGGATGGCGGAAGGACCGAATATGCGGCCAATTCCACAAATAAGAGGTGAAATCAAGGAGTTTCTGCCAATACCGGGCACACGAAACTGGCTGGCTTTTAAAGGCCACCTGGCGTACGGGATGTTTACAGATGGAAACTGGCAGGAGGATTTTTGCGGAGTAAACCAGACATTTGCCAAGAAAGTGATGTATCACAGTAAGTCGCTGATGTTCCGGTTGGGCAACAAGGAAAAGCTGCCCCTGGAATTTGAATTCGGCCTGTTCATGGCGACCCAGTTTGGAGGAGACCAATACAGGAAGCAGGCCAACGGTTCATCGAAGCAGACCATTGACATGCCCGACGGCCTGAAATCTTACTGGCATGCCTTGTTCCCCACAGCTGGCGGAGAGGATACACCGGAAGGAGAACAGGTGAACGTGGAGGGCAACATGCTGGGAAGCTGGAACTTTGCCCTGAACTATTACTTCGGTGACTGGAAGGTAAGAGCCACATTGGACCATTATTTTGAGGACCACTCGCAGATGTTCTGGGAATACGGTCGCTGGAAGGACGGACAGTTGGGCATCGAGGTGTATCTGCCGAAGAACAAATGGGTGTCGGCCGTGTTATGGGAAGGCATCAGTACAAAGGATGCGTCGGGACCCGTCTTGTATGACGGTTTCTGGGGTTCGTTCCCGGACCTGCAGATGAGCGGTGGAGATAACTACTACAACCACTATATTTATCAGGCATGGCAGCACTACGGACAAGGTATCGGCCATCCGCTGATAGCAGGACCTGCCTATAATGAGGACAGAACCATCCGCTTCAGAAGCAACCGTATGAAGGCGCAGCATGTGGGCATCTCGGGCAATCCGTCGGAGGAGTGGAAATGGAGAATCATGGCATCGTATGCCCGTCACTGGGGTACGTATGCTCATCCGCTGGATAAGATGCGGAAGCAGTTCAGCAGCATGGCTGAGGTGACTTACCTGCCCCAATGGGCCAAAGGATGGAGTCTGAGCGCTGCCTTGGGACTGGACAGAGGAAATTACCTGGGAAACAGCACGGGTGGCATGATTACACTTAGAAAAACGGGAGGATTTGGAAAATGAAGAAATGGATATATACAATAATTGCCGTAATAGGCATGGCGTTGGGAACTGCCGGATGCAAGAAAGCGCCCATCAACAGTGACGTGGAAGGATTCTGGATACTGGAACGGTTTACCGTGGCAGAAACGGATGAGACCGTGGAGTGCGAAAGGCTGTACTACAGCATTACGCGCATGGTGACGGAGGTGGCCGAAAAGGACGGCTCAAAGGGATACGGAGCTTACATAGGGCGTACGGAATACCGGAACAATGAAACAAAACTAGTGGTAAAGGACTTCAAAATACGCCAGTCTACCGGCGACAGCGGACAGGATGCTCCCGTAGAGAAACTGAAGCACTTCGGCATCAATAACCAGCAAGAAACGGTGTTCGATATTGTGAAGTGCGATGGAAAAAAAATGATACTGGAATCGGACTATGCACGGTTGGAATTAAAGAAATTCTAAGACTTTTTTTCAGAAATCAGGGATTAGAGTTGGAAAAAAGGAAGAAAATCCCTTAATTTACACGTTCCAACCTTAAATTATTTGCGATAATATGAGAACAAAGTATGAGACATATAATGATTGGGTAAGCTTATTCATTACAAGCTGCGAGACTATACTGGCCGGAGGACTATTTTATGTATTGTTCATGCTGATTAAAAATACGGCCTGGCAACAAATTCTGAATGTACCGCATTACCAGGTGTTGCTTACGGTGATGCTATGTTACTTCATTTCCTCCATGCAAGTAGGCGTTGTACTTTATAAGAGAAAAGTATATGCCTATCAGATTATAAGCAAGATAAGTAAAACGATATTTCTTTTCGGAATAATCGCAGGAATAGTACTGGAAGCAGGAGAATTTATGGATAGCTGGTCTTACTTTTACCTGTTTTATCTGATTACTTTATTCCTATGTATTATCATTTTCCGTATCTTCCTGCGCAAGATGTTGAAGCAATACCGCTCCAAAGGTGGGAACTTACGTTTTGTAGTATTGGTGGGAAGCGGAGAAAACAATCTGGAACTATATCACGAAATGACAGATCAGAGTTGGGCAGGATACAGAGTAAACGGTTACTTTGACCATGAACCCAATCCGGATTTTCCTCCTGAATGTCCTTACTTAGGGAAGCCTACCGACGTAATAAAGTACTTGGAAAAGAATGCAAACACTCATTATTTGTTTTGCTGTCTTCATTCGAAAGATCATGAAATAATACGCCCGCTAATTGATTATTGTGAGAACAACCTAGTGCATTTCTACAGCGTGCCAAACGTACGCACTTACCTGCACAAGCGTATGTATTTCAACATGATGGGAAGTGTACCTTACTTGAGCTTGCGAAAAGACCCGCTGAGCCGAACCGGGAACAAACTTCTAAAACGAACATTCGATATTGTTTTCTCACTGACATTCCTGTGTACACTCTTCCCTATCATCCTGCTCATAGTGACCATCATTACCAAGCTGACCATGCCGGGACCGATATTCTTCAAGCAGAAACGCAACGGACAGAATGATAAGGAGTTTTATTGCTACAAGTTCCGGAGCATGAAGGTGAACGCACAGGCAGATTCACTGCAAGCTACAAAGGATGACCCGCGCAAGACTCGCTGGGGAAACATCATGCGAAAAACGAGTATCGACGAACTGCCGCAGTTTATCAATGTGCTGTTAGGTGACATGAGCGTGGTGGGCCCCCGCCCGCACATGCTGAAACATACAGAAGAGTATTCGAAACTGATTAACAAGTATATGGTGAGACATTTCGTGAAACCGGGTATCACGGGATGGAGCCAGGTGACGGGTTACCGCGGGGAAACCAAGGAGCTGAAAGATATGGAAGGACGTATCCGCGGAGATATCTGGTACATTGAACACTGGAGCTTCGGCCTGGATTTGTTCATCATCTACAAGACGGTGGCCAACGCCATACATGGAGAGAAAAACGCGTATTAAGCTACGCTGAAAGATACACATACCAACGAAAAGAAGCTGTTTCACACACGGAGCATTCCGACAGTGAAACAGCTTCTTTTATTATATTCCTTTTGGGGAGAATTATTCTACGTAGAGCACCAGCCCCTTGAGGTATTCGCCTTCCGGATGGTAGATGTTGACCGGATGGTCACCCGGCTGGGTGAGCTGGTGAAGGATGCGCACGCTGCGTCCGCTCTGTGCAGCGGCGGTAAACACGGCATTACGGAAGTCCTGCTTGTTCACCACCTGAGAGCAGGAAAAGGTGAAGAGGATGCCGCCCGGACGTATCTTTTCGAAGGCCTTGGCATTGAGCTTGGTGTAACCGCGAAGGGCATTGCGCAGGGCATCGCGGTGCTTGGCAAAGGCCGGCGGGTCGAGAATAATCAGGTCGTACTGGTCGCCCATGCGGTCGAGGAACTTGAAGGCATCTTCCGCAAAGGCCTGGTGACGGGTATCGCCGGGGAAGTTAAGAGATACGTTCTCGTTGGTCAGGTCGATGGCTTTGGCAGAGCTGTCTACCGAGTGAACGAGGTTGGCCCCTCCCCTCATGGCATAGAACGAGAAGCCGCCGGTGTAGCAGAACATGTTGAGCACGTTACGGCCACGGGCATAGCGTTCCAACAGGGCACGGTTCTCACGCTGGTCGACGAAGAAACCGGTCTTCTGTCCCTTGAGCCAGTCTACGTGGAACTTCAGTCCGTTCTCCATGGCCACGTTCTCCGGACTTCCGCCTTTGAGGAAGCCGTTTTCGGTAGCCAGCAGGTCGGCCTTGAAGGGCAGCGTGGTTTCTGATTTATAATAGATGTGCTGGATGACGTCGCCCATCACTTCTTCGAGGGCTTCGGCCACCGCCATACGGTCGAGATGCATGCCGGCAGAGTGTGCCTGCATGACGGCGGTATGGTCGTACACGTCGATAATCAGTCCGGGCAGGTTATCGCCCTCGCCGTGTACCAGACGGTAGGTGTTGTTCTGAGGATTGCCCAACACGCCCAAGGCACAGCGGAGGTCTTTGGCCACCTGCAGGCGGCGTACCCAGAACGCATGGTCGATGGGTTCCTGACGGAAGGAAAGCACACGCACGGCGATGCTTCCAATCTGGAAATGTCCGCAGGCAATGAATTCTTTCTTGGAGGTGTAGACATCTACTACTTCACCTTCTTCCGGCTCTCCTTCCACACGGGCGATGGCTCCGGAAAAAACCCAGGGATGGAAACGCTTGAGCGATTCTTCCTTTCCGGGTTTGAGAAATACTTTCTTATAGCTCATTTGTATGGTTTAAGTGATTAATCTTCGAGGGGTTGCGGGAGAACTTCCGTACGTATCACACGGTATTTGCCCGAAAGACGAAGTTCTTCCAGGTATTGATAAATGCGCACGCAGGCCCAGGCATCGGTGGCGGCATAGAGCTGCTGTGCCTCAGTCAGGGTGTCGGCCTCCCAGTTGGACAAGCGCTGGCTCTTGGAAATCTTTTCCTGAAAGAGGAGGGCATAGATTTTCTGCAGGCTCTTTTCTTCGATACCGAAAGAGGCTACGTAGTCCTGCAGCTCCACCCAGTTGCCCGTGCGCGGGTCTTTCTGGTTGCGGCGGCGCAGCATGGCGAAATCGTCTTTCAGCGACAGGCCGATTTTGAGCACGTCGTTCTGAAGGAACTCTTCCAGGAAATCCGGCAGCCCGAGGTGGTTCAGGCGGAACAGGAAGCAGGTGTCGTAAGTAGAGACCTGCAAGAGGGCCACCTTGTTGACAGCTCCCTTCCGGAACGAGGGGCGTGTTTCAGTGTCCACCCCTACCAGTACATGGGTATTGAGGTAATCGATGGCCTTGCGGGCCTCGGCCTCGGTGTAAATCACGAAGATGCGACCGGGGAAAGAGACTTTGGGTAACTCCGCAACGATTTTCTTATCTATTTTACTCTGTAGTTCTACCATTCAGTTTACGGGTTTAGGGTTATTCGTCGTCGCCCATGTCAAGGCCTTCGTAGAGTTCTTCTTCGGTGCAATTGTCTTCGTAAAGTGCGGCATCTTCCTCTTCCTGACTGCTGTGTGAAAGCTGGCGGTACTTCACGTCGTGAAGGGCACGCATCACATTGACCAGGCGCTGTCCCCAGAACTCGGCAAAGAGTTCACGGCAGATGGCTAAGGAGTCGTTCATGGTGTGCTCCAGGCCCAACTGGAACACGCAGATGAAATCCTTGATGGGCTGGTAAATGTCGGCCAGGCTTTCGGAAATGTTCTGATGAATGGGGGTATCACTATAGGCCATGTCATCGAGGAACACCTCGAGGTAGTCATCGTATTCGCCCAAGAGAGAGGCGATGGAGCCGCGAAGCACTTCGTAATCGGTCTCGGTCACGAAGGTTTCCGGGTCGGCATCTTCCATCCGCTCACAAGCAGGAAGCAACGAAGCCTTCAGGTATAAAAGGGGAAGGAGTTTCAGAGATTTGTCGACGAAATCCCGACAACGCATATCGGACACACGATCCATAAATCCACAGAACTCGGCAGCCACTGTCACGAACTCGACTGCATTTTTATCGAATATTACTTGAGAGTTTTTTTCTTCCATATTCATGCTAATTGACGTGCAAAGGTACAAAAAAAATTTCTCAGTTTTAGTTTTATTCGTACATTTGCATGTATGTTTAGTTAATTCGAATCATCATGCAAACAAAAAAAACAGATACAAGCAAAAGTGAAAAAGCGGCTGCCATGGCCGGAAAAACATGGACTATCCTGAAAAGTGAGACTACCGCGTTCGTTATCGGACTGCTCTGCGTCATCTTCGGCGTGTACTTGCTGCTGGCTTTCAGCTCGTTCTTCTTTACGGGAGGAAACGACCAGAGCATTCTGTCGCATCCCAACCCGTCGGAGCTGCTGGAAACAGGCAACCGCATACAGAACTATGCCGGAGCACGGGGAGCGCAGCTGGCGCAGTTCCTGATTAACGACTGCTTCGGGTTTTCGGCTTACTGTATCATTATTTTCTTAGTGGTGGCCGGCATGAAGCTGATGAAGGCGTACGAGTTCCGCATCCGTTACTGGTTCTTAGGCTGTGCCACGGTGATGGTATGGCTCTCTGTAACCCTGGGATTTGCATTCGGGGGACTGCTGGAAGATTCTTATATTTATCCGGGGGGACTGCACGGCTACAACGTGAGCCTGTGGATTCGCTCGCAAATCGGTGCCCCGGGATTGATTCTGGTGCTGCTGGCTACGGCCATATTGTTCGGCGTGGCACTGACCCGACAGACTATGGGCGTGGTGAGAAAGGCACTGCATCCGCAAAAAGGCAATAACGCGACCATGGCAGAGGAAGTAACTCCCCAGCCGGAACCGACCTACCGGAAGCCGGTAGTGGACGAACAGGAAGTGACCGCCGCGGAGGATGAATCGGATAAGAAGGAAAAGAAAGAAAGTTTCTGGAAGAGCTGGACGCACCGGAAACCGAAACAGAAGAAAGAGGAGGAAGAGACTCCGCAGGAAGAACCGGAGAAAGCGGCTGAACCTGTCAAGGAGGAACCGGAAAAGGTGGTCGTAAAAGAGGAACCGGCACCGGAGCGCGTCATCGACCTGCCCATTGATACTGAGGAAGAAGATGACAGAAAGCACCCTTTTGAGGTGAAGCCGGCCCTGGAGGAAGACTTCGACAAGGAAGAAGAGGAGCCGGCATTTGAGGTCAGCAACGATACCAAGGAAGAGGATCAGGCTTACCGTGGAGACGTGTCGCAGCCGTACAACCCGCGCCTGGACCTGGAGTTTTACCGCTTCCCTACCCTCGACCTGCTGAATACGTATCAGAACGACGAGCCGGACATCGATATGGAGGAACAGAATGCCAACAAGAACCGCATCATCAAAGTACTGCGCAGCTTCGGCATTGAAATCAGTTCCATCAAGGCCAGTGTGGGTCCGACCATTACCTTATATGAGATTACGCCGGCAGAAGGGGTACGTATCTCGAAAATCCGTAATCTGGAAGACGACATCGCCTTGAGTCTTTCGGCACTGGGCATCCGTATCATCGCACCGATTCCGGGCAAGGGTACCATCGGTATCGAAGTGCCGAACGCAAACCCGCACATCGTGCCCATGAGTTCCATCCTGACCAGCAAGAAGTTCCAGGAAACCACCTTCGACCTACCGGTGGCACTTGGAAAAACCATTACCAACGAGGTGTTCATGGTGGATCTGGCCAAGGCGCCCCACATGCTGGTGGCCGGTGCGACAGGTCAAGGTAAGTCGGTGGGACTGAATGCCATCGTGACTTCCCTGCTCTACAAGAAGCACCCCAGTGAACTGAAGTTCGTCATCATCGACCCGAAAAAGGTGGAATTTGCCATCTACGCGCCGATTGAGCGCCACTTCCTGGCCAAGTTGCCCGACGGAGAGGATGCCATCATCACCGACGTGACGAAGGTGGTGCAGACGCTGAACTCGCTGTGTGTAGAAATGGACAACCGTTACAAACTCTTGCAGAACGCGGGATGCCGTAACATCAAGGAATATAACGCGAAGTTTATCAACCGCCAGCTGAATCCGGAGAACGGTCACCGCTTCCTGCCTTACATCGTCATCATCATTGATGAGTTCGGCGACCTGATTATGACAGCCGGCAAGGAGGTGGAACTGCCTATCTGCCGTATTGCCCAGCTGGCCCGTGCGGTGGGTATCCACGCCATCATCGCTACCCAGCGTCCGACTACAAACATCATTACGGGTACCATCAAGGCCAACTTCCCGGCACGTGTGGCTTTCCGTGTGGCTTCCATGATGGACTCACGTACCATTCTGGACCGTCCGGGTGCCCAGCAGCTCATCGGTAAGGGTGACATGCTGTACCTGCAAGGAAACGACCCCGTGCGCGTGCAGTGTGCGTTTGTCGATACGCCGGAAGTGGAACGCATCGCGGAATTCATCGGCAAGCAGCAGGGTTATCCTACGGCCTTCATGCTGCCGGAATACGTGGATGAGAATGCAGAACCCAGCAGTGCAGCCGACGTGGACATGAACCGTCTGGACCCGCTCTTTGAAGAAGCGGCCCGTCTGGTCATCTACCACCAGCAGGGTTCCACTTCGCTGATTCAGCGTAAATTCTCCATCGGCTACAACCGTGCGGGACGCATCATGGACCAGCTGGAAAAGGCGGGTATCGTAGGTCCGGCCAACGGTAGCAAGGCGCGCGACGTGCTTTGTCTGGATGAAAACGATTTACAAATGAGAATGAGCAGCCTGAAGGATTAAACGGGCTGCCCTCTAACCCATAAAAACGATTGTGACAGGTATGAAAAAGATTTTTCTTCTCGTCCTGCTGATGGGAGTCGCCTTGTGTCAGGCTGTGGCTCAACAGGACGCAAAAGCTGAAAGCATATTAAGCAAGATGGCAGACAACTACCGGAAAGCCGGTGGCATCAGCCTGACTTTTGGAGGTACACAACACGGAAAGCTGTTGCTGAAAGGCAACAAGTTCTGTCTGGAGAGCGGAGGCATCAAGACCTGGTTCGACGGAAAGACACAGTGGAGCTACGTAGAGCAGAATGAAGAGGTAAACGTGTCATCCCCCACCCCGGAGGAAATACAGAGCGTCAACCCGTATGCGCTGCTGATAGCCTACAAAAAGGGCTTCAACTACCGCTACGTGGGCGAAAAGACCCGTCAGGGAAAGCGGGGACATGAAATCATCCTGACCCCGAAGACCTCGCAGGACATTAAAAGCATCACACTGAACGTGAAGGAAAACAGCTCGCCCGTGTACATTGCCATCCAGCTACAGAACGGAGAAAAACAAGAGTTTCAGATTTCGTCGTACCGCACAGGAGTGAATCTGCCCGACGCGGTGTTCCGTTTCGACAAAAGCAAGTATCCGGGAGCGGAAATCATTGATTTACGATGACATCATCCGATGTATCGAGAATAGAACTTTGAGCTAAGTAAGAGGGGGTTTCGGCATAGATATACATGACGCTGCCCCCTTTTATTGCATCTATAATGGGGCGCGACACGGAAGTGGGCAATGCCGGACATCCGAAGCTCCGTCCCAACCGTCCGCCACGACTGGCCACGGATGGGTCTGCATAGGAGGCCCCGTGCACCACAATGGCACGTTCACGGGCCCGGTCGTTAATCCCTTTCTCCAGTCCGTCGAGAATGAGCGAATACCCGTTTCGTCCCTGATAGGTAGAAGCCGTCAGGTAAAAGCCCAGTGAGCTCTTGTAGGAGCCGTATTCGTTGGAAAAAGAGGTAGCATAGTTTCCACCGCTGTTTTTGCCGTGCGACACAACCGAAGAATACAGCATCCGGCGATGCTTCATGTCGAACACGTACAGGCGCTTTTCCGTGGAAGGCTTGGAAAAGTCAATCAGGGTCAATACATCGCGCTTGCGGTTCTTGATGCGGTTATACCCCGTTACCGCCTGCCTGAAGGCCCGCCAGTTGACCACTCCCTCCAGCTGCATAGAATGGTAGAGCGACACGACCTCATCGGCCGCCTTGACCGCTGCTACAGGGGATTCAGTAGGAACAGACTCTCCTTCCGCCGTGAAATACGCACAGGGGAAAGACAGGAACATGGCAGAAAGAAAAAATTTGATGATATGATTTTGCATGACTTTTTACGACCTGAAAAATATTCGGCCGCAAAGTTACGGATTTTCTGCCCTTCTTCTTCCGTAAAGAGAGTTAATTTTATAGAAATCACTCGATTACAATCACCAGCGACCGTTCCGTCGGTGCCCAGTCGTACACAAACTTGGCATGTGAAGTGGCATTGCGCACACACATGTGCGAACGGGGCGTAGTGCCCAACGACCAGCTGTATTCAATCATCGCCGTGCGAGGCACGTTGACCGGCACCCCGTGAATATAGGCTCCGTTAGTGAAGCGGCTGGCATACGGTGCATAGCCTCCGGTGGCCGCAGAACCGTCTTTCAGGAACACCATGCGCGACTTTTTCTGCTGTACCACAAACATGCCGAGCGGCGTTTCCTGCGCATACGGCGGACGGTGCATGCCCGTAGTGGCCGGATTCATGCTGCGGATGGCCCAGGTACCTTCTTCCAGACGTTCCAGCGTGGCAATGTTCTGGTCGCCCCGGTCTACCACTACCACGTGGTTAAACTGCGTGCTGTCGGACAACAGTTTGACGTAGCGGCGCGGCACCCACCATTCCCCCTCGATGGAGACCGGTGACACGCGATAGAAGCTGCCCGTCTCGCCCAGGAAAGACACCAGCGCCCCGTCGCGTCCGTAGCGTTCGGGCACCAGCGTATCCGAAGGAAGATACAGCGGCACCGATTGATAACGTTCCACTCCCAGCGTATCGGCAATGCGCCGATACACATTCTGCGTATATTTCCGCACCAGCGGAGCTTCCTGATTCATGTTCTTGTAATTCTGAAATATCGCCCAGCGATTGGCATCGTACTGAAGATTCTCGATAAAGGCCAGGCATTTGCGTATGTCATCCCATTTAAATGAACGGACGGTATCCTTATACGGATACTCATCCTTCAAGGTGTATTTATCAAAAAGAAGTTCCTTCGTCAAGATGATGTCAGCAGCAATCAACGGTTTACGCTCAAACGGCAGAATATCTTCCACTTCCATGCTGTCGGGAGATGCCGTCTCCGACACAATGGGCTGCGACATCGGTTGTTCCACCCCACGGCCTGCTTCCTCCCGGCAACTGCAAAGGAGACACAAGAAGCATATTAAGCCTGTCAGTCGTTTCATAATGAAAGGTTATAAGATTAAAACAAAGATAATAATTTTTGCTAAAAACCCGCAGGGAAATGCAAAAAATCAGCGACTTTCTGTGAAAAAAGCACGACTTCCGGCACTTTCTCCAATTACTCGTCCAGAATGCGGGCTGTCTCCACTTTTTCCAGTCGCGCACGCAACTTTCCCATCATCGACTTGCGGATGCGCAGACGCATCAGGCAGTCCATGTCGTACGACTGTTCCAGTATCTCGGGCGACTCTTCCTTGACGATGCGCATGATGTCGTTCATAAAGGGATATTCGAACGCCACGGCCACGTCTTCGTCCACCGTCTTCTCGATGACCGGAGCTTCATCCAATGCCAGCGAAGCCGCCATGCGGTAGGCCACAATCAGACCGCTCGTCCCCAGCTTGATACCGCCGAAATAACGCACCACGATGACCAGCACATCGGTCAGCTCGCGCGAATTAATCTGTCCGAGGATGGGCTTTCCGGCCGTACCCGAAGGCTCCCCGTTATCGTTGGCCCGGAAATCCTTCCGTTCCGCACCCAGCATATAGGCATAACACACGTGGCGGGCATCATAATATTTCTTCTGGTACTCCTCCAGAAGGGACTTCACTTCGGAGAGCGTACGCACTGGCAGCGCAATGGCAATGAACTTGCTGCGCTTCTCGGTATAGATGGCTTCCGCGCTTTCCTGAATAGTCTTATAGGTATCTTCTTGCATCGTTTTTTCTTCTTTCAGGTGGCAAATTTAATGATTTTTCTCGCATTTTTAAAACCGGAAAGCGTATCTTTGCCCTGCATTAATCCCTTAAGAAACTAATGGCATGAAAAAACTACAAAAATTAGCTTACTGTATGGGACTGGTTGCCGTGGCTGCACCTCATGCACAAGCTGCAACGCCCGATTCTGAAAAACCCAACATCTTGTTTATTCTCTGCGACGACATGGGATACGGCGACCTGGGATGCTACGGTCAGCCTTTCATCCAGACACCCTGCATCGACCAGATGGCACAGGAGGGCATGCGATTTACGCAGGCATACGCCGGAAGCCCCGTCAGTGCCCCGTCGCGCGCCACCATCATGACCGGACAACACAGCGGACACGGACACGTGAGAGGCAACAAGGAGTACTGGCTCGGCGAGGTGTGGTACGGACAGAACAAGGAATATGCCGTCACGGGACAGGAGCCGTATGACCCGCAGCACATCATCCTGCCGGAAATCATGAAGAAGAACGGCTATACCACCGGCATGTTCGGTAAATGGGCCGGCGGCTACGAGGGTTCGACCTCTACTCCCGACAAGCGGGGCGTGGACGAATACTTCGGCTACATGTGCCAGTTTCAGGCGCACCTCTACTACCCGAACTTCCTGAACTCCTACAGTCGTGCCGCAGGTGATACGGCCGTCAGCCGTGTGATATTAGAAGACAATATCCGCTATCCGATGAGCGGCGAAGACTATTTCAAGCGTACGCAGTATTCGGCCGACCTGATTCACCAGAAGGCACTGGAATGGCTCGACAAGCAGGACGGCAAACAACCTTTCTACGGCTTCCTGACGTACACCCTGCCGCATGCCGAACTGGTACAGCCCAACGACTCCATCCTGAAGAAATATAAGAAACAGTTCTTTCATGACAAGACCTGGGGCGGACAAGCCGGTTCCCGCTACAACGAGAGCGTGCACACACATGCCCAGTTTGCCGGCATGATCAGCCGACTGGATGCCTACGTAGGCGAAATCCTGGCCAAGCTGAAAGAAAAAGGACTCGACGAGAATACCATCGTCATCTTCAGCAGCGACAACGGTCCTCACGAAGAAGGCGGTGCCGACCCGACATTCTTCGGACGCGACGGCAAGTTGCGCGGCCTGAAGCGCCAGTGCTATGAAGGAGGTATCCGCATCCCGTTCATCGTACGCTGGCCGGGAAAGGTGAAAGCCGGTGAAGTAAACGACCATCAGCTGGCTTTCTACGACATCATGCCGACCTTCTGCGAACTGGTGGGCGACAAGCGTTTCCCCAAGAAGTACCTGAACAAGAAACTGGAAGGTGACTGCTTCGACGGCATCTCTTTCGCTCCTACCCTGTTGGGGAATGACGAAGCACAGAAGGCACACGACTTCCTCTACTGGGAGTTCCACGAAACCGACCAGATTGGTCTCCGCATGGGCGACTGGAAGATGGTGGTAAAGAAGGGGGTTCCCCACCTCTACAACCTGGCAGAAGACATCCATGAAGACCACGACATAGCTGCCCAGCATCCGGACCTCGTGAACCAGATGAAGCAGGTAATTCTGCGCGAACACCGCCCGAACGACCTCTTCCCCGTAACCTTGCCGAAATAAGATATTTCACTGGAAAACGCACTTACGTTTCGAACCAAACGCACTTGCGTTCCAACTCAAACGCCAAAGAGTTTTAGACAAAACGCACTTACGTTTTACATTAAACGCAAGTGCGTTTTCTTTTCAGATAGTTTTCCCTCATATCCGTTCACAAAAAAGGCCCTCCCAAATGTAACTTTGAGAAGGCCCTGTATCGTTCAGAAGAAAAGTCTTATTCCAGTTTGTGAATCACCAGTCCCGAACGCAGTTTCGGTTCAAACCACGTGGTTTTCGGCGGCATGATGTTGCCCGTATCGGCAATATCCATCAGCTGCTTCATGGAAACCGGATAGAGTGCCAGCGCCATCTTCATTTCGCCGCTGTCCACCCGTTTCTTCAGTTCACCCAGTCCGCGGATACCGCCCACGAAGTCGATACGCTTGTCCGAACGCAAGTCCTTGATGCCGAGAATCTCGTCCAGAATCAGGTTGGAAGAAATCGTGACATCCAGTACCCCAATCGGGTCGTTATCGTCGTAAGTGCCCGGTTTGGCCGTCAGACTGTACCATTTGCCCTCCAGGTAAAGCGAGAAGTTGTGCAAGGCTGTCGGCTTGTAGATGTCCGCACCCTTTTCTTCCACTACGAAGTTCTTCTTCAGCGCTTCCAGGAACGCCTGCGGAGTCAGCCCGTTCAAATCCTTCACCACCCGGTTGTAGTCGATGATAGTAAGCTGCTCGGCAGGGAAACACACCGCCATGAAGTAGTTGTATTCCTCGTCGCCCTGATGGTTCGGATTCTGAGCCGCCTTTTCAGCACCCACCAGTGCCGCTGCCGCACTACGGTGATGACCGTCGGCAATGTAAAGCGAAGGCATTTCCTTGAACGCCTCTGTCACTGCCTCAATGTCCTTGTCGTCGTCAATCACCCAGAACTGATGGCCGAAACCGTCATCCGGTGCCACAAAGTCATACACCGGCTTCTGAGCCGTATATTTCGCCACCACGGCATCCAGCGTCTTGTTTTCCGGATATGCAAAGAACACCGGTTCGATGTTCGCATTGTTCACCCGTACATGCTTCATGCGGTCCTCCTCCTTGTCACGGCGCGTCAGCTCATGCTTCTTAATCACCCCGTTCATGTAGTCGGGCACGTAAGCTCCTACCACCAGTCCATACTGCGTCTTGCCGTTCATGGTCTGGGCATAAATATAGTAACACGGTTTGTCGTCCTGCACCAGCCAGCCCTTTTCCTGGAACATCCGGAAATTCGCTACCGCCTTGTCGTACACACGCGGGTCGTGCTCATCCGTTCCCTCCGGAAAGTCAATCTCCGGCTTGATGATGTGATACAAAGATTTCTCGTTGCCTTTCGCCTCTTCGCGGGCCTCAGCCGAGTTTAACACGTCGTAAGGGCGGGAAGCCACCTGCTCCACCAAGTCCTGCGGCGGACGAACACCCTTGAAAGGTTTAACTATTGCCATAATGCTTGAAATTTCGTTTGAAAAATAACACTAACGTACACAGCGCATAAATGAAACACATCAGTGCCATGCCGCACAGGAATCCTTTCCAGAAATCATCCAAAAACGACCTGCACAAAGAATTCACCAGCAGTAAGGAAGATCCGATTCCCAATGGAATCAGCGAATGCCGTTCGTATACAGTCAGTTTCATTTATGCGCAAATTAAAGAGTTATTTCTTGTTTACACGGAATTTCTCACAACCATCTTTCAGGAAGCCCACAATCTGACGGGCTGCTGCGATGCCGGCATTGATATTTGCCTCAGCCGTCTGTGCACCCATTTTCTTCGGAGTAGAGAAATAACGTCCCGGGAAATGATCGGCAAACTCATCGTGATGAGCCGGCATGATGTCGGTCACATACTTCAAGTCCGGACGGTCATTCATCAGGCGAAGCAAATCTGCTTCGTTAATCACCTCCTTACGGGCAGTATTCACCAGCAAACCGTTTTTCGGCATACGGTTCACCAAATCATAATCAATGGAGTTCTTGGTTTCGGCAGTAGCCGGAATGTGCAATGACACCACGTTGCAAGTAGTATACAATTCTTCTGCAGAATCCACCGGTTTCACGCCGTCGGCCACCATGGCTTCCTTCGGACAATACGCATCGTAGGCATAAATGTCCATACCGATGCCCTTTGCAATACGAGCCACATTGCGCCCTACGTTACCGTATGCATGGATACCCAGTTTCTTGCCCATCAGTTCCGTACCCGATTTGCCGTCGTAGAAATTACGAACCGCCATAATCATCATACCGAAAGCCAGTTCGGCCACCGCATTCGAGTTCTGTCCCGGCGTATTCATCACGCAAACCCCGTGAGCCGTAGCTGCCTCCAGGTCCACATTGTCATATCCCGCACCGGCACGTACCACGATTTTCAGTTCCTTTGCCGCATCCAGCACTTCCTTGTCAATGATGTCACTTCGGATAATCACTGCATTCGCATCCTTCACTGCATCGAGCAACTGCTGTTTTTCTGTATATTTCTCCAGCAAAGCCAGTTCATAGCCCGCAGCTTCTATCTCTTTCCGAATACCGTCGATAGCTACTTTAGCAAACGGTTTCTCTGTCGCAACCAATACTTTCATAATACTTGATTTTAAAAAGAAAACAAGGACGTGTTATCGAAATTCCACGCCCTTATCTTCGGGTATAACAACAATTAATGCATTTTCTCAAATTCCTGCATGCAGTCAATCAGTGCCTGCACACTTTCTACCGGCATGGCATTGTAGCAAGAAGCACGGAAACCACCCACAGAACGGTGACCCTTGATGCCCACCATACCTTTTTCGGTAGCGAACTTCAGGAAGTCGGCTTCCAGGTCCTTGTATTCATCGGCCATGACAAAGCAGATGTTCATGTACGAACGGTCTTCCTTGGCCGTTACGGTGCCACGGAACAGCTTGTTGCGGTCAATTTCGGCATACAGCATGTCGGCACGCTGCTTGGCACGGCGCTGCATTTCTTCCACGCCACCCTGTGCCTTGATCCAGCGCAAAGTCTGAAGAGCCGCATAAATAGGCACTACCGGCGGAGTATTGAACATAGAACCCTTGTCCACGTGTGTCTGATAATTCAGCATGGTCGGGATGTGACGGGAAACCTTACCCAGCGCATCGTTCTTCACGATAACGAAAGTCACACCTGCAGGAGCCAGGTTCTTCTGTGCACCTCCGTAAATACAGATATATTTGGAAACGTCTACCGGACGAGAGAAAATGTCCGAAGACATATCGGCCACCATCGGCACATTGACATTCAGGTCGGCATGCAATTCCGTACCGTAGATGGTATTGTTAGTCGTGATATGGAAATAATCCACGTCGGCCGGCACTTCATAATCTTTCGGGATATAAGTGTAGCCTTCTTTTTCAGAAGAAGCCACCTCTACTGTTTCGCCGAATGCTTTCGCTTCTTTCAGCGCTTTCTTGGCCCAAGTACCCGTATTCAGGTAAGCCGCCTTCTTTTCCAGGAAATTATAGGGAACCATACAGAACTCCATGCTTGCACCTCCACCCAGGAACAATACCGAGTATCCTTCCGGAATGTTCAGCAATTCCTTGAACAAGGCCACTGCTTCATCTACCACCGGCTGGAAGTCTTTAGCGCGGTGACTGATTTCCATCAACGAAAGTCCTGAACCATTATAATCAAGAATAGCCTGAGCTGTCTTTTCTATCACTTCGCGAGGCAAAATAGACGGTCCCGCATTAAAATTATGTTTCTTCATTGGAAGTTTGTTTTGGTTAAACAATCATTTTAGCTAACACTTGCGAATTTAGTGATTATTTTTAGACTTCCAAAAGTTTTCGTGATAATTTTACAGCCTTATTGAATTTTATCTTTCAAATTACACACACAAACGCTATTTTAGTGACATATTGACACGAGAATAGTTAGCTATGGCATGGGGATGCTCACGAGTCATAGCAAAATGCGAGACAGCCTTCACCGCCGGAAGACTGTCATGACACAAAGTTATTATTTTGCCAGTTCTATCAAAGTTTTTACCCCCCTTTATCTTTTCATTTTGTATGAGTTTTAACGTTTGTTTTGCCTTTTTTCGAGAAATTGCCGCAAACGCATAGTGGTCTTTCACGTCCACACGTCCCACATCGTCCCGGCCCAGTCCGCCTTTTTTCGACAAAAAGCCCACGATGTCAATCTTGTTGATCTTGTCTTTCTTACCCTTCCCTATATATAAGGTAACAAACTCTGGCAAGGCTGGCTGCGGCGTCGGCTCCGGCAGTTCAAACTCTTCCAGCGGACGGGGCACATAGTCGGGGATACGCTCCTCATCGTGCAGAATCAGAAAGGCATTACCCTCGGCCTCCCAGCGCGCCGTACGTCCGTTGCGGTGAATGAACCCGTCCTCGGCCACCGGCAAGTGATAATGCACCACGTGACGGATGTCCGGAATATCCAGTCCGCGGGCTGCCAGGTCAGTCGAGATAAAGATGTGGCAGCTTCCGTTACGGAACTTATACAGCGCCCGTTCACGGTCGTCCTGCTCCATTCCGCCGTGGAACGTCTCGCAATACACTTTCATGGAGTGCAGGTACTTCCCTACCCGGTCCACACTCTCGCGATGGTTGCAGAACACCAGCGTCGATTCGTTGCCCAGCGTACACAGCAGCTTGTAGAGCGTTTCCAGTTTATCCTTCACTGGCGAAGTGACACGATACACCGACAAGCGCTGTGACACAGTTTCCTCCGGATTCAGGAAATCCAGTTTCAGCGTGCGGTTCATGCCCGTAAAACGCGGAATCTCCTCCGCATCGGTAGCCGACAGCAGGAAGCGGCGACGCAATGCCGGCAACTTTCCGATGACCTCGGCCATCTCATCCTGAAAGCCGAACTCCAGACACTTGTCGAACTCATCGATGACCAGCGTACGCACGGTGCCCGCCTCGAAATTCTGCTTGTTCAGGTGGTCGTTCATACGTCCCGGCGTACCGATAATTACCACCGGCGAAATGCCCTTCATGGTGCGGTGTTCTTCCATGGCCGGACGTCCGCCGTAACAGCTCATCACCGGAAAGCCGGTCGCCATGGCCTTGAACACCTGCTCAATCTGCAAAGCCAGCTCGCGCGAAGGTACCAGTACCACGGCCTGCACGCCTTCCACCCCCTTTTTCAGCGAGCTCACCAGCGGCAGCAGGTAGGCCAGCGTCTTTCCGGAACCCGTAGGCGAGAGCAGTATCAAATCGCTGCCCTCCTTCCACGCATCGATGGAAGCCGCCTGCATGGCGTTCAACTGGTCAATCTTCAGGTTTGATAGTATCGTTTGTATGTCCATAATTCTTGTTTTTTTGTGGGTTAGTTAGCAAAGATAATCAAAATAAACTACAGGCACAACACCAGGTCGGGCAGCAACACTGCCGTTTCCGCTTCCTCTTTCGGCGCATCCTTCGGTTTCCAGGCCACCACGAAGCGCACGGAAGCCGACTTCACTTCATAGCCACGCTCCTTCCACTCGGCCAACTTCTTCTGCATATTCTGCGACAAGCGGGCCACCGGCCTTTGCGCCTGATTATACAATGTGTAGTCTTTATAGAACAACGTATCACCCCCTTTCAGCGACAGCACCTCTCGTTTGAGATCCTTGAAGAATCCCAAGAACACATCCTTATGCGAAAGCTGCAACACAATCTCACCAGGCATTGCATACTCCCGAGAATCTACCAGATACTGGTCTGCTTTCAGATTCGCAAAGCAATCTCCGTTTGTATGCACAAACAACCGTTTTTTGGCACGGGTAATGCCCACATAATACCGGCGCATCTGATGCACATCTTTTGGGAACCCGTCCGAAACAAGCATATACACGTCGTCAAACTCACGGCCTTTTGCCTTGTGAATGGTTGATACCACCACATCAGCCCCCGACACGTCACAAAAATCTTCCATCGAAGACTCGAACACAAACTCCTTGAAATCCGTGAAATACTTCATCCGGTTGATTTCCTCAAACAATTCCACGCAACGCCTCACGTAAGGCAAACCCAAACTCCCTTCATAAGCCGCAAACGTAGCACCCTTCGCCTTCTCCCAGAGTTCATCCGGAATCAAAGGCGTACTCACCTGCTTGCCTATATACTTCAGGAAATACCTCATCTCGGCCATGTTCCAGAACAGCAAGCCCTCCATCGACTGAATCAGCTTGCTGCGCACACCATGCTTCCGCAACAGTGCCACCAGAATGACCGCCTCTTCATTGGTCTGGGTAAGCACACATGCGGTACCCTCTCCTCTATTCCGTAGCAGTTCCTCCACCAGCGGCTGATACATGCAGGCAGACTGATGGCGAGTCACCCCTACCCATCCGTCTTCCTTGCGCATCGATACAATCGGCATGCTTTTCAGCCTTCCGCCAATACCTTTCACAAAATCATTGGCCGCTGCCACCACATGACGCGCACTCCGGTAATTCTCCGTCATCTCCACAAAGCGGCTTCCAGGCTCCTGTGTCAGTTGCCACATGTAACCGGAATCCGAGCCACGAAACTCATAGATATTCTGGTCATCGTCGCCCACAGCTATCACCCGCATCTCCTCATTGTGATGCATCAACGCCCGCACCAGCGCATGCTCTTCCACGCCCATGTCCTGCGCCTCATCAATCACCAGCACCGTCTTGCCAATCCGGTTAGGTTCCACTTCCCCCTGCTCAATCATCTCCGCAGCCTTCCCCACCACATTTTTTACTTCCTCCAGGTTACCAATCAAACCCAGCAAGTCAAAACAATAGGCATGAAAGGTTTTTATTTCCACGTAGTGCGCCGCATTGCCAATCAGTTCCATCAGCCGCTGCTTGAATTCCGTGGCAGCCGCCCGGGAGAAAGTCAGCATCAGCAACTGCTCGTGCTTCACATCCTCCAGCAGCAACAGCGAAGCTAACTTGTGTACCAGCACACGGGTTTTTCCGCTGCCCGGACCAGCCGCCACCACAATGCAGCGCGACTCCTTGTCCGAAATAATCTCCATCTGCCGCTGAGACAACTGCCCGAACAACTGCTTGTACTTTTTCGGCGTGAGGTTACGCTGAATCTCGTTCACCCGCTCACCCTTGAAGTATTTAGCAATAAATTTCCTGTAATCCATCTGGAAATAATCCTGCACATACTGCAAAGCCTCCTGATAATCCTTCACCATCAGGTTGGCATATTCTCCCACGATGTGCACCTGCTGAATTTTCTGCTTGTAGAACTCGTTCAGCATCCGGTAATCCTCCTGTTTGTAGCGCGACTTATTATCCTTTATCCGCTTGATGTCCATCGCATTGTAAAGCACCAGGAAACCACCTTCCAGCTTGAGAGCCCCAATCTTCGACAGATACAGAAGAGCTTCTTCCACATCTTCCAGCTGCAAATCTTCCATTCTGCCAAAAAGAGACTGAGGACTCGCTTTCAACTGATTCAAGAGTTCCACTACCGAGAACTGCACGGCCGCCTTCTCCGTTGCGGTTTCCTTACCCTCTCGCTCCTCCACCAGCTTATACAGCCATTCCACGGCAAAACGACTGATCTCCAACCGTTTTTCAAACCGTTTGATAGTAGTCTCCAGATCGGCCCAGCGAGTAAGCTTCATGTTACGTACAGCGTCCTCCTTCTTGTGCATATACCCCTTTATGGTAAGAAAATACAACAACGTGCGGATGTCCTTTTCCTTCGACGTGACAACTCCGTCGTGCACCGCATTGTCGTTCAGCTGCTTGCACGAAATCCGCAGCGACTCATCCGGGATATGGTTGAGAATATACTGTTCCAGTTTCGCAAAACGCTCCAGCAGCATCCGCGACTTCCGTTCCGAGTCGCCCGCATCCTGCAAATAGGCCGAAATATCCCTGCTGTCGGCCAATATACCTTCCTGCCGCATCCGCTCTACCACCGACACCACTTCTTTCTTGGTCAGTCCCAGAATATCGGCCAGGTAATCAATCCGCGATTCTGCTCCCGAGTCCTGTGCCTTGGCAATGTACTTCTGCGAAATCAAGGACGTAATGATTCTCACCGCCTTCTCTATCTCGTCAGTACCAAACAACACCGATGCCGTGATACGCTTCCGTGCCTCGTCCATGTTCTTTACCGTGATACCGGTGGCATACACATGCGGCACATTGTTTCCTCGCTCCAGATAACCGCTCTGCTCCAGTGCCGCCAGAGCCGTCCGCACACGTGTTTCAATATCCGCCACCGAGTCATCCCATCCCGCATTCCGGGCAATCTCCAGCGCCGAACAGCACACCCTCATGCGTTTCCTCGTCATATCCTTCACTGCCTTCCACACCTGCTGGATTTCACTGATACTCAGCTTCTTCTGATTCAACAGAATAAAATGCTTATCCAGGTCATTGTCACTGTAAAGCACGTAACAGCGTGCGTTAAGATGCGGGTCACGTCCGGCCCTGCCGGCTTCCTGCACATAGTTCTCCAGCGAATCGGAAATATCGTAATGCACCACCAGTCCCACATCCTTCTTGTCCACTCCCATTCCGAAAGCCGACGTCGCCACGATGATGCGCACCTGGTCGCTCATGAACGCATCCTGGTTGGCAATCTTCTCGTCGGCATCCATCTTTCCGTTGAAAGGCAACGCCTTATAGCCGTCGCGCGTCAATTTTGCAGCCAGTTCCTTGGTACGCCGTGTACGCGACACGTACACAATGGTCGGACAGCTGGACTCTGCCACCAGCTCCCTCAGCTTGGTATACTTGTCCTCGTCCGTCTCGGCATGCACCACCGAATAGTGCAAATTCGTTCGCGAAGCTATAGAGGCAAACAACTCCAAATCCAGGTTCAACGTCCGCTTGAAATAATCACAAATATCCTGTACCACCTTCTGTTTGGCCGTCGCCGTGAAACAGGATACCGGTATCGGGTTACGGCATCCTTTCTTTTGCTGATACTCCTGAATAAATTTACCAATATACAGATAATCCACCCGGAAGTCCTGCCCCCAGGAAGAAAAACAATGCGCCTCATCGATAACGAATCGCACCACGTGGCGCACCATCAGAATCCGCTCGATGGTTTTCGAACGCAACATCTCCGGGGCGATATACAACAGGGAAGCATCCCCCTCCTGTACCCTCTGAATGGAAAGCGCCCTCGTAATGGGGTCCAGCAGTCCGTTGATGGTCACGGCATCCGTAATTCCCTTGTCAGCCAGATTGTCCACCTGGTCTTTCATGAGCGACTGCAACGGCGAAATAACCACCGTAAGTCCATGCACCGCCCGTGCCTCCATAAGTGCCGGAAGCTGGAAAGTCAGCGATTTCCCTCCCCCTGTCGGAAAAATGGCCAGCAGGGACTTCCCCTCTACCGCTGCCCGGGCTGCCCGTTCCTGAAGCGGTTCACCCCCGTAGGTACGGAACTGGTCATAGCCAAAGAAAGCTTTCAGATTGCGCAATACATCCAGCTGGCTATTGCAATAGGCACAGCCTTCCGCGCAGCGTGTACGCCGCAACAGCTTCATCACATATTCCACTTCAGGATAATTGCGAAGCACCCATCCGGGCGTCACAGAACGATGGTCGGTCGTATCGACCAATGCCAGCGCATAAGCCAGCTCACACGGATAACGCTCAATCAGCATCTCCACATCGGCATGAGCACATATCTTTCCCTCATAAAACCGACGTATCAGACCGGCCAGTCCCCAGGCCACCGTTTCGGCTCTCACCAAGCTGAAGAATCCCCGGAACTCCTCTTTTCCCTTCAATAATGAGGCAAACACCTTTCGCTGCTCATCGGGCAACGAGTTCCACCGGGTAATCTCATCCAGTAACAAATCGCGTGCCTTCTCACAATCGTTCACCGGATTGTTCATCTGCTCCGCAGCCAGTTTGTCGTCTTTCACCAGCCGGTGATAAGGACGTTCCGGAAACAGCAACGGTGATACGTACAGCGTATCCACCAGCGTCCAGCGACAATCCTTGTCGGGGAACAGGTATTTCGCATCGTGGTGAATGATGTTGTGCCCGCAAAGGTAATCCGTATCGTGCAGGAATTCGAGCAGCTCTTCCTTCGATGCCTTATGGAACGTGGCACCGTCCTGCCGAAGAGCCCCTATATCATGAATTTTATGGTCCTTCAATCCTACCTCTACGTCTACAATGGCATAACGCGAGGTTTTATTTCTTGTGAATATATCCCAGATTGCCATAGATTGTGCTTCTCAAAATAATCACAAAAATAATGAAATCCGGCAAGAATGGGAGGAAATGAAGAAGAATATTCGGGAGATAGCTAGAAATCTATAAAAAGAACAGTGAAAAGAAAAACTAAAATCTTATCCATCTTCTCCAGCGGAAGATTCTAAAGAAGCGAGGAAACCAGTTTATCACTGGTCGAGGGCAATCCCAGTTCCGGCTTTGTACGTCTGCCACATGGCTCGCCACGATGATCGGATTCTCCCCGTTGCGCACAGCCTCACGAAGCACACGGGCTACCTCTTTTTTATCCGTATATTCCGCCTCACCGAATCCTTTGATAGTCTTCAATACCCGCATGATATTGTTGGCATAGCCTACAAACGTACCAAACTGCGAATAGCTGACATCTTTCAGCGCACAATCCCCGTCAAACAACACAATGTTGTAAATGGGGAGCTGAGCAAACTGTGGAGACTGTTCTTTCAATGCTTTTATGTGACCGGCATTCTGCATAATCGGGTTGTAGAACCGGTATTTCTCCTTGCCATAATTCAGAATCTGTGTCCAATAACGTTGCCTTTCACTGCCAAACAGCCAGCCGCTATAGTCCTTTACTTCTATCGCCACCAATCCCTGCGGAGTAGCCACCACAAGGTCAATTTGGGAATATCCCCCACTCTTTTTTTTCACATACAAGTCATGAAAGATTGCTTTCGGATGCACACCTTTCTTTAGCATCTTGATAATGAGCTTTCGTTCCGCTTTTGTTCCTCTTGCAGGAGAAGACACAGAGCAAAGCAGCTTCATATCTCTTCGGTGACTGAGATACGAAACGATGGCAACAGCTATGATTAAGGAAAGTAATAGATATTCCATAAACGACTTATTTAACATACATCTCCATCAATAGCATAAAGCCTTTTTCCGGAGCATCGTCACTATTTTTCCAAACCCAATATTCTACCTTGAATGAGAACCATTCCCTTTTACTACACGACGTAATTCGCCTGTCTTTTCGTCTTTTGCTTCGGTAAAGCCAGAGTAAACTATCTGGTAAAGCGCCTCCAGGTTCAGCTTTGTACCGTCCACTGAACTCAGTTCTAATTTATGGGGATTCATGATTATATGTTGTTCTTATTTGTTTTCGTTATATATTTCTGTGTAGGGGCATTCTTACTTTGAGAGAAGGTCATCTCCAGTAATTCACCAAGAATGGGGTCAATGTACATACGCTTCATTCTATTTCTGTCAGCATACCCTAAGTAATCGGCTATCTCTTGCAATGTACGTGGCTCTTGACAAAAAGCGATCAGTGCCTCCCGTATTTGAAGTTTCTTTTGTGCTCTTGTGGTTACTCCTTGACTTTTACTCCTTGACTTTTTTACTCCTTGACTATAATCAGAATTAATGGAGTAAGAGGTCCATCGCCCTCTATTGTTAGAAACAAGCATACCCTTGTCAACCAGCGCATAAAGAATTCTTCCTGCTTCCAAAGGATTTTTACCCAATAATTGCTGTATACGATAATTGGATATGTTATCCTCCGTAATAGCTGTAGCCAAAACCAGTTGACATTCTTTGTCAAGTCTGCTGTAGTCACTACCATAAATCTCATTTAAGACACGATGACACTCATCCGGAATAAGAGATACCATAGAAAGGGTTAGTTCAACAAGATGTAAATCAGTCCGTTCTACTAAAAACGGTTTACGCCAGTTCTCTTTTTTCCATGCGTTCAGGATAGTAGGAAATCCGGAACCAATGTTATCGCCGAAACCTATCATTCTCAGCATTGACTGCATATTCGGATTTCTTGCCTTTGAATTACCACCGGCATAAATATCCATAACGGGTATTTTAAGTGTGCCTGGGTTGGAAAAAACAAAACAGTCATCGTGTTTTTCCACTTTGAGCACACCTGTCACCATATAATCTGCATGGATAACAAGATTAGTCAATGCCTCACGAATAGCTTTATGCACAGAGGTATCGTCTATGCGCTCCATACCTTCCAGCCTGAAAGGGCGTTTTATATCGCTGACTAGTTTAGCTTGTACACGCATAAAGAAATTATACAGATTATTCTCCCAGCGTCCGTCGTATGTCAGCCGGTCACTCCATCGGCTGTCAGGCTGCAAATTAGTCATATCAAGATAATCCATGCGGATATTGTCAAACCGTTCCCTTATAGGAAGCCCTTTACCGAACATCAGCAAGCCAGCTAAAGTCAGCCCTTCTCTGCGTGTATTTCTATCAACGATATATCCGCCCATATTCAACAGGAATTCCCTGTCGGAATATTCATTCCACACATGATCAGGATTCGCTGTACGAAAACGGTTTCTATAGGCCGCAAGAGTAGGTGCATCAATATCATCCATGGTGTAATTTTCCATCAATACAGAATCATTTCCGCTATCGTTTGCATCGCGAATCATAGCTTTTACATCATCTTCCGTACAATGGTAATCTCCTTCATAATTCCGTTTGAAAGACCCATTCATCATATTTCCATTAATATAAATAGGGCGTTGACGATAATCAGCCTGCGGTACATGAATACATAACAAATTACAGCCTTTGTAGGGTATGATTTCTACATCTGCATCCGTCAGAATATTACGGTTTACTTTATTACTGTTTAAGGTATCAAAGAATTCTTTCTTCATTTTCTGCGGATTGGCAACTCCTGTAATTTCAAATCTTTTTTCCGGGTCAGTTTCATCCATGCACTCCTTTATCCCAAGCAAAATGGTTCCTCCTATGGTATTGGCAAATGAAGAATAAGTTTCCCAAACCGATTTAGGCAGCTGCCCTTCGGCTTTTTTACACTCAAAAGTAATCCGTTCTCCGAGTTGTAACAATATATTTATATCATTAGTATTCATGTACACCTTTCATTTATGTTCGCCTAACTGCAAATGTAATTCATTTTCCTTGTACACAGAGTTTCAATGTTTTCAATGAATTCATGAAACCTGACAACAATGTCTACCGTAAATCATCTATCACACGTTCCGTAATGTTATTGAACTGCTTCGGAGTCTTCATCATTCTTCACTATCAAATTCACTTAAACAAGTCCAATTTATTTTTCTACAAAGTTAATAATATTTGAAATTGGAACAGACTAAATAAATCACTTTTCCCACTCCTATCAAAATGTCACCCCACTCCCATCCTCCCTCAAACCTCTTTCTTTTCTCGCTCCATAACCTATACGCTCAAAATCTGCAAGCAGAGCCATTTAGCCAAATTCAGAAAGAAACTATTTCTCTACAAACACATACACAAAGAAAGCATAAAACATCATACTTTACATCGTTACACAAAAAATCGTACACATACAATCAAAAAGGCACTACAAACTAATTCATCCCAACCTCTCCAATTAGGAAAAACACATCTCTACACCTCCTAACTTTCCCCAAAACTACCTTCAAAATTCCAGAAACCGCCAAACGCAAGTACGTTTTCCCTCAAACGCAAGTACATTTTAAGTAAAACGCAAGGGCGTTTCATCTTAAACGTAAGGGCGTTTTAGTCCAAACACAAGGACATTTTTCAATCCTTATTTTCCTCTAAAATCATAAAACCTGATTTACCTGAAAATTCAGTCCAGACTGAACAAGAAGCGCTTCCAGAATCCTCCAGATACTCCCAATTTATGTACCGACAGCCCCCTTTCAGAGTACTTCTGAGAAGGGATTAACTTGCAGACTTCCTACTAAAGAAGCAAATCCACTAAAAAAATAGACAGAAATCTGGTCCAAATTCTTCCAAAAAGTCACAATCTATTTTCTGAGAAAGAAAAAAGAACAAAGGAAAAACAGAAAAAATCCATCGAAAAGCGTATCTTTACAATCAATTCATAAACATTTCTCTCATGCAAATACGACTTGTTTCAACTGACAAGAAACGTTTCCTCCCACTCTTGCTTTTGGCCGATGAACAGGAATCCATGATAGACCGCTACCTGGAACGGGGCGACTTATACGTGATGTACGACAAGCTACTTACAGAACCGGTTGCCGTGGCCGTCGTAACGGATGAGGGGAAAGGAATTCGTGAGCTGAAAAACCTGGCCGTAGCTCCACACTGGCAACGGAAAGGATACGGGCGGCAGATGGTGGAATACCTTTGCCAGCGTTACCAGAATGCGTGTCACACGCTGACGGTAGGCACAGGAGACAGCCGTATGACCATTTCTTTTTATCAGAACTGCGGGTTTGTCTACTCGCACACGGTGCCCGACTTTTTTACCCTTCACTATGACCATCCGATTGTAGAGGATGGAAAGGTGCTGAAAGACATGTACTATTTCAGCCGCACTCTTGCCCAGACAAATGAAACTGACGGATGAATCAGAATAAACCCTGCAAAAGTTTGCTCGTTCCGCAAAAAGTCGCGTCCTTTGTAATTGTAAATTCACAAGACTATGGCTGACAATTACATTGAACGACAATATGAGGCATATCAGGCACGGAAGGCGGCCTGGGAGAAAGAACGGAAGTACAAAAAGAAAAAGCCGGCGGCTCCGGCCGAAGCTCCCCATCGCTCGGGGGCTTTCCTGCAAAATCAGGTGAAGAAGGTGGTGGCTGTGCACGACCTGTCGGGCGTGGGGCACGTGTCGCTGATGGCGGTCATTCCGGTACTCTCGTCCATGGGCTTTCAGGTGTGTCCGCTGCCCACGGCGGTACTGTCCGCACATACACAGTACCCCACGTACTCGTTCCTCGACCTGACCGACGAGATGAAGCGCATCATCGAGAACTGGGAAAAGATGAACGTGCACTTCGATACTTTCTACACGGGTTATTTAGGTTCACCGCAACAGGCACAGATTGTGGAGGAATTTATCCTGAAGTTCCGTGGGGAGAATGACATGGTGGTGGTGGACCCGGTGCTGGGCGACAACGGTCGTCTTTACAAGGGTATTACCGAGGAGATGGTGACGGAGATGAAGAAGCTGATTCACCTGGCGGATGTTATCACGCCCAACCTGACGGAGCTGTATTACCTGCTGGACATGCCGTATCAGGAGCACATCACGGACGCGGAACTGAAGCAGGCGCTGAAGACGCTTTCCGACCAAGGCCCGGCCATCGTCATTGCCACGAGCGTGCCGGTGAGCGGTGACCCGCGTTCTACGTCGGTCTATGCCTACAACCGCTTTGGCGACCGTTACTGGAAGGTGACCTGCCCCTATCTGCCGGCGCATTATCCGGGCACGGGCGACACGTTTACGAGTGTCATCACGGGGGCACTGATGCAGGGCGACAGTCTGCCCATTGCACTCGACCGCGCCACGCAGTTTATTTTGCAGGGCATACGGGCCACATTCGGCTATGAGTACAACAACCTGGAGGGTATCATGCTGGAAAAGGTGCTCCACAACCTCGACATGCCGATTCAAATCAGCAGTTACGAGCTGGTGGAATAAGCGGCCACGCGAATCAGTACATACGTATCTGCCCGACGGGGAGTTCTACTTCGCCGAAAGGTATCAGGGCATTGAACAGACGGATATACCGGTAGTTTCCGAGGGAGGCGACCGGAATGTCCGTTTCTTTTATCTGTCCGGTGTCGAGCAGGTATCGGCGCTGGGTACCGGCCAGCAGAGGTTGTGCGGGGGTGTGCCATTCGCATCCGTCCCAGAGGGCAATGTTGGCGATGGAGGTATCGGTAAGGAGTCCGTGGCGCACGATGAGCACGTCGTCAGCCGTATCGCGCAGGGCAAAGGCTTCGTCGAGCACGTGGCGGTCGGCCTGCTTGTAGCGGTAGTCGATGTCGTCCTGCACCACCAGTTGCAGACTGTGTACGGGGCGGACGTGGTAGGGAAAATATTCCACGCGAATCACATCGCGTGCATAGGCCAGGCGGCAGCGGGTGCGTGCGGTATAGGCTTCCGGACGGAGGTAGTCACACACGTGGAGGTCGGGCACGGGACCGAAGAAAACACGGCGCGTGTCGTTCATGCGGCGGTCGTGCAGCGAGGCATGCCACACTTTCCCGTCTTCGATGCGGAGGGTTTCAATAAAGAGGCACATAGACTTTCTGTTTCATTTCTTCATATTCGTTTCGGGCTTCGCTGCGGAAGGTAATGCCTCCCCCGCTCTTGAACACCTTCGTACCGTCGGGCTGCTGTTCCAGGAAACGGATGAGCACAGCACTGTCCAGGTTGCGGCCGTCAAAGTAGCCGGTCACGCCGGTATAGAAACCACGGTCGTACGTCTCGGCCTCACGGATAATCTGCACGGTACGGGGCTTGGGAGCTCCGGTGATGGACCCAGCCGGCAGGAGACTGAAAAACAGGTCGCCCAGTTGTGAAAAATAGCCTTCGGGCAGACGGCCACGGATTTCGGAACTCATCTGGAGCAGCGGACCACGGTGGGTGTGCAGTTCATCCAAGTAGCGGTAGCGGGTCACGGTGACTTCGGTGGCGAAACGGCTCAGGTCGTTGCGGATAAGGTCGGTGATGGTGGCATGTTCGGCTGCTTCTTTCGGGTCGGCCAGCAGGCGTTCACGGGCATCAGGCAGCGTGGCATCCATCGTACCTTTCATGGGATGGGAATAGATAAAGCCATCGGTTATCCGGACAAAAATTTCAGGCGAGAACACCACAAAGCTATCGTTTACCCACAGTCTGTAGGGAGCACGGGCATGGTCGAACACCTGCCGCAGGGTGAGGTCGGTATCAACGGGGGTAGCACAGGTGTAGTTTATCAGGAAGGAATTGCCGCCATGTAAGTGACGGTGCACGATGCCGAATCCGCAACGGTACTCCTCAAAACTCATCGGACAAGGCTCCCAACGAAAAGAGCGGGGATGCAGAGTGGCGGGCATTCCTTGCGGCACGTTCGTGGCTCCCGGAAAGGCAAACAGCAGTTCCGCAGAAGGCAGACGGTGAGGTTCTTCCACCAGGCATTTCTCGGCGGTATAGTCTATCAGAAAAAAGAATGGGCGGCCTTCGCTGCCAAAGCGGTTCATGCGGGTGATGGCTTCCTCACGGCCACAAAAAGAGAGGGTATCAGTCATTTCGTTTGGTTTTGAGGGAACAGAGATAAAGGGTTACTCCCACGGCTACGGCAAGCATCATCGCTTTCAGCCAGAGGGCATCGAACATCAGGAAGATGCAATGCAGGGAGGTGAGCCACAACAGACTCAGGGCAAGAATCTTGGCACGCAGAGGGATGGCGCGCGACTCACGGAAATCGCGGATATAAGGTCCCAGCAGCTTGTGGTTCAGCAACCACTGGTAGGCTCTCGGCGAACTGCGGAAAAAGAGGGCGGCCGAAAGCAGCAGAAAGGGCGTGGTGGGCAGCACAGGCAGGAAAATACCGGCCACACCCAGTGCCAGCGACAGGAATCCGATGGGGAGGTAAATGTATTTCATGGCGCAAAAATACAAGGTAAACGGCACACCGCAGGCAGGAGTTTAGTTAATAACCTCAAAATCGGAGAGACTGCAAAGTAGAAAGCTTGCAGAAAAAGAAAATTTTCATCATATTTGTAATTGTTACAATCTTGATAAACCATTCAACTATCAAAGAATCATGAAAAAACTAATCTGGACTTTATGTGTGATGGTGTGGAGCCTGGCGGGCTTTGCACAGGAAAAAAGTTACCAACTTTCCAGCCACATCCTGGATATTCAGCAGGGGCAGCCTGCGGCGGGAGTGAAAATCAGTCTGTCGCAGCTTCAGCCCGACGGCAAGACCTGGGTGCTGCTGGAGGAAAGACTGACCGACGAGAACGGTCGCGTGAAAGATTTTCTGGAAGAAGGCACAACCGACCACAAGGGCATCTACCGCCTGACATATCACGTAGCGCCCTACTTCGAGCGGCTGCAGCAGGATTCGTTCTACCCGTTCATCGAAGTGGTGTTCGAAATCAAGGACGGCAAGCACTACCATGTGCCAATTACGCTTTCGCCTTACGGATATTCTACGTATAGAGGAAACTGAAAAAGAATGGGAGCCTGTTCAAGCTCCCATTTTTCGTGCCTTGCGGGTGCAATATCGCTTGCACTGGGCACAGATGTCATAACCCAGCATGGCTCCCAATATGAAATCTTCTTCCGGAGTGAGCAGGTTCAGGGGACGTGTCACCATCATACGGATGGCTTCAATGCATTCCGCCTTGCCGAAAAAGAGATTGATGCGCTCGTCGTCCACCGGCTGAATCACAAACTTGATGCGCTGGCTTCGCAGACGTTTCACGGCAAAGTCTTCATATCGCTTGTTCGTGGTGTACAACACCATCTGACGCACGCCTTTCTTCAGCTCATAGATGTGGTTGAGAAAGACTTTCAGTTCTACGGGATTGATATCGGGAGTCATCATAGGCTACGGATTTAGAAGATAGAGAAATGAGGTCGGAAGGAATCAGGCCAGATCGGCTTTGAGCATCTCTGTCCAGGCCGACACGCGGGCATCGGTCCGGTCGCTTTCGTTCACGTCGTCGAGGGCCAGTCCCACGAATTTTCCGTCGGCAGCGGCCACGGAAGAAGCGTAGGTGTAATCGCTGTCGGGCACGGCTCCCACGAAGGTACATCCGCTGTCTTTCAGGTCTTCAAAGAGGATACCCATACCATCGCAGAAAGTGTCGGAATAGGATTCGGAATCGCCGCAGCCGAAGAGGGCGATGGTCTTGCCGGAGAGGTTGGCGTTTTTCAGCACCTTGATGCCGTCATACCAGTCGTCCTGCAACTCTCCGTCACCCCAGGTAGAGGTACCCAGAATCAGGGCTTCGTAACTCTCTGCCAGGGCAGCATCCAATTTGCTCACATCGTGTACGTCTTCAGGGGATACTCCCAGTTTCTCCGCTATCAGGCGGGCCACAGACTCAGTAGTGCCTGTGGTAGAACCATAAAAAATACCAGTTTTCTTCATTTTCTACATGTTTGATTTGACATCGCAAAGAAACGGCATCCGGTGCGGATTTGAAATACCTAAAAATTGGGATTTTGCGGGATTTTTCCGGCAGCTTTCTAATGGGTGAAAGAAAGAATTCTGTATATTTGTCGCATAAAAATAAAAAAACAAGTATGAAACAGACTATCTATGCATGGGCCAGCATCGTGGTGGGATGTACCATCCTGGCGGCCGGATTCGTATTCTTTATCAATCCCTATAACATTGTGCCCGGAGGAGTGTACGGGGCCAGCATCGTGCTCCACAACCTGTTCCCGTCCATTCAGGTGGGTACGTTCGGCTATATGTTCGACATTCCGCTGCTCATCCTGTCGGTGCTGTTGTTGGGAGCAAAGTTAGGGATACGTACCATTGTGGCGGCCCTGCTCACTCCATTGCTGATGAACACCATGTCGCGGCTGGTCTACCCTACCCGCGAAGCACTGGAGAGTCTGGACCCAGTACAACTGTTAGGAGGCAGCATGAACATGACGGACCACCTGATGCTGACGTGCATCATCGGGGCAGTGGTCATCGGTGTGGGTACGGGCATCGTGATACGCAGTCAGGCTACCACGGGCGGAAGTGACATCGTGGGAATGCTGCTACAGAAATATGCGCACATCCGTTTCTCACGGGCCATTCTGTTAGTGGACGGGGCAGTAGTATGCTTCGGGCTGGTGGTTATCGGTTTCGGACTGGGTACAGCGAGCGACTCTACGCAGCCTTCGTGGCACCTGTCGTTCTATTCGCTCATTTCCATCTTCATCATCTCGCGGGTCATTGCCTACATGATTAACGGGGCGAAGAACGACAAGCTGATTTTTGTCATCAGCGACCATGAGTTGCAGCCGCTTCACCAGTATATTCTGAAAGATTTAGACCGCACGGCTACCTGCATCAAGAGTTCGGGACTCTACACGGGCAAGGACAAGGAAATGATTTTCCTCGTGGTGAGCTACCAGGAGGTGCAGGGTGTGAAACTGAAAATCAAGGAAGCCGACCCAAGGGCGTTTGTGGTGGTGACGGATGCGTACGACACCTTTGGCGAAGGGTGGAAACAGCTTCCTTCTCCACACGAGATTTATCCGGAATAACTCATTTTCCGACTTTTAAGACAGAAAATCCGACATTCCGAAAAACGCACGATTGCCATTTGTGCCGTACCTTTGCATAAACAAAAAAACTTGCTTATGCACATTCTTTTTACGCATTTCCGTTGTTTCCGTTCCGGCTTCATACAGGTGTGTTTCTGCCTGGGAGTCTTGATGCTGGGCGGATGCGACATGATTGAATATCACCCGTACGACCTCGACATTGACGGAGAAACGGACGTGAACCGCCGGAACATTGAACGGATTGAAACGGCTACTTACGGGAAAGAGGAAATCCGGTTTGCCGTAATCAGTGACACACAGCGCTGGTACGATGAGACGGAGGATGCCGTAGAAGCTCTGAACCGACGCGACGACCTGGATTTCGTGCTTCACACAGGTGATATATCCGACTTCGGTCTGAAACTGGAGTTTGAGAAACAGCGCGACATTCTCAGCGGACTGAGGGTACCTTTCGTCTGCCTGCTGGGCAACCATGACTGTCTGGCTACGGGACTCGATGTGTTCCGCAAGATATTCGGCACGGAAGATTTCGCCTTTACCGCCGGTAATGTACGTTTTCTGTGTCTGAATACCAATGCCCTGGAGTTCGACTACTCGTCGGCGGTACCCAATATCCAGTTTATCCGCGACGAAGGTGACCACGTGCCCGAAGGAGTGGAAAAAACCGTGGTGGCCATGCATTCAGGTCCCTTCTCCGAACAGTTCAACAACAACATCGCCGAGTATTTCCATTATTACCTGAAGGAAATGCCGGACTTGCAGTTCTGTGTCTACGGTCACGGGCACAATGTGAGTGTAGACGAGTTTTTCGATGATGGCATCAAGTACTACGAATGTACCTGCGCCAAGAAGCGCTCTTATCTGTTTTTCACCCTCAACTCAAACGGCTATACCTATGAAGTGGTCAATTTTTAAACTGCTGCTGGCAGGAGGAATGGCCGGAATGACGCTCCTGCCCCTTTGCGCACAAAACGACAGTATTGCTCCGGCCGTAAAGGAACGTCGCTGGGACAAGCGCGAGCACCTGCGTTATGAACGGTGGGAACGCCTGAAACCCACTCACCTGAAATGGCAATACGCCGGAGGAATGGGAGTCAGTTCCATAGGTGTGGGCTGGGACTACGGACGCCGCTGCCAGTGGGAGACAGACATTCAGCTGGGCTACCTGCCACGACGATATGCCGAGAAATTCCGTCTCACATTTACCGTAAAGCAGAACTACATTCCCTGGAGCATCTGCTTCAAGGAGCACTGGATGGCCGACCCCTTCTACTGCGGTCTGTACATCACCACCATTGCGGGCGACGAGTTCTGGAAGAAGGAACCGGGACGCTATCCCAACAAATACTATAACTTCAGTACCAAGATGCGCCCCTATATCTTCGTGGGACAGCGGTTCGGGTTCAGCCCCCGCCACGACCTGGTACGCCACGTCTCCCTGTTCTATGAGCTGAGCACCTGCGAGCTGTACCTCATCAGCAAGGTAACCAATAAAAGTCTCTCCATGCGCGACATCCTGCGCCTGTCGTTCGGTGTGAAAGTACAGCTGTTCAGAGACGAATAGACACGGCCTGCAAAAAAAGATAAAAAAGGAACGGCAGCCGTTCGCCGTTCCAAAGTTTTCGTTACCTTTGCCGGAAAGTAAACAAAGGGGTGCCCCACGGATGTGTCCGGGCTGAGATTATACCCTACGAACCTGATGCGGTTAATACCGACGAAGGGATTGTTGATTCTGACATCTATTTCCTTTCCCCGTCTGCGGGATGCTCTCTTTGGTTTACACGCTAAAACAATATGCTTATGAAACTATTGGTAAACAACAAAGAGACGGAACTTACACAAGGTCATACAATTGCCGCACTGGCACAGCAGCTGGGACTTCCGAAGCAGGGAGTGGCCATCGCACTGCACAACCGCATGGTTCCGCGTGCGGAATGGGAAAACACCGTCCTGAACGAGGGCGACAGTCTGGTCATCATCAAAGCAGCTTGTGGAGGATAAGGCTATGGACATGAATCATTTCAAGCTGCAGTTCATCACACATTTCACCGACACGTATTCGTATCTCGACTCGGCCCGGATGGCCCTCGAAGGGGGATGCCGCTGGGTACAGTTGCGCATGAAGCACGCCTCGGACGAGGAGACGGAAGCGGTGGCCGCGGAGGTACAGAAACTGTGCCGCACGTACGGAGCCACTTTCCTCATCGACGACCGGGTGGAACTGGTGCGCAAGCTGAAGGCCGACGGAGTGCACCTGGGCAAGAACGACATGCCGATAGCCGAAGCACGGAAAATCCTCGGAAAGGATTTCCTCATCGGAGGTACGGCCAACACGTTCGACGACGTACGGGCACACTATGAAGCCGGAGCCGACTACATCGGTTGCGGACCGTTCCGCTTCACCACCACAAAAGAAAAGCTCAGTCCCATCCTCGGACTGGAGGGCTACCGTTCCATCGTACAGCAGATGAAGGCGGAAGGCATCCACCTGCCCATCGTAGCCATCGGCGGCATCACCCTGGAAGACATCCCTGCCATCATGCAGACCGGTGTGACGGGCATCGCCCTGAGCGGCACCATCCTGCGGGCAGCGAATCCGGTGGAAGAGACGAAGAGAATCGTGAGTCAATTAAGAATTAAGAATGAAGAATGAAGAATTTGTAGATGTGTTCATTTTTAGACAGAAGAACAAAAGAAACACATTTTTCAAATCCTCTTATTTTCAGATTTTCATCACCAACTCCAACTCACCTTTGCTGGTAAAGAAATTCCAACTTTACCACAAAGAATAACGGACAAAGGAACCACAAAAAGAACGAAGTAGCACAGCGATTTCGCCCCAAAGGAAGCCCCAAAGCAAAAAACGGATCAAAGAGCAAAGAAGCGCAAACAAAGCTCTCTCCTCCCCACAGCAATTTCGCCAAATGCGAAGAGCGACAGCCCCCAAAAATCCCGTCCTCAGTTTCGGACCGAAAAGCGGAGAAGCAGAGCACGGCGAAAAGAAGCGCAGGCTGTTTGAGCGAAGCGAGTTCCTGCGCTTCCGACGGGCGGAGCTTCGCAGCCGGTCCGAAACTGCAGACGGCGGTTTTTCTTTTTGTTACCTTTTTCTTTTTGGCGGCAAAAAGAAAAAGTAAGAGCAAGCAAACAATAAACAAAATAGATAAAACAATGGAAAAACTAATCATTGCGGGAAAAGAATTCGAATCCCGCCTATTCTTAGGAACAGGAAAATTCAACTCCAACCAACTCATGGAAGAAGCCATCCTGGCTTCCGGCACAGAAATGGTGACCGTAGCCATGAAACGTATCGAACTTGACAACAAGGAAGACGACATGCTGAAGCATATCATCCATCCCCATATCCAATTGCTCCCGAATACCTCGGGCGTGCGCACCGCAGAAGAAGCCGTGTTCGCCGCACAGATGGCCCGCGAAGCGTTTGGTACCAACTGGCTGAAACTGGAAATCCATCCCGACCCGCGCTACCTGTTGCCGGATTCTACCGAGACCCTGAAGGCTACGGAAGAACTGGTGAAACTGGGATTCGTGGTACTTCCTTATTGCCAGGCCGACCCGACCCTGTGCAAGCGTCTGGAAGAAGCCGGAGCAGCTACCGTGATGCCGCTGGCTGCCCCTATCGGTACGAACAAGGGATTGCAGACACGCGATTTCCTGCGTATCATCATCGAGCAGAGCAACGTGCCGGTGGTAGTGGATGCCGGTATCGGTGCGCCGAGCCATGCGGCTGAAGCCATGGAAATGGGTGCCGCTGCCTGCCTGGTAAATACCGCCATCGCCGTAGCCGGAAATCCGGTGGAAATGGCCGTAGCCTTCAAGGAAGCTGTCATTGCCGGACGCCGTGCCTACGAAGCCGGACTGGGTATTCAGGCCGATAACCTCGTGGCATCTGCCTCCTCTCCCCTCACTTCTTTCTTGAATGAATAAATCCTGATTTTCTCAACCGGTAGGGACTGTTCCCTACCCGCAAACAAACCCCGATTTATATGGAAAAAGACCAAAAAGCATACGCCCATGCAGAGAAAGCCTACATGCAGGGCACCCTTTTCCCCTTTGTAAAGGTAGGCATGCAGAAAGTGAACCTCACCCCGACGGTGACCGTAGTAGACGGCAAGAAGGTAATGACACCTAATGCACCGGTGTACGTGTACGACACGAGTGGCCCGTTCAGCGACCCGAACATTGAAATCGACCTGAAGAAAGGACTGCCGCGCATGCGTGAGAACTGGATTACCTCACGCGGCGACGTGGAACAGTTGCCATCCATCACTTCGGAATATGGCAAGATGCGCCGTGACGACCACTCGCTCGATCACCTGCGCTTTGAACATATCGCCCTGCCTTACCGTGCCAAGGAAGGTCACTGCTGTACGCAGATGTACTACGCCAAGCAGGGCATCGTGACACCGGAAATGGAGTACGTAGCCATCCGTGAGAACATGAACTGCAAGGAACTGGGCATCGACACCTACATCACGCCGGAATTCGTGCGCGACGAGATTGCTGCCGGACGTGCCGTACTACCTGCCAACATCAACCACCCGGAATCGGAACCGATGATTATCGGCCGCAACTTCCTGGTGAAAATCAATACCAACATCGGCAACTCGGCCACTACTTCAAGCATCGACGAGGAAGTGGACAAGGCGGTGTGGAGCTGCAAATGGGGCGGCGACACGCTGATGGACCTGTCGACGGGTGCCAACATCCACGAAACCCGCGAATGGATTGTGCGCAACTGTCCGGTGCCGGTGGGTACCGTGCCCATCTATCAGGCACTGGAGAAGGTGAACGGCAAGGTGGAAGACCTGACCTGGGAAATCTACCGCGACACCCTCATCGAACAGTGCGAGCAGGGAGTGGACTACTTCACCATCCATGCCGGTATCCGTCGTCACAATGTACACCTGGCCGACAAGCGTCTGTGCGGTATCGTGAGCCGTGGCGGAAGTATCATGAGCAAGTGGTGTCTTATCCACGACCAGGAGTCCTTCCTCTACGAACACTTTGACGACATCTGCGACATCCTGGCTCAATATGACGTAGCCGTATCATTGGGCGACGGATTGCGTCCGGGCTGTATCGCCGATGCCAACGATGAGGCTCAGTTTGCCGAACTCGACACGATGGGTGAACTCGTACTCCGTGCCTGGGAAAAGAACGTGCAGGCCTTTATCGAAGGTCCGGGACACGTGCCATTGCACAAGATTCGTGAGAACATGGAGCGTCAGATCAGCCACTGCCACAATGCACCGTTCTATACTCTCGGCCCGCTGGTGACCGACATCGCTCCGGGTTACGACCACATCACATCGGCCATCGGTGCCGCACAAATCGGCTGGCTGGGTACGGCCATGCTGTGCTACGTCACTCCGAAGGAACACCTGGGTCTGCCCAACCGCGAAGATGTACGTACAGGTGTTATCACCTACAAGATTGCCGCCCATGCAGCCGACCTGGCTAAAGGTCATCCGGGCGCACAGATCCGCGACAATGCTCTGAGCAAGGCCCGCTACGAGTTCCGCTGGCGCGACCAGTTCCACCTGAGTCTCGACCCCGACCGTGCGCTGGAATATTTCAACGAGGGACGTCACACCGACGGCGAGTACTGCACCATGTGTGGCCCGAACTTCTGTGCGATGAAACTCAGCCGCGACCTGAAGGCAATTAATAATGAATAATGCATCAGGCCGTCGTTTTTAATTATTAATTATTAATTATTAATTATCGAAATGTTTAGTGACGAATTAGAAAAAATAAGCTGGGAGGAGACGACCAAGGCCATCTACTCCAAAACCGAGGCCGACGTGATTCGGGCACTCGGAAAATCACGGTGCGACGTAGACGACTTCATGGCTCTCATCTCGCCGGCTGCCGAAAAGTTCCTTGAACCCATGGCACGCCTCAGCAAGAAATATACCGAAGAACGTTTCGGACGCACCATGTCGATGTTCATCCCGCTCTACATCACCAACTCGTGCACCAACTCGTGCGTGTACTGCGGCTTCCACATCAGCAACCCCATGGCGCGCACCATCCTGACACCCGAAGAGATTGAAAACGAATATAAAGCCATCAAGAAGCTCGGCCCGTTCGAAAACCTGCTGATTGTGACGGGTGAGAATCCGGCCAAGGCGGGTGTGCCCTATATTGCCAAAGCGCTCGACCTGGCCAAGCCGTATTTCTCAAACCTGAAAATCGAGGTGATGCCGCTCAAGACGGAAGAGTATGCCGAACTGGTGCACCACGGACTGAACGGCGTAATCTGTTTCCAGGAAACGTACAACAAGGCCCGCTACAACGTGTACCACCCGCGCGGCATGAAGTCGAAGTTCGAATGGCGCGTCAACGGGTTCGACCGCATGGGCCAGGCCGGCGTACACTCCATCGGTATGGGTGTACTCATCGGACTGGAGGACTGGCGTACGGATGTGACCATGATGGCTTACCACCTGCGCTACTTGCAGAAACATTACTGGAAAACGAAATACAGCGTGAACTTCCCGCGCATGCGTCCGGCCGAGAACGAAGGTTTCCAGCCTAACGTCATCATGAGCGACAAGGAACTGGCACAGGTCACTTTCGCCATGCGTATCTTCGACCACGACGTGGACATCTCCTACTCTACCCGCGAACCGGCCAATATCCGCGACCACATGGCTTCACTGGGCGTGACTACCATGAGTGCCGAGAGCAAGACCGAACCGGGCGGATATTACACCTACCCGCAGGCACTGGAGCAGTTCCATGTGAGCGACGAACGTACAGCCGTAGAAATCGAGAAGGCCCTCAAGGCATTGGGACGCGAACCGGTATGGAAGGACTGGGATGCTTCGTTCGACCATGTGGCACAGTCGCACGCCACCGCCGCTACGGCCCGCTGAAAAGCCCTCCGGAACACTCTCTGAAAAACGCCCTTACGTTTTCCCTGAAACGCAAGTACGTTTTACTTCAAACACAAGTGCGTTTTGATAGAAACACAAGGACGTTTTTCAAAAACGCAAGTGCGTTTTTTCAAGACATGTATAACCCTCTTCAGAAGGCATCCTGAGGCCATTATCCCGACTTCCGGATGCCTTTCTGTCTTTACTCACTTATTTCCCTTTTAACCTTATGAAACTGACCGAAAAAGAAGCGTCACGCTACAACCGACAGATTCTGCTCGACGAAATCGGCGAGACAGGACAACTCCTGCTGAAGCAGGCCCGCGTACTCATCGTGGGAGTGGGCGGACTGGGGTCGCCCATTGCCCTCTACCTGGCCGGAGCCGGAGTGGGCACCATCGGACTGATTGACGACGATACCGTGAGCGAGACCAACCTCCAGCGGCAGGTGCTCTACAGCGAACCTGAAATCGGACTCTCCAAGGCCGAACAGGCCAAACTGCGTCTGCAGGCCCTCAACTCCGACATCCGTGTGGAAGCCTGGAACGAGCGTCTCACCCCACAGAATGCCGAATGCCTCATTGCCAACTACGACATTGTGGTGGACGGCTGCGACAATTTCCGCACGCGCTACCTCATTAACGACACCTGCGTGCGGCTGGACAAGGTGTACGTGTACGGTGCCATCCGCGAGTTCGATGGGCAGGTCTCCGTGTTCAACTACCAGGGCGGTCCCGACTACCGCACCCTCTTCCCCGACGAAGAAGAAATGCTCGCCATGCCCCACCCCTCCAAGGCCGTGCTGGGTGTCACTCCGGGCGTAGTAGGCTGCGTGGAAGCCAGCGAGACGATGAAAGTCATCCTGGGCAGTCCGTACGTGCTGAGCGGAAAACTCTGGCACATCGACCTGCGAAGTCTGGAAAGCTACGTCATTTCGCTGGTATAGTTCCCCGTCCGACCCGCTGAAAATCACGGTTTTCGGTGATGTACAGCTCCTCAGATAGCCTTACTTTTGTACAAACGTAAATTATCCTATTATTCTTATCTTTAGTATGAACAAAAGTAAAGCAACGACAGCCCTGAAATCGCTGCTGGTTTCAGGCTGTGCCCTTTTTGTGTGGGGCATGACACCCGTATTTTTAGCCTCCACCCTTACCTCGTGCGAAAAATTAGAGGATATTTTAGGAGGTGGTGGTGATGATGAAGACGACGGAAACGGAAGCAGCTCAGGCAATCTGAACGGAGTGGGTACTACCGACGGAGCGGCTCCCTATTTCAATCTGGAAACGACCCGCATCGAAGTGCCTGCCGTAAGAGACGGAGAAGGCATACAGGTGAAATGCCAGACCAACATCATGAGCATGCGCTATGTGCTGGAGAAATTCAAGAAATTCAGCGAAGGTGAACTGACTGAGCAGGAGGACTATTCGTTCATCCTGGAAAATCCGGAGTATTCGTTCTACGGCGAAGAGTACCTGCAGTATTATACCAACTACTCCAGCGAGAAACAGACCGACAACCTGCTGATTTATGCCACCGACAAAGACAGTCTGCTGGCCACCATCCCCATCGAACAGGCGGCTGCCCCTCATATCAGCGTGACCAAGGCAGATGCAGGTGTCAATGAAATCACACTGACACTGGAAGGACAGAACGACGCCCGTTTCTATTCCACCTACATCTCTACCGACAGCATCCCCTTGTTCGAAGTCATTCAGGATTTGAAGAACGGAGGCTCAGGACTTCCTTTTGAATACCTCTTCGACCTTCAAAGCCAGCCTACGTGTACCTTCTCCGGACTGACAGAAGCAACCAAATACTACATCTACCTGCAAGGCGGTACGGAACCGGGGCCTCTGCATGGACTTTCACTGTATACCGTCACTACTGCCATGCGCGGCAAGGAAGATGCGCTGATTATGAAATACGCGTTGAACAATCTAAACAACCGTACGGTGTATCTTCCGTTTGAAGGACGGGTGAAAGGTATCATCGACTGGGGCGACGGAGTGACCGAGGTGCTCGACAAGTCATACGTATATTCGGCCGACCTGTCACACGTTTATGCCCAAGGTGCTGAATCTACCGTAGAAGTAGCTTTCAAAGGTACGGTAGAATCTCTGACAACCAACAGCACAACCAAGGGAGAAATCCTCAAGAGTTCACTCATCGGCATCACACAATGGGGTACGCCCGAACTGAAAACACTGAGACTGGAAGACGTTACCGCACTGACCCAGCTGGCTGCCGACACCAAAGGAGCACTGTCCGCCATCACGGACTTCACCTCCTGCTTTGAAGGCTGTACGGGACTGACCAACCTCCCCGAAGACCTGTTTGCCATGGCCACCAGTGCCCGTAATTTCGACTATACCTTCAAGGACTGTACGAGCCTGACTTCTCTCCCGTCGGATTTATTTGCACACAATGCCCAGGCCATCACATTCAACGGTACGTTCTACCGCTGCGAAAAGCTGGAAACGCTACCAGAATCTCTGTTTGCCGGCACCCCCGCTGCCCATTCCCTGAATGAAATTTTCTACGGATGTACGGCACTGAAGGAATTGCCGGCCAACTTGTTCAAGGGACACTACAACCTTGGATATCTGGAATGTGCCTTTGCCGGCTGCACCTCGCTCACCAGTCTGCCCGAAGGGTTGTTTGAAGGCTGTAGCGGAGTACGCAGCCTCGGCACAGTGTACGATACCCGCAACTACGCCCTGGGTATCTTTGCACGATGCACCTCACTGAAAAGCATCCCTGCCGACTTATTTGCTTCCATGACAAAGGTAACCCGTATGCCAGGTATCTTCTATGAATGCAAGGCACTCACAGAGATTCCGGAAGGCTTGTTCGATCACAATCCGGAAGTGACCTACATCAGTTATTCATTCGAAGGATGCAGCAGCCTGCGCAGTGTACCGACCGGTCTGTTCGACAAGATGCGTATTTTGCAGAGTACCACCCGGTTGTTCTATGGTTGCCAGTCGCTCACCGGTGAGTCACCCTATACCCTGATAAACGGAGAGAAAGTACACCTGTACGAACGTCAGAACCATCCGACCGAATTTCTGGAAATCACCAATCACAACAGTACGTTCAGGAACTGTACGAACCTGACCGATCATGATTCCATGCCGAGTGACTGGAGATAAACGAGTCCCGATTTTTGCATAAGTATCCTTCCCCTGCCGAAGCAAGATAAAAAACACGCTTGGCAGGGGATTTTTTATGCCTCAATTTCCGATTCTCTATTTTTTATGCTAACTTTGAGAATCAAACCTTTATCAAAAAACTATGTTACTCAGAATTTTAGGTTATCTCTGTCAGTTGTGTTTCATTATTGGCCTTTATTATGGACTCAAAAGTCAGGAAGCGTTTCTGCAGTACTCTGTCTGTATGCTGGCCATGCTGATTCTCTTACAGCGCATATTCATTGACTTTTTCTGGAAAAAAGAAAACACTTAACATTTTATCCACCATGCACACGAAACAACTCACTAGCATCCTGCTGGTATTCCTAAGCATCTTCTGCTTCACCAGCTGCGACCACGACGACGTAAACTTTCCAACTTTCACATTCAATGAAAACGGAGAATGTGAGCCAGCGTCTCTCACCCCCATTTCATCCGCCCGCTTCGAAGAGGCCGTAGTGGGATATGGCTGGAAGCACGTCCACACCTACGAAATCAATCCCGACGGCACTTGCCAGACGCAGGATTATTACCAAGACATGACAGGTATAGGTCCTACCCAATATTACGTGGAAAGCAACTCTTCCCTGAAAAAATACATGTACATTGACGCCTATCCTGCATGGGGATTCCGGACTGTAGCCTATACCTTCTCGGACGGAAACCGATTGCTCAGCAACCAGAACACAGTATTCCAGATACTTTCTGTGAACGGTGACACAATGGAAATACTTGACCAGTTGGGGATACGGACAGGCGGGACCAAAATCTACGGTTATTCCATCTACCAGCGGATGACGAATCAGGAACTGGAAGAGGTGCAGAAAACATATCACACAGATTTGTCGGACATTCATGAACTGACCGTATCGGTACAGGAAAATCCGCTCATCATCTCCGGAAAAGAAACGGAATTCGATGTGCTGAGCAGCAATGGTCCTTTCACTTTCAAACCAGCCAGAGAAGGCAGTTGCGAAATCACTTCACAAGGGAATCACGTCAAGGTCAAGCTGTTGAGCAACGGAGTGCATCTCACAGGCTACGACCGTCTGCGTCATTGTGAGGTGGTCATCTTCTCTACTGACGAGGAACTGGAACCCGAAGGTACGGACATCTACGACTTCACGTACACGGAAATCACCGTCAATCAAGAAAAGAAACTCTTTGCACCCGATGGCCATGAAATCTCCTACGACCTCGGCAGCATGGAAGTCACCC
>CAMFND010000074.1 GCA_945965395.1 uncultured Bacteroides sp.
TATCCCACACTGTGGTTTTTGTATCCCACAGTGTGAAACAGAGAATTTGTTATTGGCGAATGACTTTTTTCGTAGGGAGATTTCTGTTTTTGTTTAGATTCTTTTGCATTTTTATGTTTGGTATAAATGAAAAAAATTAACTTTGCGCAAAACCAATCTTCGAACTATGGATACAAAACTCTTTTTAATGGCTGGTTGTCTGGCTGGGATCGTTTCTGCATGTATGCATGAGAAATCAGATGATGCGTCTGATATACAAAAGGCTGTGCATGCACTTGTACTGGAAGCTGACAGCTTGATGCAAAGTGATTCTTTGTTTTGGAATAAGCCGATTGACAAGTCGCATCCGCATGTATGCATCCATGATTCACTCATCCGTCAGAAACTGGACAGTGCATTGGCTTTACGTCCTGACAAGCAGACTTATCTGTCTAAATATCGCTATTTGTTGCAGAGCTGGCGCCTGTCGGAAGTATTGGACTTGTTGCGTGAAATGGATAGATGTATGAGCGATTCCATGTCGTCCGAATTGCTTCACCTGAAAGCCGTACTCGAAGATTATAAGGGAGATACGCTTACTGCCCGAAGAGATTTTTTGCGAGCCGATTCTGCCTATACAATAAAAATTCAGCAGGTAGCACAAGATTCTCTGATGTATGGTTTTGCCCGAATCGAAAAAGCACTGAATCTTTCACTGATGCAAAATGATTTCCGTCCGCTGCATGAGGAAATCGCGTTTTATGAGCGGGTACATTCTTCCCCCATCAATGGGATAGAACAATGGAAACAAATATCAGATAAAGCCACCTATTATCGAAAACTGTTTGAATGAATTGAATTTACGCTACAACACACAGATGGAAATTACGGAACGAATTATCATAGAGCAACTGAAGCAAGGTAACGAAGAGGCTTATAAATACCTCTACCGTCATCATTATGCCTTGTTGTGTCATATAGCGCGTGAATATGTGGGAGATGATTTTCTGGCTGAAATGTTGGTAGGCGACGTGATTTTTCATCTGTGGGAAGTACATGAGACACTCGATATTCAAGTTTCCTTGCGCAGTTACTTAGTGCGTGCCGTGCGGAATCACTGCATGGATTACCTGTCCTCCAAGAAAGAACGTACGGAAGTGGCTTTTTCTGCTATTCTGGAAGAAGGAGAGATGCATTATCTGCTCTCTGACGATTATCCTTTGGGAAGTTTGCTGGAACATGAACTGGAGGAAGAAATTCATCATGCCATCCGGAATTTGCCGGAAGTCTGCCGGAAAGTTTTTATCAAAAGTCGTTTCGAAGGGAAAAAATACGAAGAAATCGCTACAGAGCTGAATATTTCTGTTAATACTGTCAAGTATCACATAAAGAGTGCATTATCATCGCTTCATTCAGAACTCGGGAAATATTTGATTATCCTGATTTTATTTTTTTCGACTTTCAAGTAAAAAAATTACGTTTTTCGCCTACCCGCTCAGGCGAAAATTTCGTCTCACCTATAGAAACCCTGAAAATGGAAGAAAGAAATTCACATATCGACGAACTGATTGCCGCTTTTCTGAGTAAAGGTCTGAGCAAGGAAGCACGCGAAGAACTGGACGCATGGATTGCCAGTTCAGAAGAAAACCGACGTTATTTCATGCGGCAGCAGGAAATCTGGTTTTCTGCCGTACAGGAGGAAGAACGTACGCGCTATGATGCCGACCGCGCTTTTGAAACCTTCCGGAAACGGGTGGCTGCAAGTACAGCTCAGAAGCAATCCAAGAAAGTCATAGGTTGGAAAACAATCTATAAATATGCAGCCGCTGTGTTGGTGGTAGGACTTATTTCCTTCTTCTCTTACCGCCAGGGAGAAAACAACCTGCAAAATGCATTGACTCAGGTAGAGGTAGAAGCTCCTCTCGGTGCACAGACACGTCTCCGTTTGCCCGATGGTACACTGGTAGTCCTGAATGCCGGTTCCCGTCTGGTCTATCCGCAGGATTTTGGAGTAGACAACCGTGAGGTGGAATTAAGTGGAGAAGGATATTTCGAGGTAGAGCGTAATGAGAAACTCCCGTTTCATGTACAGACTCCTTCCTTGTCGGTCAGGGTATTAGGTACCAAGTTTAATTTTCGCGACTATCCGAACGATGAAGAAGCAGTCGTTTCTTTGTTGGAAGGAAAAGTAGCATTAGATAATCGCTTGCGGACAGAAGCAGAGATGATTTTGCTTCCGAATGAGCAAGTTACGCTGGATAAGGCGGAAGGCCGTATGACAAAAGAAGCAAAAGAAGTAAAGAATGTATTGGAATGGACTTCCGGTAAGTTGTTTTTTGATGAGTTGCCGTTGCCGGAGGTTGTAAAGATACTGGAACGCAGTTATGATGTACATATAACCTTTGCTACAGATTCTCTTCGGGATTTCCGTTTTTATGGAAGTTTTGGCCGTGGTGAACAAGGTATTAAAGATATTTTGGAAGCATTAGAAAAAACCGGAAAAGTACGCTATACGCAGAAAAACCGGGAAATAACCTTATATTAACCGATTGTTAAACACACTAAAATCTTCATGTTATGCAAAAAGTGGATACCTGATTTAGCTTTTTAGTGGAAGAACATAAAAAAGCCGGAAGAAGGGGAAGTTCCTCCGGCCAAAACCTTAGTTCTTTCTAACTTGTTAGTTTTTAAGATGTTTTCTAAGGAGTGCGGCAAAAGTAATAAAAACATTCCTTGTAAAACGCCTTTTATCAGAAATTTTTAATCTTAAAATTTAAGCTTATGAATTACAGAAAAAAAGCCATGTTAATGGCCGGGGCTTTGTTATGCCTTAATCTAAGCATATACTCACAGAGTATATCGTTGAAAATGAGCAATGTATCGGTGAAGAAGGCGATGACGGAACTTCAAACCAAGAGTGGTTATTCTTTCGTATATATAGCTGGTGATGTGGATACAGATCGTACGGTTTCAATTAATGCCAGCCAGTTAAAGGATGCGGTCGCTCAGATTTTGAAGGGGCAGAATGTGTCGTATGAAATTCAAGGTAAAAATATTGTAATCAAAAAAGGAAGTCAGCAGACAGCTTCTTCTGAGAAGAAGAAAAAAGTAACAGGAACAGTAAAGGATGCTAATGGGGAACCGATCATTGGAGCTACAGTGGTTGAAAAGGGAACTACCAATGGTACTGTGACCGATTTTGATGGAAATTATGCATTGGAACTTTCTGAAAGTGGGACACTGGCTGTTAGTTATATTGGTTATAAGAGTCAGGAGTATCTAGCTTCCCAAATTAGGCAGGGACTACTTGCTATTACATTAAAGGAAGATACGGAGATGATGGATGAAGTTGTGGTGATAGGATATGGCTCAATGAAAAAATCTGATTTGACAGGAGCTGTGGTGAGTGCTAATATTAAAGATTTTGAGAAGGCTCCTAATACCAATTTATTGCAGTCTTTGCAAGGAACTGTACCAGGGTTGAATGTGGGGCAGATTACTTCTGCAGGTTCTACTCCTTCTTTCTCGATACGTGGTACGAATACTTTGGCTGGAAATAAAAATGTATTGATTGTACTTGATGGCATTATTTATAATAGTTCTTTGTCATCAATTAATCCTAGTGATATTGCTTCTGTTGATGTGTTAAAAGATGCAAGTGCTACAGCTGTATACGGAGCTCAGGCTGCCAATGGGGTTATTTTGATTACTACCAAGAAAGGTAAAGCAGGTAAACCGAAATTATCTTTTTCATCTTCTTATACAATTTCCAATCCTACCAAAGATCTTCATCCAATGAATCGTGAAGAGTTTTTGAATTTTACGAAAGAATTCTGGTATGATAAGGCATATATGGGAGATGATTATCGGACTCCGAATCCTGATTTTCGTTTGGCAGATTATTTACCAGTTGCACCAATGTTAGATAATACTCAGCCGGATGGAATTTCTCCTCATGATTATGATTGGTGGGATGAAGGGATTAGAACTGGCTCTATGTGGGAAAATAAAATGAGCTTATCAGGAGGGTCAGAAGGCATTTCTTATCTGATATCTTATGCCAATACCAATCAAAAGGGGGTTATTTTAAATGATGATTTTTCACGTAATAGCGTACGCATTAATTTAGATGTGAATCCTTATAAATGGTTGAAGATGGGAGTACAAGCTTTTGCTTCTTTTGTAAATCAAGATGGAGCAGAACCTAATTATTGGATGCTTAACGTGCAAAATCCATTAATTGAACCTTATGATGAAAATGGGGATTTAGTTCCATATCCATTCCAGACTTTGGATACAAATCCTTTTATGGCTTCTGATGTGGATGATAAAGAGAGACATAATTATTTCTTTGCTAATTTTTATGGAGAAGTAAAACTTCCAATAAAAGGGTTGACTTATCGAATAAACTATGGTAATAACTATCGTATAGATGAGCATTTTCAAGCAAATCCTTATGGAGCAAGTTTAACGGGAGAGGCTTATAAACAGCATACTTCATATTATGATTATACGGTGGATAATATTTTAAATTATGAAAGTGAATTTGGTAATCATTCAATAAGTACTACTTTGTTGTATGGTGCCAGTGAAAGAAAATATAGCTATACGGAAGCTAAGGCTCAAAATTTTTCAAGGTTAACTTTGGGATATAATAGTTTGGAGTTAGGTAAAGATCAATACACTTCGTCGGATGCTTGGCATGAAGCTTTATTGTATCAGATGGCTCGAGTTAACTATAAATATAAGAATCGTTATTTGTTGACAGCCACTGTACGTAGAGACGGTTTCTCTGGTTTTGCTGAGAATAATAAGACTGCAGTATTTCCTTCTGTTGCTTTAGGGTGGGTTATTTCTGAAGAAAAATTTTTTAAAATACCATGGATTGATTATTTGAAATTAAGAGGTGGATGGGGTATTAGTGGTAACCAAACCGAACGGTATAAGTCATTAGCAAAAGTTACCTCTAAACCAGGTTATGTGTTTGGTGATGGTGGAACTACCGAAATTTATCAGCAGATTAGTTCTATGGCTAATAAAGATTTGATGTGGGAAAAAACGAAAGGATATAATTTAGGATTGGATTTTAATTTGTTTAATAATCGTTTATCTGGATCCTTGGAGGCATATCATACCACTACTAATGATTTATTATATG
>CAMFND010000075.1 GCA_945965395.1 uncultured Bacteroides sp.
CAATACTATAAGATAGACTGAGAGGTTGATTCGTGTTTTCATGATAACTATGTTTTAATCAAGGTGGTTTATGTACTTTTCATATTCAGGACCTTCGTACGGTGGGTCACCGAAACCTCGTGAGTTAATGTCAATATCAAAATGTGAGATATCATTACCGTCATCAGACTTCTTGATACAATAGGTATAATATTCTTCTCTGCGGTGTATAGGCGCTTTGGTGTAGTCCCAGTCATACAAGTCACAGTAATAAAGCAGAGGGAACGGATTGTTATCGAATTTCAGATTTGTTTTTTTCAGAAAATCATCAATGTGCATACCTCTGCCCAAAACTGCTCCACCGACAACTATTTTACCCGTAAAATACTGATGTGGGCAGCGGTTCTTTAGCCATTTTAGGTTTTCTTCGGATAGAAAGTCATCTAATTCTATATTCCAATTAATCATTATTCTGCTTACAGGGGCACTGTCTTCTCCGCTTTCATCGTCTGATACCATAATGATTCCCATAGAATCCCATATAAATATTCCGGGTTCCGCAAGACGTTCGTAGTGTCCGAATATCTCACACAGTTCTCCTATTGTCATTCCCGGCATGAACGGCTTGCCGTTGTAGGTCATTGTCGTATCTGTAAATACAAACAGGTGTTTCCTGTTCACCCCCTCTTTTTCGTAGTCTATAGGCGGTTCTTCCGGCAGATGTTCTTCCAAAAACCTGTCTGTTTTTTTCATCAGTGTATCTACTTTGCCCAGAATGTTATCTATGCTTCCCATCGTCTTTTGGTGGTTGTAGCTGCACCCTGTACAGGAGCTGAGTGCGGACAGGCAAAGCAGCCCGAACAAAAGGGCAAAGACTGCCGGAGTGGGTATGAATGGATGTTTGTTCATATTATTGTGATTTATAGTTTTACATATACATTCCAACATTATATTATGAGCTATATTTACCAAGTATTAAAATATTCCATTTCTTCCTGTTGTGGCTTTTCCCTGTTCTTGAATTTCTCAAGTTCTGCCTTATCTACGACTTCTTCCTCCATATAGCGATGTATGAAGCGTGCAAGGCGCAAGGCTTCGTCGGTGCGGCCCGGCATCACGGAGATTCCATGCGGTAGTCCTGAGGGATTATAGATTTTCACCTCGTCAATCTTGCTTCTCATGTCGTGGTAATATGAAAGCTCCGCTTGGTCGTAGGGAATGGTCTCTGTCTTGTTCATCAGCAGACTGCCGGGAATGGTTACGGTTTTGGCAGTACGGTCGAAGACAATGCGTTGCCGGGGATTCAGCAAGGTATAGGCCATTCCCCATGCCAATATAACGCCCATTTCTGCAAAAAGCAATGCGGAGCCGTAATCTTCTGGCGGAACAGTAGAGTCTGATAGGAATGACCAATAGATGAAAAGGCCAAACATGAAGGAAAATAATAGAAAAACGAGGATTCTTCCACTCGTGCTGTCGTTGTCGATAATGATTTGCCGGTCATCTACCCGGACCAGATATTCCGGTGGTATCGGGCAGGTAGCATCATCGTGCGTCAGTTCTCTGTATATCAGTTCTCCGCCCCGCCACAGCCAGTGTCCGTCGTTCTTCATTGGTATTTGGATGCTGAGGTTATAGGCGGGTCTGCAGAGTAGCCGCAGAAGCAGCCAGCATGCACCATTGAGGACAGCCAGCCCAACCGCCACATTGGCTGCGGTGAGCGGAATGTCGCTAACTATGGTGAATAATAACAGCACGCAGAATCCCAGAAGAGCACCCGCTATGATGGCATGGTTTTTCCATTTGTATCGCTTTACCATGCTTCGGTACTGTCTGTCATGAATGGTTTTTTCGTGGTGTCGCTTCTTATCGCTGTTTCTGCTCTGCTTCATATAATTGGGTTGGGGTTTAGGGTTTGACGGCTGCCGTTGGCAGCAGCATTTTCGGTTTCATACGGATGGGGCATGGGTTATTCTTTTTTTTCCGATGTTGCTTTTGGGGATTCTTCCCATTTTTGCCGAATTTCCTGCTCCGCCTCTTTCAAGTCTTTCAGCAGTTCCTCGGTGTCTTCCGCGAGGGGAGAGAATACCTCTTTGAACAGGAGGTCGAACTCTTTCTTGGTCCGGCTGAAGGTTACCTCCACGCAGGGGGAAGCGGTTTCCTCTTGCACCGGCTCTCCTTCTTCGTCCTCGGCCGGGTCGCTCCGCCGCTCGGCTGCCAGTTCGATGTATTCATCGTCGCCCACATCCCAGTGATATACGGAAAGCTCCTCGAGGGCCTGCTTCAGTATCTTGTCGAGGTTTTCCTTGCCCGTCTCCATCGTCTTGCCCACAGGTTCGCCGTATTTCCGCACTACGGCTTCCATCATCCTGCCGAAGCCTTCCTCGTCTGTCTCCGTTTGGGCGTCCGTCCGTATCAGCCTGCCCTGCATGTTTACCGCCATCTCGAGCTTCCCGAAATCGAGGCCGAAGAAGGTGGCTTCCTTATACAGGGAGTCGCTCTGGGGGCGGTAGAACACGATGACCGGACGGGGATTTTCGCCGAGTGTATTAATTGTGTCTCTTCTGTAGCCCGCTTCCGTGCCGCCTTCGCCGGAGGCGGAATGGTCCGCTCCGAGAGATTCGGAGTAAAAGTGTGCCACGTCGAGACTGTAGTCCGGACGGTCCAAGTCGATGATTTGTTTTCCCAGTTGTGCATTGACGCAACTGCCCAAGCCTGACATTCCCGTCAGTACAAGAGCGATAAGTGTTTTCTGTTTCATGTGATTGGATTTTAAGATAGTTTCGTATTTACGTGTATGTTTTCCGACAGCCGTCTGCCCGGTAGGATGTGGATACCCTGCCGGAAGTTGCAGTGTTAGAAATCGATGGTAGTTAATACTTTAAAAGAAACGCGTTGTTCGTTTTTTGTGGCAGGCTTGAACTTGGGCAAAGATTTTATAAGATTGGTTGCTGCATCTTTTACCTTTTCATCGGCTGTTTCTTCTTCTATTTTGATGTCTTTGACTTTTCCGTCTGTATCAATCAGGAACGATACCGGAACACGCCCATAAACTTTGGGCGAGACTTCTCGGGCTTGCTGCGTGAGATACTTGTCCAAATCATACAGGAAATCGTCTGAACCGGCATACGTTGAGATGGTGAAATCGGGCATGGTTCCGTCTATGATAGCTGTGCGTCCTCGCCGGTGGTCGTTTACCACATCGTCTTTTGTCAATATAATATCAGAGGAGGCAGACGGGAGTTTGGTGTCTTCGAACCAGTTGAAGTTACTCCATGCTCTTGAGTGAATGTCTGCCATAAATTCGCCATACTTTTTTTCTGATACCAGCAGTTCGCATTTGTAATCTCCGTTACTCATTGCTGTATTACGTAGTTGTATCCGTTCGCCGTTGTCTATCCATCCGTATATGGGATTTTCGTACTGGTCTTCCGCTGTGAAACAGGGATTTCCGTATTTGCTTTTTACGGAAGCAAGCAGACGGTTGGCATCTTCTTCATTTTTTAAGTCGATTGTTCCTTCCACTCCTATCAGTTTTCCTTGCTCATCGCTTAACATTCCGATTTCCGGGAAGAAGAAATCTTTGAATGCAGCCTTTTTATCCGAGGATACGCTGTAAATCTGATAATAATAATAGATGACCATTGTTCTGCTTCCAATTCCCCGACAGATGTTTTCTTCTTTGAAATAACCATCGGTTGGTACTTTTGAATAAAACTTAATTACGTCTGTGTTGAAATCCACGTTTGCAAGATTATACGGACTTTCACCTAAATATTGAGGTTGTTGTGCATGTCCGCAGCTTCCTAAACTTGAAATACTTGTTAGTCCCATAATGATAAGTGTTTTCAGTTTCATGTGATGAAGTTGATTGTTTTGTATTTAGGTTAATATTCATATTAGACACTGGTTTTCGGCATTGGGTAGCCTACCATGTATTCCGCTCCACAGAAGCGGCATTGGTGGCGTGCTTCGTGCAAGCCTTCGCCCGAGCCGGTGGCCGGCTTTACCACGTGATAGTCTTCCGTGCGGTGCAGAGTGAGATGGAGACATTCGGGACAAAGCTCGTAGCCTTCTTTGGTGAGAGGCATACGCAGCTTGAACCGTTCGCCACAGTCCGGACACTCGCAGACGAGGATATAGGCTGTTTTCAGTTTGAGTTCGAGCCGCTCGCCGTCGGTGAGGAGCGGCAGATTCTCTTCTCCAACAGGCAGGGGCAGGGGCAGGGAGTGGATTTTCCTTCCCATGCAGTTGGGACAGGGATAGTGGCGGCGCAGCAGTCTGATTTTCTGCAAACGATGGTAGTGTATTGCCGCCAGCACGGCGGGCCATACGGGGAAGAGCCATAGCATGGCCACTAATGTGCGTACCGTAAACGGACGACGGGTGGCGAGCAGTTCGAGGGCGGCTTCCGGAGTATCGGATTTGAGACATAGTTTGCGACGCATTACTCCAAAGGTAGCAAGGTTTATCAATAAAAGTGTAATCCGTCCTGTCCGTGAATCGAAGATGGAAAGGTAAACGGGTATCGCAGTCTCTTCCAGCCACGATTTCTGTGGAAGGATAATTCCTTCCCGATGTTCCGGTGCCGTTGTAGAAGAATGGGATACACCTGCCATCAACAGAAACAGAAGTACGCCCGCTATCCGGCGGTAAGAGCGTCGGGGGTTATCTTCCCGATAACGGCTCGTCTTGCTGCTGTTTACCTTCAGCAGCAGGAGCAGTAATGCCGAAAAGACCGCTATGGCGATGAGGGCGAACAAGGCGAGCAGCACGAACCCTGCCGGGTCGTAGGTACAACCTATGCCCGTAACCGACATATCACCGAGAAGGAGAAAGATGCCTGCCACTACCGACACTTGCAGGGCAAAGCAAGGCAGTACGATTGCATAGAGAAAAAACTCCGGCAGATGGGCGTTTTTTACGAAACGCCAACACCGTTTCCACAGACCTGAACGGGCGGATGGAATATCTGTATTCTGTTTCATGATTTTTGCTGTGAAGTTAATGTCAGTAAGTATAGCAAATATAAGCCAGCTTTCACTATCAAAAAACAAGGCTTCTGTATAATCTCCTAAATGGCTGTAATCTGTAATCAGTAAAGAGTTTAATTTTCAACAACTTGTATTGAATCAAGCACCCATTTCCCTTTTTCATAGTTGAATGTAGCACTACCATAACATCCTTCCTTTCGAATATTAAACTCGAATATGACAGGATGATCTGTCTCGCCATCGAACGTTTGTCGGGTAAATTCAATGTAATCAGTAATTCCATCAAGTGGCATGGCAAGAATAAGCATATCTTTGTTTCCGTATTTCACTTCCAGATCATCCCTAAAAAGTCCCGAACTGAGGATGAACATATCGCGGTTATGATAATACGTACTAAGCTTTTTGCTGTTTACGATAGCTTCAATCATTTCACTGAATTCGTTACGTTCCTTCTCCTCAGCCCTTAAATTCTCCAACTTCTGTTTTGTTTGTTCGCTATACTGCGCTGACTGCGGTGTTGAGTTTTCCAAAAAGCTCTCAAGATTCAACAGCTTCTCTTGTCCGGTAACGTCAAAAACACTAATCATGATATTACTCTTATCGTATGAAATACTCAGACCGATGATATAATCGCCGTTCTTTCGTACATAGCTGGCTGAACCGTTGTTGTCAATCACAAAACACTGGTCTTCTTCTTCATAGGGGGCTAAACCATTGCTGAAGTCTGTCATCACGGCGTATCTTGTTGCCGATTCATTGACTATGGGCATACGTTTTAGGTAAGCCTCTACATAATTCGATAAGGGTCTTTTAGATTCAAGTATGCCTCGTGTGCGTAAGCCCATCATACAAATACCCTGATCGGTACCATACCACACCGCAGGGAAAACGGCAGGATCAGAGCAGGATACTGATGTACAGTCTTCATCATCTGAAAGAACATAAACCAATCCCATATATTTCTTCTCTACAATATCTTGGGTAAAAACGCCACCTTTCTCAAACAAATCAAGCATTCTTCCCACCTCTATGGTTATGGAATCTTTGTTGTACTGTTCCCACTTCTCCCGAATTTCCTTATATATACTATTAATCGGGCTTTGTGCTCTAACGATATTGGCAATGCCAACCAACATGAAAATAATAACAAGTTTTCTCATATTCTACTAGTTTTAAAATTATCTTGTTTTTTTACATACTCTAAGTATTCTATAAATTAAACTGACAGATTGATTTGTATTGTTCAAAAATCAAAAGAGTCGTGGCGGTAAGATGTATGTGTACGGTGAATCTTATGCCCTACGATGTATTTAGCACCGCAGTATTTACATTCATGACGCGCTTCCTTCAGTCCTTCGGAGAATTCAGTAGGAGATTCCACCACAGTGTATGCTTCTTTCCGGTGTAAGGTGATACCCTGGCAATCCGGACAATATTCATAGAGACCTGTTGCAAGAGGAATGCGCACTTTCACCTTTTCTCCGCAGTCGGTACAGGTGTACACATGGATGCAGACGGTCTGCAGATTGAGTTCCATTTGTTCCTGTGGGGTGAAGAGCCGGGCATCTTTCTTTATCTCCTGTGCCGACATCTCGCGCAGGGTCTCTTTTCCGCATTTCGGGCAAGTGCGGCTCTGGCTGAGTATCTGCTTGCGTAATCTCAGTCTGTACCATAGCATCACAGCTGCAATGGCAGGCCATACGGGAACCAGCCACAGCAGGCCGATGAGAGTGCGCCAGGCAAATGCCTGCTCCGTGAGTTGCTGTTCCAAAGCAGTGGATGCCGTCTTGCCTTTGGGCTGCAGGTAATTTTTCAGTCCTTTCCATGTCAGCCAGTTGAGGAGAAGAAGGGAAAGAAGGGAAAGGCTTCCCAATATAAGCAAAGGTAGTGTGGTCATTGTTTGCCTCCTTTCTCGTTGGTTTCTTCGATGCGTCTGTAAGAACGCTCTATGTCTTCTAAAATGTATGCGTCCAGCTTACTGCCGTTGAACTTGAACAGGAAGGCCAGAAGTCCCATATATCCGAAGGTGAACAGGGCGGCACTCAGTACCAGCATCGCCACGTCACTGAACGCTGCTTCGGAAAACAACCAAGTGAAAAGTGTCATCCCTGAAAGGCTGATGCACAGGGTGGATGCAGCCAGCAGGGCGAGTGTAAGGAATGGGATGAGTATCATTCCTATGAGGCTCCGCCACATTTCTTTGCAGAACTTGGGGTGATGACCGGTGAGGGCAAACCCGAAGAGGGAGCAGCCTGCAGCGGTGAACAGCACAACGAACAGTCCGAAAAAAGCCCATGCCACCCACTCCTGCCAGGATCCTGCGGCAAGCATTCCGCCGAGGTCTGTCCAACGGCTGTTCTCATCACACACGATTTGCCATATGTAATACAGCATAGAGGTGAAGACTGCTGTGGAGAGGACGACGAGAACGGACGGCAGGCAGCCTGTCGGCTTTTTGCGGTACTGGCGTATCCGCAACAGTATCAGCATGGAGAACAGCAGCTGGACAGCTATAAGGATATAGAGTCCAGAACCGGTCATTGTTTGTTGTTCCATAGGCATGTGTTTTTAATGGCTTGTTGCCGATTGGTGATGTGGCAAATATAGAGAATGATTCTTTAGTATGCTTATAGATGGATTTATTTTCACCGGAATGTGTTGTAGAATATGTTTGAACTTGCTTTCTCGCGGTGTTCTCGTATCCCACATTTTTGCCATTTTCATGTGATTTAAAATTAGCTTATTATAGCCTGTTTCTTATCTCTTGAAC
>CAMFND010000076.1 GCA_945965395.1 uncultured Bacteroides sp.
CGAACCAACGACCCCGAGATTACAAATCACGTGCTCTGGCCAACTGAGCTAAAGAGGCAAAATCAAACTTTGCAGCCTCGTCATTTTCCATAACTTAGCGGCTGCAAAGTTAGATATTATTTTTTAATCACAAAACTTTTACGCAACTTTTTTATTTACCTTGAAGTTTTTCTTTTGCCTTCAACAGTTGCTTAGACAGTGCCTCCATGCACACATCTATCGATTCTTCGAATGTATCACTTATTTTTTCCGCATAAAACTCTGAATTCAGCGCCAACACGCGCACCCCTGCTTCTTTATTCATCGCAGTTTCAGGTTTTACAACTTTCAAAGACACCTCTACTTTCATTATATTATCGCAAAACTTCTCGAGCTTCTCAGCTTTTTTCTGGATAAAAGCCTCCAGTTTGTCAGATGCATCGAAATGAATGGATTGAATTCTTACTTCCATAAATACCTCCTTTTCTTTACGCTCTAGGATGAGCTTGTTCATAAACTTGTTTTAACTCCTCAAAAGTTGTATGAGTATAGACTTCTGTTGTTGTCAAGCTTTCATGTCCCAGCAATTCTTTTACCGCCTCCAGTTCTGCCTGATGGTTTAACATAGATGTAGCAAAAGTATGCCGCAACACATGAGGGCTTTTCTTCTTCAGCGTCACAACCTTTGAAAGGTATCGCTTCACAATATAGTTCACAGATGAAGGAGAAAGCCTTACCCCACCCTTTCGAATAAAGAAAGCCTCACATTCACCCGAATAAAAACGAGCTCTTTCCTGTAGATACACACTCAAAACCTCTTGCAGTCTATTCCCAAAAGGAATTAAGCGCTGTTTATTTCTCTTTCCTGTTACTTTTATCACCAATGCCGAAAAATCAACATCTCCATCCCTCAAAGCAATCAATTCAGCGCGCCGCATGCCCGTAGAATAAAACACCTCAAGCATAGTCTTATCACGCACCCCCTCAAAAGCTTGCGGAAATTCGAATCCATCAAGAAGTTGATTCATTGCCTCATCTCTTACGAAAACTGGCAAAGGCTTCTTTTTCTTCGGACCGACAACTTTTGCCACCGGATCCACCGCCACCAACTTCCGACGTAGCAAATAATGATAAAAAGAGCGAAGCGAACTAAGTTTCCTGTTTACCGTTGTTTCAGCGCGACCTTCATCCATTAACGAGAGTATCCATCCACGAACCACATCCGCATCCACGCTGGTAAACTCAAGTTCTACATCCACACCCTTAAAGTATGCTTCAAACTCATCCAAATCTATCCCGTAACTAAGAATTGTCTTTTCGGAATAATTCCGTTCAAGAAGCAAATACTTCAGAAAAGAATCTTTCAACATAGAAACATCGCTTTTATTCTCAGCAACGAATTTATGAAAAAGAATTCAATAATTCAAGAGTTTTGCAGAATTATTAATCTTCGTTCTGCTGCATTTTCTGAACGTAAATAGCACGTTCCATTTTAAGTCTCTTCAAAACAGACGGTTTGTCATACTGCTGTCTGCTTCTCAGTTCTTTTACAACACCTGTTTTTTCAAATTTTCTTTTGAATTTCTTCAGCGCTTTTTCAATGTTTTCGCCTTCTTTTACTGGTACTACAATCATGTTTTTAAAATTAAGTATGTTGTTATTAAATTATTTCGCAGTCAATTTGCGGCGCAAAATTACACATACTTTCTTTATTTACAAAACTTTCCGAAAGATTTTATTCAAAAAATCAACTTCAGACAAAATCAAGTCTCCCCTTTCTACACCATTTATTATTTTTGTCATGTTAGTTTAGAACCTTCTTAAATTCATTTACATCATGAACCGTATATCTGATAGAATTGAAGCCTTACGCAGATTTATGCATACCAAAAGCATATCTGCATTTATTGTACCCAGTACCGACCCTCATTCTGGAGAATATGTACCTGCTCATTGGGAATCTCGGAAATGGATTTCCGGATTCACCGGTTCGGCCGGTACAGCTGTAATCACCATGTCACAAGGAGGATTATGGACCGACTCCCGTTATTTTTTACAGGCAGAAGAACAACTTCAAGGAAGCGGAGTTATTTTATTCAAAGACCGTCTTCCGGAAACTCCTTCCATTGCCGATTGGTTAGGAAGCGTTCTGAAACCTGGAGAAAAAGTCGGTATCGACGGATGGGTAAACAGTACGTCCGAAGCTCTGCAATTGCAAAAAGCACTTGAAAAATATCATTTGGAACTGGTTAACGTGGAGGACCCGTTTCATTTATTATGGAAAGACCGTCCCTCACTGCCTCTGAACCCTCCATTTATTTTGCCATTGGAATACAGTGGAGAAACATCTAATCAAAAAATCAGCCGGATACAAGCTATTCTTAAAGAAAATCAAGTCAATGGCATCTTAATTTCCGCCTTGGATGAAATAGCCTGGACTTTAAACCTAAGGGGCACTGACGTACACTGCAATCCGGTATTCGTCTCCTACCTTTTCATCACCTCTACTTCAAGTACATTGTACATCCAACCGGATAAACTAACAGATGAGGTACGTCGCTATTTAGGAACAAACCAGATTTCTATTAAAGACTATACACAAATAGCCCAAGATCTAGGGGAATATAAAGAAGGCTGCTTACAGCTACCCTGTTCAACCAATTATACCCTTTATCAGGCTGCCAGCAAAAACAGTCAGGTAAAGCTGATTGAGTCTCCGGTATTATATTTGAAATCTATCAAAAACGCTACAGAAATAGCCGGATTCAAACAAGCCATGACACGCGATGGAGTGGCTATGGTTCGCTTCCTTTATTGGTTAGAAAACGCCGTAAAAAGTGGAACAGAAACAGAATTATCCATCGACCAGAAGCTATATGAATTCCGCTCTGCACAAGAAAACTTCCAAGGTATCAGCTTTGATACCATAGCCGGTTACCAGGAACATGGCGCAATCGTACATTACGAAGCAACTGAAGAAAGCGCAGCAACCCTGAAGCCTGAAGGCTTCCTTCTTCTTGACAGCGGAGGACAATACCTCGATGGGACAACCGACATCACTCGTACCATCGCATTAGGACACATTACAGAAGAACAAAAAAAGGATTATACCCTTATCTTGAAAGGATTCATACAGCTCTCTATGGCCCACTTCCCGTATGGTACCTGTGGCACCCAGCTCGATGTATTGGCACGACAGTTTATATGGAAAGAAGGCATAAACTACGGACATGGTACAGGACATGGCGTCGGACATTTTCTGAATGTGCACGAAGGGCCTCATCAGTTCCGCATGAACCACATGCCTGCCCTTCTCCTTCCTGGCATGACGGTCACCAATGAGCCAGGAGTATACAAAGCCGGGAAATATGGTGTACGCACAGAAAACACCATGCTGATTGTAGACGACCAGACGACTGACTTTGGCGAATTCTATAAATTTGAAGCATTGACCCTATGTCCTATCGATCTCAAACCGATTCTACCTGATTTACTCAGCCCGGAAGAAAAGGCATGGTTAAACGATTATCACCAGAAAGTGTATACCACACTTAGCCCATACCTCAGCGAGAAAGAAAAGAACTGGTTAAAAGAAGCGACAAAAACCATCCACTAATCAGTCTATAAACAAAAATCTCCCGGTCAGTATTCTCTGTATGAAAATCCTGACCGGGAAATTTTTTAATCACTTTTATTTAAGCAAACATTCTACTTACTCGAAGCACGCCTTCCACCAGCGCATCTATTTCTTCTTTCGTATTATACAATCCCAAAGAAGCACGTACTGTACCCTCAATGCCCAAACGGTGCATCAAAGGTTCCGCACAGTGATGTCCGGTACGAACAGCTATACCTAAACGGTCAAGCAAGGTCCCCATATCAAAATGATGTATATCCCCTACCAAGAAAGAAATGACTCCTCCTTTCTGCTCCGCTTCACCCAAAATCCTCATTCCCGGAATTTCTTTTAAACGGTTCATGGCATACTGAGTCAGGCCATGTTCGTAGGCAAAAATGTTATCCATTCCTATTGCTGAAACATAATCTAACGCTTTTGCCAATGCTGTAGATCCGATGTAATCGGGAGTGCCGGCCTCAAACTTAAAAGGAAGTTCATTAAATGTCGTCTTTTCAAAAGAAACATTCTTAATCATCTCCCCTCCTCCCTGATAAGGGGGCAGTTTATCCAACCAGGCTTCCTTCCCATACAACACGCCGATACCCGTAGGGCCGTACACTTTGTGACCACTGAACACATAAAAGTCAGCATCCAAATCCTGCACATCCACTTTCATGTGTGGAATACTCTGTGCCCCATCTACCAACACCGGAACACCTTGCGAATGTGCAAAAGCAATCATATCTTTTACCGGATTGATTGTTCCCAACACATTGGATACGTGTGCTACAGAAACAAGCTTTGTCTTTTCCGAAAAAAGCTTTTTGTATTCATCCAACAAAAGCTCCCCCCGGTCGTTCATCGGAATTACTTTCAGCACGATTCCTTTCCGTGCTGCCTGAAGCTGCCAAGAAACAATATTACTGTGGTGCTCCATCACAGAAACAATAACCTCATCCCCTTCCTTCATCTGACTATCGGCAAATGAAGAAGCAACTAAGTTAATGCTCTCAGTCGTTCCACGAGTAAAAACGATTTCCGAAATACTGCGTGCATTAATAAACCGACGTACCGTCTCACGTGAAGCCTCATGCAAATTCGTTGCCTGCTGCGACAAGAAATGCACTCCACGGTGTACATTCGCATTTACCGAATAATACTCGTCTGTAATAGATTCCACCACGCAACGAGGCTTCTGAGTCGTAGCCCCGTTATCCAAATAAACCAGCGGTTTTCCATACACCGACCGCGCAAGAATCGGGAAGTCTTCTCTTATCTTATTGACATCGTATTGCATAAATTCTCTGTTAAAATATGACTATTTACAAATCGCACAGCCCTGGCATTTATTCAGTTCTCCACGAAAGCGCTTTTCTACCAGCAGATGCAAGCGATCTTTCAAGGCATCCATCCGGATATGGTCAATCACTTCGTTGACAAAAGCAAACATCAACAGCAAACGTGCTTCTTTCAGGCTGATACCACGCTGCTGCATATAGAACAATGCATTTTCATCCAACTGTCCTACTGTAGCTCCATGAGAACATTTCACATCATCTGCATAGATTTCCAGTTGTGGCTGAGTGTACATACGTGCTTCACGGGTCGCACACAGATTCCGGTTTGTCTGCTGGGAAGAAGTATGCTGTGCTCCTTCTCTCACAAGTACCTTTCCGGCAAAAGCTCCTACAGCCTGGTCGTCAAGTACATACTTAAACAATTCATTACTTGTGCAATCGGGCACTTTATGATCAATAAAAGTATGGTTATCCACCTGCTCATTCTGATCGGCAATAGCCATTCCGCACAAGCTGATTTCTGCCCCCCGACCAGCCAATGTCACTTCTGTAGTATTACGAGTCGTTCCATTGTGCAGTGTCATCCCGTTCAACAGCACATTACTGCCAGCTTCTTGATTCACATACAAGTTATTAAAACGTACCGTACTGTTATGAGTTTCTTCCAGTTCATACAAGTCGAATACAGCATTCTCTCCTGCAAAGACTTCCACCACCTGAGTAGAAAGGAAATTCACGTCGTCCATCGCATGGTCGCATACCAGCAACTTGGCCTGTGCACCATCCTCCAATATAATCAGGACACGACGGTTTACCATGAAATCCACATCCGCACGCAAGATATTCACCAACTGGATTGGACGTTCCAACACCACATTCTTCGGTACATACATGCACACACCGTCCTGTGCAAACATCGTATTAAATGCAGCCAGAGCATCCTTCGACGTATCAGCCAGCTTTCCGTAATATTTTCTGACCAAATCAGGGTGCTGTTCAGCCATATCCTTCAAGCTACCGAAGTAAACTCCCTCCGCCAACTGAGCAGAAGGATGCACATGCTTGTCAAACGTATCATTTACCACAAAATAAAGTGAGGTACTCATATTAGGTACATCACACTTGAACACTTCATACGGATTAACCGGAAATTCCAGGCGATTCAAGTTCAACCCATAATCCGGAGCAAAATACTTGCTCACCTCCGTATACTTATACTTTTCCTGCTTGCGAGTCGGGAAGCCCAGCTTCTCAAAATCAGCAAATGCCTTCGCACGGGGCGCATTCAGCACATCCGCACTTTGCCGACAAATCATTGCCTCGCACTGCGTGAAAAGATCAATATATTGCTGTTCTGCTTTCATGCTCATTCTCCCAGTTCTTTCTTAATCCAATCGTAACCTTTTTCTTCCAGTTCCAATGCCAGCTCCGGACCTGCAGTTTTCACGATACGGCCTTTATAAAGTACATGTACAATATCCGGTTTAATATAATCCAGCAAACGCTGATAGTGCGTAATCACAATACAGCTCGTATCCGGAGTTTTCAGTTTATTCACTCCTTCAGCCACAATACGCAACGCATCAATATCCAATCCAGAGTCAGTTTCGTCCAAGATGCTCAGCTTCGGTTCCAGCATAGCCATCTGGAATATTTCGTTACGTTTCTTCTCACCTCCAGAGAATCCCTCATTTACCGAACGGTTAGCCAACTTGCTGTCCAGCTCCACAATCTCTCTCTTTTGGCGCATCAGTTTCAAGAACTCACTGGCCGTCAAAGCTGGAAGTCCTTTGTACTTACGCTGTTCATTCACGGCCGCACGCATGAAGTTCACCATGCTCACTCCCGGAATTTCTACCGGATACTGGAATGACAGGAACAATCCTTCATGACTACGGTCTGCCGGACTCAAAGCTAATAAATCCTTTCCATCAAACGTTACGGTTCCTTTCGTCACCTCATAAGCTGGATGACCGACCAATACATTGCTCAATGTACTCTTTCCCGAACCGTTAGGCCCCATAATCGCATGGACTTCACCGGGCTTTACTGTTAGGTTAATACCTTTCAATATCTCTTTGCCATTGATGTTGGCATGTAAATTCTTTATCTCTAGCATAACAATCTATTTTTATCGTTTATCCTACACTGCCCTCCAACGATACAGACAGCAATTTCTGAGCCTCTACGGCAAATTCCATCGGAAGCTTGTTCAGAACTTCCTTTGCATACCCATTCACAATCAGTCCTACGGCATCCTCAGTAGAGATACCACGCTGGTTGCAATAAAATATCTGGTCTTCCGAAATTTTGGAAGTCGTAGCCTCATGTTCCACTACAGCCGTCTCATTGTGAATGTCCATATAAGGGAATGTATGCGCTCCGCAATGACTACCCAACAACAAAGAATCACACTGACTGTAGTTTCTTGCATTATCTGCCTTTTCAGCCACACGCACCAGCCCGCGATAAGAGTTCTGACTCTTTCCGGCACTGATACCCTTACTTACGATAGTAGAACGAGTGTTTTTACCCAGATGAATCATCTTCGTACCAGTATCTGCCTGCTGATAATTATTGGTTACCGCTACAGAATAGAACTCTGCGGTAGAATTGTCTCCACTCAAAATACAGCTTGGATACTTCCATGTAATGGCCGACCCAGTCTCTACCTGTGTCCAGGAAAGTTTACTGTCCACCCCTTTGCAGTTACCTCTTTTGGTTACAAAGTTATACACACCACCCTTACCTTCAGCATCACCAGGATACCAGTTCTGCACAGTAGAATATTTCACTTCCGCACGGTCAAGCACTACGATTTCCACAATTGCCGCGTGCAACTGGTTTTCATCACGCATCGGTGCCGTACATCCTTCCAGATAAGACACATAACTGTCATCATCTGCAACAATCAGCGTACGTTCAAACTGTCCGGTATTGGCCGCATTGATACGGAAGTACGTAGACAACTCCATCGGACAGCGAACCCCCTTCGGAATATACACAAACGAACCATCACTGAACACAGCCGAGTTCAATGCGGCAAAGAAATTATCACGATAGCCCACTACCGAACCTAAATACTTCTTCACCAAATCCGGATGTTCACGCACCGCTTCACTGATAGAGCAGAATATAATCCCCTTTTCCATCAGTGTCTCCTTAAAAGTTGTCTTCACAGAAACGGAGTCCATAACCGCATCTACCGCCATACCACTCAGCGCCATACGCTCTTCCAAAGGAATACCCAGTTTGTCAAAGGTTTTCAACAGTTCCGGATCCACTTCATCCAGACTCTTCGGCCCTTCTTTTTTCTTAGTCGGGTCTGCATAATATGAAATAGCCTGATAATCAATCTCCGGAATATTCAAATGTGCCCATGTAGGCATTTCCAGCGTTTGCCAATAGCGAAACGCCTTCAAACGGAACTCAAGCAACCAGTCGGGCTCACCTTTCTTTGAAGAAATCAGCCGCACGACATCCTCATTCAGTCCCTTCTCTATAATATCTGTGTGAACATCCGTAGTGAAGCCATATTTATACTTCGCCTGCGTCAGCTCCTTCACATATTTATTGGGTTCTATTTGCATATCAATTCTGAATATTATCTGTTTCTATAAATTTCTCTGTTACAGTTTTCACCACAGGATAAAAGAAAGCGGAAAAATCCTTTATCGGATAATATAACAACGAACTTCCTTTAGTGGTTGAATGTATTAAGTTATCTTTAGAGTCGGCAAAATCAATAAAATGGATGACCAGGCTGATTACAAGCGCATATTTTATCGCTCCAAGCACTGCCCCCAAAAGGCGGTTGATAAAACCTAATCCTGTCATATCCACGATTTTCGTCAAGGCAGAAGCCAAAAGAGACAACACCAAAGGTACTATCAAACCTATCAACAGAAAAGCCAGTATCTGCCCGAATGTCACAGAAGTACCTACCGCTACAGCCAATTGTTCACCTAAACCGGCAAATAAAGCACGTGCTACCAGCAGTCCGGCTATCAGCCCTACAACCGCTGCCAGTTGTTTGAAAAATCCTTTCATAAAACCAGAGACAGCTCCTAAAGCCAATAAGATGATAATCACCCAGTCTATTGTTGCCATTTATCCGAAATATATATTAAAAACAAAGCGAAGAACTTGTTCCCCTGTCTGATGGGTGAATACAAGAATCTTCGCTTTGCTCTGAATGACAAATGTATTTATTTGCACCCAAACAATGGTCAGACGTTACGTCTTTACAATGTCTGTTTTACTTCCACTTCTTCATACGTTTCAATCACGTCACCCACTTTCAAGTCGTTGCAGTTCGTCAAGCTGATACCACATTCAAAGTTAGTACCCACTTCTTTCACATCGTCCTTGAAGCGTTTCAACGCATTGATTGAACCCGTAAAGATTACGATACCGTCGCGAATCAAACGAGCCTTGTCCGTACGTTTTACTTTTCCGGTCTTCACCATCGCACCGGCAACCATACCCACCTTGCTGATGTTGAACACTTCACGCACTTCGATTGTAGAAGTAACCTGTTCTTTCAATGTCGGAGCCAACATACCTTCCATTGCCGACTTCACTTCTTCAATCGCATCGTAAATAATAGAATACTTACGAATATCCACACCTTCCTGTTCAGCAAGCTTAGCCGCATTTCCTGACGGACGTACCTGGAAACCTACGATAATAGCATCCGATGCCGCAGCCAACGATACATCCGATTCTGAAATCTGTCCGACACCCTTATGGATTACATTCACCTGAATCTGTTCGGTAGACAACTTGATCAATGAGTCGCTCAAAGCTTCTACAGAACCATCCACGTCACCTTTCACAATCACATTCAGTTCATGGAAGTCACCCAATGCCAGACGACGTCCCACTTCATCCAGTGTCAACATCTTCTGTGTACGCAAGCCCTGTTCACGAGCCAGCTGTTCACGCTTGTTGGCAATCTCACGTGCTTCCTGATCCGTATCAAACACATGGAATGTATCACCTGCTGCCGGTGCTCCGTTCAATCCTAAGATCAATACCGGTTCAGAAGGACCAGCTTCTTTCAAGCGCTGGTTACGTTCGTTGAACATCGCCTTCACCTTACCGTATGAAGTTCCGGCCAACACAATATCCCCTACATGCAGTGTTCCGTTAGAAACCAGCACCGTAGCCACATATCCACGTCCTTTATCCAAAGAAGATTCAATGATTGAACCGGTAGCCTTACGGTTCGGATTTGCTTTCAAATCCAACATTTCAGCTTCCAGCAATACCTTTTCAAGCAATTCAGGAACACCGGTACCTTTCTTGGCTGAAATATCCTGAGACTGGTATTTTCCACCCCATTCTTCCACCAGGAAGTTCATGGCAGCCAGCTCTTCCTTAATCTTATCCGGGTTTGCATTCGGTTTATCTACCTTATTGATAGCAAACACAATAGGTACCCCCGCAGCCATCGCATGGTTGATAGCTTCTTTTGTCTGCGGCATCACGTTGTCATCGGCAGCTACGATAATGATTACCACGTCAGTAACCTTCGCACCACGTGCACGCATAGCTGTAAATGCTTCGTGTCCCGGAGTATCCAAGAACGTAATGCGACGTCCATCCTCCAGTTTCACGTTATATGCACCAATGTGCTGTGTGATACCTCCGGCCTCACCCGCAATTACATTTGCTTTACGGATATAGTCCAGCAAAGAAGTCTTACCGTGGTCTACGTGACCCATCACGGTAACAATCGGTGCACGCGGTTGCAAATCTTCTTCCGCATCAGCTTCTTCCTCTACAGCCTGTGCCACTTCCGCACTTACATATTCTGTCTTGTAGCCAAATTCTTCTGCCACAAGGTTAATTGTTTCTGCATCCAGACGCTGGTTGATAGACACCATGATACCCACACTCATACAAGTTGAGATAACCTGAGTCACCGGAATATCCATCATGTTAGCCAGCTCATTTGCTGTTACAAATTCAGTCAGCTTCAATACCTTGCTTTCTTCCTGTTCCAGTTCCTCCTGTTCCAGCTGACGGTTCTGAATATTTTCACGTTTCTCCTTACGATACTTGGCAGCTTTATTCTTTCCTTTGTTTGTCAGGCGGGCAAGTGTTTCTTTCACCTGTTTTGCTACATCTTCGTCGCTCACCTCCTGTTTTACCACCGGTTTCTTAAAGCGGTCCTTGTTATGTTTTCCGCCCTGTCCCTGGTTCTGGTTATTCTTTCCAGATTTCTCATTTCGTGAAGCTCCAGATGCGTTGGAGGTTGCATTAATATCAACCCGTTCCTTATTAATACGGTTGCGTTTTTTCTTTTTCGCAGCCTCATCACTCAGGCCACCCTTATCCGTCTTTTCATCACTCTTACGAATTTCCTTGATAATCGCATCTTTCATCTGCTTACGCTGTTCCTGACGCTGCTTATCCTTTTCCTCTCTTTCTTTCTTCTTCTCCTCTTTCGATTTTTTCTTCGGACGGGTAGACTGGTTCAATGCAGCCAAATCAATCTGGCCTACTACATTAATCTTTGATTTAAATTCTGTCGGGCGAATTTTAAAAACTTCGTCTTCTTTATTTTCCTGAACAGATTGTTGCTTTTTTTCTTCTTCCATCGGCTCTGGTTTCAATTCTTCTGCCTTTATTTCCGGCTGTTTCGGTTCTTGTTTTTCTTCTACCTGAGGTTGTTGTACAGGAGCCTCTTCAGTTTTAACCTCCGTTTTTTCCACCTCAGCTTGTTTATTCTCAGGTTCTGGCTTAGCTGGCCCTTCCTGTACAACAGGCGTTTCAGCAGGCTCAACCACAGCCGGTTTTTTCTTTTTCTTCAGACCATCCAAGTCTATTTTACCCACAGGCTTGAATTTTGGTCGCACATCTTCTGGAACCACTGTTTCTATCACTTCCGGCTTTTTCAGTTCCGGATGAATATCCTCGATAGAAACAGAAGCCTTGTTACGCTCCTTATTCTGCCGTTCCTGAATAATTTTCTCAGACTCTATTTTCAAATCCTTGTCTTTGCTGAACTCTTTAACCAGTGCAGCATACTGTTCTTCAGTAATTTTGGTATTTGGATTCGCCTCGACCGTATATCCTTTTTTCTGCAAAAAGTCTACCACCGTGGTTATTCCAACATTCAAATCTCTTGTTACTTTATTCAATCTTATAGTCATAATTCATCACAATTTATAGAGTTCAGGAAAATATATCAGTCACAGATAAACAAGCAGACGAGAATGAATTGCTCATCCTCATCTGTTTATTGCAAGCAAGCGCTATTCCTCAAACTCTGCTTTTAAAATTCTCAGAATATCATCCACCGTATTTTCTTCCAAGTCTGCTTTTTCGATAAGCATCTCGCGCGGTGCGTTCAATACACCTTTAGCCGTATCTATTCCGATAGCCTTAATCGCGTTAATAACCCATTCGTCAATTTCATCCTTGAATTCATCCAGGTAGATGTCTTCATCAGCCACAGCATCTTCGCCCAGTTCACGGTACACATCGATAGTGTATTCTGTCAACATACTGGCCAGTTTAATATTCAAGCCACCTTTACCGATAGCCAGTGAAACTTCTTCCGGTTTCAAATATACCTCAGCTCTCTTTTCATCCTCATGCATGATGATAGACGAAACTTTTGCCGGGCTCAAGGCACGCTGGATGAACAACTGGATGTTAGAAGTATAGTTAATCACATCAATGTTTTCATTACGCAATTCGCGCACGATACCATGAATACGAGAACCCTTCACACCGACACATGCACCTACCGGATCAATGCGTTCATCATACGATTCTACTGCAATCTTTGCACGTTCTCCCGGAATACGGGCAATTTTCTTGATGGTAATCAGTCCGTCATTGATTTCTGGCACTTCCTGTTCAAATAAACGCTGCAGGAAGACCGGTGATGTACGGCTCAAAATAATCTTCGGATTATTGTTCTTATTATCTACACGAGCTACTACGGCACGAGCAGTTTCTCCTTTCCGGTAGAAGTCACTCGGAATCTGTTCTGTCTTAGGCAACAGCAATTCATTACCTTCATCGTCCAGCAACAGGATTTCCTTTTTCCAAATCTGATAAACTTCCGCACTGATTACAGTACCTACTTTGTCAATGTATTTATTATACAAGCTGTCTTTTTCCAACTCCAGAATCTTTGAAGCCAATGTCTGGCGAAGATTCAGAATTGCACGGCGGCCGAATTTTTCAAAAATCACCTCATCGGTCACTTCCTCTCCCACTTCATACGATGCATCAATCTTGCGTGCTTCCGACAATGCAATCTGCAGGTTCGGATTAGTCAGCTCCTCATCCGCCACAACTTCACGGTTACGCCAGATTTCGAAATCCCCCTTGTCAGGATTTACAATCACATCATAGTTTTCATCTGTACCGAACATTTTTGCAATCACACTGCGGAACGACTCTTCCAACACGCTCACCATCGTGGTGCGATCAATGTTCTTCAATTCCTTAAATTCCGAGAATGTGTCAATCAAGCTGACAGTTTCTTCTTTTTTGGCCATAATTATTTAAAGCTAATTAAGTATTTGGTGTATTTTATCTCATCATAGGTAAAGGTTACATTCTGTTCCACCAGCTTCGGACGCTTGGCACCTTCCGGTTTTATTTTCACTTCTACCGTAACCGTAAAATTCTCTTCGTTGGCATCCGCCAGCACACCCGTCCATTTCTTTCCGGTTTTGTCCAGCACTTCTACTTCGCAACCTACATGTGCTACATACTGCTGCAATACCTTAAATGGCTGACCGATTCCCGCAGAACCTACTTCCAGTTCGTAATCTTCTTCTTCACGACTTAATTTTGACTCGATATAGCGGCTCAGTTCCACACAGTCGTCTATCCACACACCTTCTGCATGGTCTATTTCCACTACAATTTTGTCATCCGGACTCACATTTACATCAACCAGAAAATAACTTTTATCTTCCAGCCATTCCTCTACAATCCGAGCTACAACGTTTTTATCTATCATGTATTAACTATTAAGAACAAAAAAAGGAGCTAAATCGCCCCTCCACCTTTTCATCCAATCATTTGCAAAGATATAAATAATCTCATGCCACACAAAATAATGACAAAATTATTTATTACTGAGGAGTAGTATGAAAGAGCGGCAAATGATATAGAATCATTTGCCGCTCTTCTGTCGGAATGAGGCGACTCGAACGCCCGACCCCTACGTCCCGAACGTAGTGCGCTACCAACTGCGCTACATTCCGATTGCAACGTTTGTTTTTTCGTTTGCGCTGCAAAGGTAGACATATTTTCAATACTGACAAAAGAAAAATGAGTTTTTTTCATAAAAAAATTATTTTTTCTCATTTTCATCTCATTTATTTTGGAGATTAAAGATTTTACCCTATCTTTGCAACCGCAAAACGATGGTGCCATAGCTCAGTTGGTAGAGCAAAGGACTGAAAATCCTTGTGTCCCCGGTTCG
>CAMFND010000077.1 GCA_945965395.1 uncultured Bacteroides sp.
TTCAGAAGTGCAGGAAAGAAAAGAGCGGCATCTGGTTCCGGAAGTCCTTTCCACAACTCTCTTGCCAGGGTCATGTCCGAAATTACCTTCTGTGCTTCGGGAGAACAGCCATAGTCGCGAGCCAGCTCCATGAGGAACTGCTTGTTCATCACCACCTGCTTGCTGTAGGTATTCAGATGCCCCTCTGCTAGTTTCACTGCTTTCCCCAGCATGATGCCCATCGTCACTTTACCAATATGCAGGTCGTCCGCAATCTTCAGCGTGTCACCAATATAATTCCCGTAATGCACAAACGCCTGCGGGGGTAAGTCCGGATACTCACGCTTCACAAATTTCTCACTTTTTGCCCCGGAGTTGATGACTAGACGACCAGTTCCGATTGCCTGGCAGACTTCCACCTCCCGACGAATGGCTTCCACAAAAGCTTCGGAAGAAAAGGGCCGTACAATACCTGAAGTCCCGATGATGGAGATTCCTCCTACAATGCCCAGTTTGGGATTGAATGTACGAAGGGCAAGCTCCTCTCCTCCCGGTACGGAAATCGTGATATCCAGTCCCCCATCGTACAGTGCCGACAGTTCCCGGACAATCATCTGCCGGGGTGCCGGATTGATGGCGGGTTCTCCCACCGGAAGTCCCAGCCCCGGAAGAGTGACTTTCCCTACTCCTCTTCCTTGCAGGAAATGAATGCCAGGTTGTGCAGAAAAAGAAACCTTTGCTTCTATCACGCTGCGGTTGGTCACATCAGGGTCGTCGCCCGCATCTTTCACCACGGCAGCCGTGGCCGATGCATCCTCTTCCTGCCAGACCGATTTGACTGGCAAAGATAACTCTTCCCCGTCGGGAATATGAAAGCGTACCTCTGAAAGAGACTCACCGGTAAGTAACCTGATTAAGGCAGCCTTGGCCGCAGCCGTGGCGCATGCCCCGGTCGTATAACCGCTGCGCAAGGGATAAAAATCGGGCAGCAAACGTTCGATGGCTTTACGCAGTCCGTGTATGCCTGTCACCGTGATGAAACTGGCTGGCAGTGCCGGGCGACAAACCGCATAGACTGCAATACCCAGCCGTCGGGCTGCCTCCATTTTTTCGATAAACCCTCCGCTTTCTCCGCTTTCTTTGGTCAAAATAGCCTGTGGCTTCAATTTCTCCAGGAGTTCCGTTTCCGGCGCATCCTCATGGTAGAATACCAGGTGGCTTGCATCAAAGCCCTGTCGCAGGGCCAGCGAAACAGATTCTTCCCTATCGAGAATACGGAACCAACATTCCGGTCGTAAGATGGCATCGGCCCAAAAATCGCGCAATTTACTGATGGTCTGCACGCCCGTCAGTGCCAGCAGGCGGGAGATACCGCCTTCCTTCAGCCGGCGGACAGCCTCCTGATAGTCCTTGCACCAGATGACTTCATCCGTTCGTGCAGGATAAATACGTTCAAAGCGGACCACATCCAGGTGAAGCTTCCGGCTGACCTGCTCCACGGTCTCATGCAACTGGACGGCAAAAGGATGGGCCGCATCAACCAACAGGCGTATGCCTTGGGAACGGCAGAAGTCTTCCATCTTTTCCGCATCCATTCCCCCGGTCACATGCTGCCCGTGACGACAACACACCTGCTGCCACTCTCCGCGTGTAGAGTAGAAATAAGGCTTGCCCGATTCGTCCAGCACCTTCACAGCCAGACGGCCTTCTGTGGTTCCACCTAATACCAGTATCATGGGCGGAACAAGTGTTTAAAATCAGAAGCATACAAACGCGAGAGCCCCTTGCGGTTATCTATCGCTTCTCCCACTACCAACAGAGTAGTCAGTGTCAGATTATTTTCACGTACGATATGTGCCAAATCCTTCAGTACGCCTCGGTATATCTTTTCTTCCTTCCATGTCAGTTTGTAGCAGGCAGCCACAGGAGTCTCCGGCGGATAGGCCTGCAGCAATTCGCGCTGCACATCCTCCACAATGGAAGCACTCAGGTAGATACACATGGTACTTTGTGACTGGGCCAGCTTGTGCAACTGCTCTTTCTCCGGCATAGGGGTTCTTCCTTCGCCACGGGTCAGGATAATGCTCTGCACTTTTTCCGGAATGGTGAACTGCGAACGCAAAGCGGCAGCGGCAGCCTGGAAAGAAGAGATTCCCGGCGTGATGTGATAGCTCATGCCATAGGCATCGAAGAAGGCCATCTGTTCCTGGATGGCTCCATAGATACACGGATCGCCTGTATGAAGACGGACCACGAACAGTCCCTTGTCGTAGAACTCTTTCATCAGGGCAAACTGTTCCTGCAAATCCATGTGAGCCGAACTGCGTACCACCGCCCCTTCCTTTGCATAATAGGTCAGTTCACGCGGCACGAGACTGCCGGCATACAGCACCAGGTCAGCCTTTTCAAGCATCTGCTTGCCACGCACGGAAATCAGTTCCGGGTCACCCGGCCCGGCTCCTACAATTTCAATATGTCCTCCACGTACCGCATTTGCCTCCAGCGTAACGGCAAAGGTGAAATGTGAGCCTGGTGTCAGCTCGCCCTTCTGTTTCTCAACCAGCCATTTTCCGCATCCGCTGCTCTTGCATGCCGCACTTTCGGCCACTCCATACACACCGATCACTTCATAGACCTTCTGCGACGGGTTGGGAATCTCCATGCCGCTCAGTTCTTCCGAAGAATAGATGCAAACCTTCGTCTGCGGCCATTTATCCTGCAAGGCCTTCAGCAACGGTTCGTCCTTCTTCAGCGCTATTGTACTGATAGTAGTCAGTGACAACGGAGAAAGATGATGCGCTTTCAGGGAATCCTCGATGTACTCAGCAACCCCGTCAGGCACACACTGTTTCTTACAGCCCACTCCTAAATGCAACACCTGCGGACGATAATACAACGCCTGTACTGGTGCTTCGTACTCATAAGGAGTGACGGCTATCAGCAAATCCATTTCTTCGAAAGGAATATCCTCATAATGATAATACACCTTGACATACGGCGGAAGCGTGTGTTCCAGCCAGGCTGTACCCTTGTCCTTTATATCCAACAGCAAGGCCACTCTTTCCTGGTTTACAAAACGGGCAATCGCACGGTTCATTTCCTCGTGCGTGCAGGTGGTCTGCCATCCGAACTTAGAAGCCAGCAAATCCAGCGCCCACACCCCGTTGCAGTCGCTCTGGGTGGTAATGACGGCCTGAGCCCCGATAATCGACGAAATCTGCTTCGCCCACTCGTTGGCCCCTCCTACATGACCGGACAATACCGGAACCACAAACTGTCCGGTGCTGTCCATGCATACCACGGCCGGGTCGGCATATTTGTTCGACACACAGGGAGCAATGCAACGCACACAGATTCCCATGGCACCGATAAACAGGAAACGGTCGTATGCAGCAAACGAAGCTGCCACGAAATCACCGTATGATTCCACCTGCGTACATCCGTCGAGTATTTTTTGTGAAAAAATGGTACAATCTCCCAACTCCTTCTGCAGCAACTGCGCCATCGGCAATGCCTGAGAAGATATCAATATAATGGCTGTTTTCTCTTTCATTCTGCTTTCAATATTTCAATTGGATTATGGGCATCCACCACAAGCCGGATGCGTTCGGTCACCTGACGTCCTACCTGAGCGATTCCCTCGTAAAACTGCTGCAAACTGTCCTCGCTTACTGAATTGAACACAATCACTCCCCCCGGAAGCAATACCTCGTCTACCCGCTTCAGCAATTCCGGCAGCCGTCCTCCATGTCCGCCAATGAACACGGCATCCGGACGCGGAAGTTCCGCTAAAGGCAGTTCCATGAAATCCCCGCCCACAAAGCGTATTCCGGGAGTGCCCCACCTGATACTGTTTGCCCGCAGCAATTCTTCTCCCTCCGGACGACGTTCGAATGCCACCACATCCAGATCGGGATACACACTTTTCGCTTCGATGGATACGGAACCGGTGCAACTGCCGATGTCCCACAACACCGTGCGGGCCTGCAAATCCAGCATGCTCAAGGTTTGCAAGCGTACGGGCCTTTTCGTAATCATATTGACACGCCCGTTCAGCAGGTGGAATTCCGATGCATTCAGTCCGAGTGGGCGACGACGCAACCCCGTACGCAGAAGAATCATGCAGTTGGGTGACGTAAATTCGGAGTTCATGGCTTCTTCCACGGTAAATTCCCGTACCCGTTCGTCCGCAGTATTACCCAAAGCCTCTCCCACATACAAGCGGTAGTTGTCGTATCCGTATGCATGCATCCGGGCAGCGATGGCCGCCGGAGTCTTCACCTTGTCAGTCAGTACGCCAAGCATGCCCTCCCCACGGATAAGGGCTGCATCAAACGCCTTCCACGGACGGCCTGTAAGCGATACCATCCGCATATCCTGATAGGGCAACAGCAAGCGATGCGCCAGCATTTGCAACGAGTTGAACGTGGGATACACCCGGATGCAGCTATCGGGCAACACACGCTGCACCGTATTGGCAAAGCCGAAAAACAGCGGGTCGCCGGAGGCAAACACCACAATCTCACGATACGCGGCATATTGCCGGAACACCTTCTCCAAAGGCACGGTAATGTCTATCCACACCGCTCCTCCGGGCAGGAACCGCTCCACTAACTGATGATGGCGTACACCCCCCGAAAATACCTTTCCCTTAGAGATGACCTCCTGCACCTGAGGAGAAAAGTAAATCTCGGCGCTGTCGCTGATGCCGATAATATGAAATGACTGCTTACACATCTCGTCCCGGTTTAACAGATTCCGCATCATCCAAGGTCATGATGGCATTCACCAAAGTAGCCGCCAGGTTACTTCCTCCCTTCCGGCCCTCAATAATCAGTTTGGGCACCTCCTTAAAGGTCTTTACCATGTATTTGCTTTCACACACATGCACAAAGCCTACCGGTGCCGCGACAATCCCTCCCGGATGTGCCTTTTGCTTTCTCATCAGGGAACACAGCTCCATCAAAGCCGTAGGCGCATTGCCAAACACGAACAAGGCATCCGGATGTTCCTCTACCGCCAGACGGATGCCCGCCTGCGTACGGGTAATCTTTTTCTCCGAAGCCATCTGCGCCACCCTCTCGTCGTTCAGGTAGCACTTTACCTCCAGTCCCAGCCGTTCAAGCGCCCGTTTCCGGATACCCGATGCCGCCATGGTCACATCGGTCACAATGGTACGGACTTTTCCTTCCACCAACAGGGCATGCAGTCTCTCCACGGCATTCTCGTCACTGTAGAGCAGGTTTTCCATCTCAAAATCGGCTGTCGTATGAATCGCATGCAGCAAAGCCCATTTATGTCCGAGCGGCAGGTCCGGATTCTTCAATTCCTTGGCGATGGTAGCGAAACTGTTCATCATAATCTCCTGACCTATTCCTGCAGCATCCGGTTTCTCCTGCTGATAATATCCGCGCGGAGTAATCAGGTGGCCGTTCCATTCATACGATTGCGAGTTACCTATCAGCACAACCGTAAACATGTCCACCTCCTCCGGGGCAAAGTCGGCCAGTGTCGTGATACAGACCACCTCTTCCTCGCGTCCTGCCTGACGGACATAGCCCACCGGAGTATCCGCCTCACGCTCCTGCATGAAAATCTCTTTCAGACGATGCAATTGCCAGTACCGGCCTTCGCTCTTCGGGTTGTAGACCGCCGTCACGAAATCAGCCGATGCCGCCGCCCGGATGCGCTTCTCAATCTTCTCCCACGGGGTGAGCAGGTCGGACAAGGAAATCACGCAGAAATCATGGCCCACCGGCGCTCCTAACCTGGCAGCCGCCTTCTGAAACGCGCTGATACCCGGCAACACTTCTATGATGACGTCGCTCTTGCGCTCCCGCTTCATTTCATAAATCAGCGGAGCCATTCCGTAGATGCCCGAGTCGCCCGAACTGATGACACATACACACTTGCCTTGTTCTGCCAGTTCGAATGCCTGACGGGCACGGTCGCGCTCGCGCTTCATACCTGTGTCCACGCACTCTGCACCCTCCTTCAAATACTGACGCACAAACTGGAAGTAATAATTATATCCCACTACTACGTCAGAAGTCATTAAAGCCCGGACTACCGCCGGAGTGATATCCTCCGGGGAGCCCGGGCCTATGCCTGCTACTATTATTTTGTTTTCAGTCATCTTACTTTGATTCTATAACCTTTCTTATAGTTGCAAAGTTAACGAATTTATCAATTTTCCACCACTCTTAATGCATCAAAATAATAACCTTGTGCTATATCCGCGCCTTTTTCAGTCACTCCTGTAGCGACGTCATAAATATAGATACAGGTACTTGTCTCCGTATTGACACCAATGTAGGCCTTTCCGTTTAACACTACCGAGCGCTGAGAGAAACGGCCGCTGCTGTAACCCACTTCCTTGCCATCGCATGCCAGACGACTTCTCTTTCCGGTCTTCAGATCTACGATTGAGTAATACAAGCTATAGGTATTTCGTCCTGCATCGGCCGACTGGTTTCGGGCATACGTCAGCGCCTTGCCATTGCCCAGGTACTGCACCGTACACAGCTTTCCGTCCGCATTGGGATAACCGTTGTAAGAAGCATAAAAATCAGACTCACCTTTATTGATACGCAACAGGCAACCTTCTTCCAATTCACCCTTCTTTGTAAAGGCGGCAAGGTAAAGATTTCCTTCCTCATCGTATGTCACACATTCCTGCAACAGCTGCCCGTAAGAACTGCCGGCCATTTCTGCGGCAAGGGCATTGACCTTATTACTCTCCACTTTCATGTCCGAAGGATTGATGACAGCCGTCAGGAAGTTGGAAGTAGCTACCCCTTTTCTGCCGGCTTTATCCTTTCCATAATAGAAATAAAACAGCTTGCCGACTTTTTCATTGTAGGTAAGAATACCCGTCGTAGTGAATACAGCCGCACCAGCAGGCAATGGCAGATTCAGTGTACCTTCCGACAGAATACTCATATCCTCCGCATTCAGTTTGGTCCAGATGATTTTATCCGCATCCCCATTGGCCGCCATCACAAGCAACGTCTTGTCGTCCAGCCACGCATGCGTGTACTTTCTTTCAGTATACGAATTCACCACAAAAGGCTGCTCCTGCACAATTTCTATCTTGTTGTTTACAATCTGGAATTTGGTAAAGCGAGTCTGTTTGCTCGGAACCTGATAATAATATTTCCCTTTTGAAATCAGCTCGATGGTATAAGGATTCAGTTCCACTCCGGAACCCTGAATATCTATCATCGGCTGGTCGGCCGTAAGCGATTCCACACTTTTCACGATGGTGTTTTCTCCTCCGCCCATACCTCCATGCTCGCCTACCGACATGAAAATATCAAAATGGACTTTTCCGGTAAGGTCCGGTTCTCCACTGCCCCCGTTCGGAGTATCATTGCTACATGCCACAAAAGAAAAAAGTGCGGTAGCAAACACACTCGTTTTCAGAAAACTCATGAAGGGAACTTTCATTTTTTTCATACACATAATTTTAAGATTAATATTAATACTGTTTTTATTTTTCGTCTTGACATACAGGTCAGTTCAGGAAAACCCGGAACTTCAGGAAGAACGACCTTCCCGGCTTCTGCAATTTATAGTGGTCGTACACCAGTCTGTCGAAGATATTGTCACAGCTTACCGACAGATTGTATCTTCCGTTTTCCAAAGAATAAGTCACCCCCGCATTGACCACATGCTGGGCCGGAATCTGCGCCTTGCTTTCCTTCGCGCCATACGCTTCCCATGTCAGATAGTACCAGTGTACCCACTGATAGGAGGTCTCCAGACGCAGGCTGCTGTTTTTCCGGCAGACATCATGAAACGTATAGTTCACCTCCGCCGCTCCAAACAGCCACGGGCGGTTGGGTACCCGGTTCAGGTAAGTGGCAGAAAGCTTTCCGTCTTCCTTGTATTTACGCTGGTCGCGTGCGTCCTGCCAGCTCACATTGGCCATGCACTGCAGGTTCCGCTTCCAACTGTAACGCACTTCACCTTCCAGCCCCTTGATATGCACCGCAGGCACATTCTGATACTGCATCATGCCCTCCTTTTCAGCCACTACAGCCTGAATATAGTCGTCTACAAAACGCATGAAACCGTTTACTTCATAATACAGCACATGTCCCGCTCCGGGATGCCAGGTACCAAACACACCCAGATTCACATTGTCACTTTTCTCCGGATTCAGTGCCGTGTTGGCATATATCGTAGAACCGTTGCCCAGCAACTCACGCGCCAAAGGCAAACGCACACTGTGCTCGAAAGAAGCCTTCAAGGCAAGAGGTTCCCAAAACGACACACGCGTTCCCGCACCATAGCCCCAGTAATTTCCGGTACTCTCCCCCTTCACCTTGTCCGAGCCGGTCTGCCAGTACAAGTCCGTCTGCCGGATGTTCAGGTGATTCACGTAATCCTTGACAAAAAACGTATTTTCCATCTTGTCCTGCCACAGCTGCTGATGATAGGAAAGGCCGACAATGTGCTTGCACACCACATCATTGGAAGGCTCAAAGCTACTGTCCACCTCGTCATACCGGTCATTTCCCGTCCTGTTTACCAGGTAGTTCAAATTGACCGCATGCTGCGGATTGAAGCGATAATCCCAATTGGAACGGAACATCGTAGTAGGACGCTTGTAATGACGCAACGACCTTTCGCGCCCGGTAATTTCATTTCTGGAACTTTCTATGTAATCACCATTCCAGTCGTACACCCGATATGCCGTATCTACCGTGAGCGAATAGTCCCACGTGTACGAAAGCATGCTGTGCATCTGCAGCCCCTTCAGCAGGAAATCCTTCTTGCGATATTGTGCCGACACATTATAAGCACTCCCATTGCGCTCAGCCATGCCATACACTTTGGTCTGAATAGAACCCGTCTGCAACTCCTTGTCCACCTTCGAATACGAAGCCGTCACAAAGAAATCATCCGCCCAGGGCTTTCCGGTCACCCCGACCTCCACCTGAGCCAGCAGCGAAAAGTAATCATCGTGAAAACGCTTGCGGTTGGACGGCACATACTTTCTCACACTTTCGTCCCACACCTCTACCCCTTTCATCGTGTAGTCATTCTTCGAGTAATTGACCCCGACGGTGGGACGCACTATCACCCCGCTCTTGGGAAACACAATCTGTGCGTTCAGGTCGGCCTTGTGTGTATGGAAAGAACCTATCCCGTAAGACATATCCAGGTAGTTCTTCTTTTCTTTCTTCGTTACGATATTGATGGCACCGCCTAATGCGTCAGAGCCCAAATAAGCCGGGACCACCCCCTTGTACATCTCTATGTGGTCGATGATATTGACCGGCAGATTGGCCAGCGATACCTCGGAACCTTTTGTCTCCAGCGGCACCCCGTCGATGAAATAACGGACCGAATTGCCCGACATTCCGTTGATGGACAAGTCATAATCCGACCCGACGCCTCCTTCCTGACGCACCTTGACACCCGACGTACGATTCACCAGCTCATTCAGGTTACTCAATGAGTTTACGACCGGCTTCACATCCAGCGCATTGACAGCAAACGCCCCTTCACGCAATTTCTGCGATTTGCTCTTGGCATAGACTTCCACATCCTTCAAGGCCACCGTCTCTTCCTTCAAGATGAAATCCACCATCTTCTTCCCGGTCAGCCTCACAGACTTTTTCTGGCTTTCATACCCAATGAAAGAAGCGACCACGGTGTACGTTCCTTCGGGAAGTTCAAGCCTATAACTCCCGTTGTCATTCGAATAAGTACCATAAGAAGTGCCCTCGATGGCCAGCGAAGCCTGTGCTACAGGATGTCCGTCGGAAGATGTGATTTTCCCGGAAAGGATGGCAAGCCCCTGTGCAAGTGCGTCAGAAAAGCCGAAAACGGCTAGAAAGAAAATAAAAACAAACGTCAGGTGTTTCATAATACCTCAAATCTTCATATCCTCATGCTATGCCCGCGAAAAAACATACAAATACAAAGAGAAGAGGATTCTGTATATCCAGAATGGGTAAAGAAAAGTCTAGCTCGTTGTTTTCATACTTTATTTCCCGAAAGCATAAAAAACCATTTAAGACACTGGCAGGTCTTCTGACTTGTTTCTTTCCAGGAGCCTTCCCATCTTACTAAAAGACAGTGGCATACAGATTTCCTGAAAATCATGCGAAACTTACAGCAGCGGGTCTGTTCAGGACTTTCACCTGATTCCCTTTTCATCACGCTTTACCAAGCTGTGAACCAATATCGCCGCAAAGGTAGAAAATATTTTCTTATATGCTACACGACGACAGATTTTTCATTTTCACAAAAAAGGTAGTATCTTAGCGTCCACAAAAGAAATGAAACGTTATATTGACTCTATCATGGAACTATCTCACCCCGAAATTCAGTTTGTATCATTAGGCCCCGGCGACCCTGAACTTATCACCTTAAAAGGACTGAAGGCCTTACAGAATGCGTCGTATATATACTGCCCTGCCACCCTCACTCCGGCGGGCACACAAACTTCATACGCGGCAAACACCTTACTGGCATTGGGGATAGCCCAGGAGAAAATCAGGACATTTGTGCTCCCGATGAGCAAAAACAGAGAAGCAGCCCTGAAAGTCTACCACAACCTGGCAAACGAGATAGAAGACGGTTGCCACAAGCACCAGCAGATAGCCGTAGCTGCTGAGGGCGATGCCGGCTTTTACGCTTCCATGCAGTACCTGTACGAGCTTCTCAAGAACAAGGGTCTGCCGGTGAAACGAATCGCGGGTATTCCGGCGTTTATTGCCGCAGGGCCCGTGGCAGGCATTCACCTGGCCAAGCAGGAAGAAAGGTTGCTGGTAGTGCCCGGAATCATTACGGCCGAGGAGCTGGCCGAGAAGATAGATGCCGGCTATGTCATCGTCATCATGAAACTGCCGCTTTGTGCAGAGGCCGTGCTTCAGTACCTCCACTCAAACCCGGACGCCGAATTCCATTATTTTGAGAATATCAGCCGGACAAATGAATTCTACACCTCAGATCCGGCAATTATTAAAGAGAAGAAGTTTCCTTACTTTTCGCTGATGGTGATAGGACGGAAGCAGTGAGGCAGGGTGAAGAATTTCCATGTAAACCCCATTATTTTCAAAACGTTTTTTCACACATTTCTAAAAGCAGAGTTAAATTTACCTCGACACGTACGTGACGAGGTCTTGACACGTTCGTGCTGATGTCTCGTCATGTTCGTGTCGCGACCTTGACAGCTA
>CAMFND010000078.1 GCA_945965395.1 uncultured Bacteroides sp.
AGTATCAGTGTTAGACTTTCCGTACTTTCCAAAGATTTCTTGTTTTTTAGCTGCGTCTAAATACATAATTTGACTATTTATTAAAATGTATAAATTTGATTTGCGGATGCAAAGGTAAGCATAATCTTTCAGACTACAAGCGTTTTACATCTTTTTTTCATACCCGGAAGAAGAATTCCTTTGAAAGTCCTGACGGAAGTTTCTTCCCCATGAAGACCGGCATCTGCAGTCCAGTTTCCGCCAAAAAATATAAAAACCCTGCATAAAATACCCGCCTTTCGCTGAAAAACAGTAATTTTGCACACAATTATATATAGGTATAGTATGCAAGACATTAGAAACATTGCCATTATTGCTCACGTTGACCACGGAAAAACAACTCTGGTGGACAAGATGATGCTGGCGGGACACCTGTTCCGCAACGACCAGACCAACGGTGAACTGGTTTTGGATAACAACGACTTGGAGCGTGAAAGAGGTATAACCATTCTTTCTAAGAACGTATCCATCAATTACAACGGTACAAAAATCAACATTATCGATACTCCGGGACACGCCGACTTCGGTGGAGAAGTGGAACGTGTCTTGAACATGGCCGACGGATGTATTCTGCTGGTAGACGCTTTTGAAGGTCCGATGCCGCAGACCCGCTTCGTGCTTCAGAAAGCCCTGCAAATTGGATTGAAACCTATCGTAGTGGTAAACAAGGTAGACAAACCGAACTGCCGTCCGGAAGAAGTATATGAGATGGTGTTCGACCTGATGTTCAGTCTCAACGCCACAGAAGACCAGCTGGACTTCCCAGTAATCTACGGTTCTGCCAAGAACAACTGGATGGGTGAAGACTGGAAAACTCCGACTGGCACCATCACTCCGCTGCTGGATGCCATCGTGAAATACATTCCGGCTCCGAAGCAGCTGGAAGGTACTCCGCAGATGCTGATTACTTCACTTGACTATTCTTCTTACACCGGCCGTATCGCCGTAGGCCGCGTGCACAGAGGTACGCTGAAAGAAGGCATGAATATCACCCTGGCTAAACGCGACGGTACATTGGTGAAATCAAAAATCAAAGAAGTACATACCTTCGAAGGCCTGGGCCGCAAGAAAGTAGAATCTGTATCTTCTGGCGACATCTGCGCCATCATCGGTGTGGAAGGCTTCGAAATCGGTGATACCATCTGCGACTTCGAAAATCCGGAACCGCTGCCACCTATCGCCATCGACGAACCGACCATGAGCATGCTGTTCACCATCAACGACTCTCCGTTCTTCGGCAAGGAAGGAAAATACGTGACTTCACGCCACATCCACGACCGTCTGATGAAAGAGTTGGACAAGAACCTGGCGCTGCGCGTACGCAAGACGGAAAACGAAGACGGAAAATGGATTGTTTCCGGACGTGGTGTGCTCCACTTGTCTGTATTGATTGAAACCATGCGTCGTGAAGGCTACGAACTTCAGGTAGGACAGCCGCAGGTTATCTTCAAGGAAATCGACGGTGTGAAGTGCGAACCGATTGAAGAACTGACCATCAGCGTGCCCGAAGAATTTGCCAGCAAGATGATTGATATGGTAACCCGCCGTAAAGGTGAAATGGTATCCATGGAAACTCAGGGCGACCGTGTAAACATTGAATTCGACATGCCGTCACGCGGTATCATCGGTCTGCGTACCAACGTGCTGACTGCTTCTCAGGGAGAAGCCATCATGGCTCACCGTTTCAAGGAATACCAGCCATTCAAGGGTGACATTCCTCGCCGTACCAACGGCTCAATGATTGCCATGGAATCAGGAACTGCCTTTGCTTACGCCATCGACAAGCTGCAGGATCGCGGTAAGTTCTTTATCTATCCGCAAGACGAAGTATATGCCGGACAGGTGGTAGGTGAACACGTTCATGAAAACGACCTGGTGATCAACGTAACCAAATCAAAGAAGCTGACCAACATGCGTGCTTCTGGTTCTGACGACAAGGCCCGTATCATTCCGCCGGTTATCTTCTCACTGGAAGAAGCACTGGAATACATCAAGGAAGATGAATACGTGGAAGTAACTCCGAAGAGCATGCGTATGCGTAAAGTCATTCTGGACGAAACGGAACGTAAACGTGCCAACAAGAACTAATTCATTCTTTTATATAAAAAGTAAACCGGACTTTCAGAGGTTCTCGCCTCGTGAAAGTTCGGTTTACTTTTTTATATGCTATTTTGAGTTATTCTCTATAAACCAGCTCATTGTTGTTCATCCGCTGCATATACTGCTGGATAATTGACTTCAGCTGGGTTTCCATTTCTTTCCGCACTTCCTGCGGCATGCTGTCTTTCACATCGTCCTTCATCAGTACGTCTGTACGGAAACGATAGGCATGAATCACTTTCTCTCCGTCGAACTGAATCAGGTAATCACCTTTCAGGAACTGGTAGATGCCACTGCCATTAATATAGTTCACCGCAAATTTTTCAGTCACTGGCGTATGAAGTGCATCCTGCCCGAAGCCTATATAAGGACGGTCATACTCAAGTATGCCCAGCACCGTAGGCATAATATCGATTTGCTCCACAATCATTTCTGTGTTCCGGCCTTTCAGCTCCGGCAAACCGGGAGCATAAAATAAGATTGGGACCTTGTAAGCACCGAGATCCGTCACATACTCCGGATGTTCGTTCATACTGGCATGGTCGGCCGTCAATACAAAAAGCGTATTCTTAAACCAAGGCTGACGAGAAGCTGTTGCAAAGAACTGACGCAAGGCGTTATCTGTATAACCGATACATTCATGTATCGGATGAGTTCCTTTAGGAAATACATTCTTATAACGTTCAGGTAGTGCATACGGATTATGCGAAGTAGCCGTAAAGACAGAAGTAATAAAAGGCTCTTTAAACTCCGTCATTCGCTTGCAATAGAACTGCAAGAACTCTTCATCCCATATAGCCCATGTACCATCAAAATCATCATCTCCATGAAAGGCCGGATCCTCATTATATTCCGTGCGTCCCCAGTAACTGTCAAAACCTACAGAATTGGCAAAAGCTTGAAAACCCATTGAACCGTTCATGGCCCCATGGAAGAAAGCCGAATAATACCCCTTATGCTTTAACTCACGTGCCAGACTGGATACATCATTCAGTGAAGCAGGAGTCAGAAAAAACGGCTCTACAAAGCTTGGAATGGAAGACAACACAGACGGCATACCATCAATACTCTTCCGGCCATTACTGTAAGAGTATTCAAAGGTCAGTCCTTTAGTCAATAAAGAATCCAGAAAAGGAGTATAGCCTTTATAGGTTCCGTTATCGAGATGTGGATTAAAGCTACCGACAAATTCTTTGCTGAAGCTTTCTACAATCAGCACCACCACATTCATCGGACGGAACTGTACGGAATCAGCCGGAACATGAAGAGGATTGTAAACCTTTTCCGCTTCCGCATCTGTCAGATATTGAGGAATCACAAATGCCGTTTTTCCTAATGTGCGGAACAAAGAAAAAGGAGTATTCAATACCAGACAGGCATCCACCGGCCTGTCGGCATACTGATTGGCATTACTGATGGTTATCGGACGAGTGGCCGCTGTCATTCCTCCTCGCATACCAAACACGACAAACGGAATAGCTGCCACCAATGCCAGCGTCTGTACCGTATAATACCCCCATTTATTCCCAGGCAGCTGCGGGCGCGGAGCACGATACATCCGGTAAAGAAAATAGCAAAGGGCCGCAGCTAACAACACTAAGTACCAGTTTGCCGCAAATTCTTTTAAAATGATGGATGTCAGATTGCCTCCAGCTTCATGGCTGAACTCCTGAAACACAGACGTGGTGGTGCGCCGCCCGGAGAAACGGAAATATACGCAATCCACCAGATTGGAAAGCAAGAAAAAAGTATTCACAATCACAAATACCCACCGTATCACCCGGTAAAAGCCTTCCCGCTCCTTCCAATGGAAAGGGAACAAAAACAGAAGAATAAACAAAGCATTACTATAAAGAATGGCCGTTGTATCAAAAATGGTGCCGGCACCAAACAAACGGCACATATATCCCCATTCAAACTGTTCACTAAACAAATTCCAGTTTGTCAGCAAGAATGTCAAGCGGCAGATAAAATAGCACACATAGACAAGCAATAAGTTCCAAGCCAACGAAAGCACATTCGAAAAAAGTGTCTTATTCTTCATATCCATTTAGTTTTTAGGGCGGTAAAGTTAGTTATATTTTTGCAAACCCGTAGAAATACCAGTTTATTTATATCTTTGCAACTTCACTACATAATTCTTTAGATACATGAAGAAAAAAAACATCATCAAACTAAGTATCACGGCAGTTATTCTCATCGCTTTAGGCTGCTGGATAAACTCCCGATGGAATGCCTGGTTCGGCAATCCCCCAGAAGCAGTTTACAGTCCCCAGAACGAGCCAGGAAGAATCCTGCTGACTTTCGGAGACGAGAATCCCTTATCGCGCAACATCAGCTGGCAGTATGATTCCATTGTATATCCTTCTCATGTAGAACTGGCCGACACCTTCTCTAAAGATACCTTACATATTGATGCAACAGGAGAAGTCTTCCAATCCCGTAGTGGAAAGGCAGCTTATTACGTAGCCAGACTACGTTCCTTAAAGCCATCTCATTCTTACAGCTATCGCGTATGCAGTAATGGGAAATATTCTCCATGGTACCACTTCCAGACTCATAATCTGCCGACTCAGGATAGCTACAGTTTTTTATATGTAGGTGATGTACAAGATTCTATCAACGGAAAAACCAATTATTTCCTGAAAAAGGCACTGCAGGCACATCCCGAGACAGAATTTCTCGTATGCGGAGGCGACCTTACCGAACGCCCTATTGATGCCTACTGGGGAGAAACTTTCCGTGGTCTGGATTCTATTGCACAATGTCTGCCTGTCTTGACCGTAACAGGAAATCATGATTACTTGAAATATCCCATCCGGAAACTGGAACGACGCTTTTCATTAATATTCTCCTATTATCTGGACTCCATGATAGGTGAAAATCAGGTATACACACTGAAATACAATGACATGCAATTGTTCTGTCTGGACAGCAACCGTGAATTTTTCTATTTATGGACACAACGAAAATGGTTGAAGGAACAATTGGAAAAGAGCAATGCACGCTGGAAGGTGGCAGTGCTTCATCATCCGCTTTATTCCATCAAAGGGAAATACAACAACCTGATTCAGAAATCAATGTTCAACTCACTGATTCAGGAACATCATGTCGATTTGGTATTGCAAGGTCACGAACACTCATATGGCCGAATGACAGGTCATGATGAGAATAGCAACCCAACTACCCCAGTATATACAGTGAGTCATTGTTCTCCGAAAATTTACCGGATTTACTTCGGAGAAGATTTTGATAAATTCGGTATTGACGGGAAATATTACCAACAGATACAAGTAAAAGGAGATACATTACTCATGAATTCCTTTGATGCTGCTAATGGTGACTTGTATGACTGCATCAAGATTGTCAAGAAAAATGACCAGACAGAAATCTTAGATTGCGGGAAAGATATTCCAGAGAATCTGAACTTCAGTCCTGCTCCTGGCAATAAAAAAGATATGAAATACATGGAACGTATCAATGAATATAAACAAAGACGTCATATTGAATTATAAACAAAAACCGCTATGCTTTTCAATTCTTATGAATTCCTAATCTTTTTACCTATTGTATTTCTGCTCTATTGGTTTGTTTTTAAACCCTTAAAGTGGCAAAACCTCTTTATCGTAGTAGCCAGTTATACATTCTATGGATGGTGGGACTGGAGATTTCTGCTCCTGATGGCACTTACCACATTCTGTAGTTTTTTAAGTGGAATTCTGCTAGAGAAAAATGAGAATAACCGCCAAAAACAAAAAATCATCAGTGCCACCAATATTATTCTCAACCTGTTAATTCTCTGCATATTCAAATACTGTAATTTTTTTGGCAAGAATCTGACTGCACTATGCAGATGCCTAGGGTGGGAAATAGACTGGATAACACTTGACATTCTATTACCCGTTGGAATCAGCTTCTATACCTTCCAGGCCTTAAGTTATACCATCGATGTGTACCAGCATAAAATAAAGCCTACACACGATATCATCGCTTTTTTCGCTTTTATCAGTTTTTTTCCACAATTGGTAGCTGGACCTATTGAACGTGCCACCAACTTATTACCACAATTCCTGCAAGGCCGACAATTTTCCTATGAAAAAGCGACCGACGGAATGAGACAAATTTTGTGGGGACTATTCAAAAAGATGGTTGTCGCAGACAATTGTGCGACAGCTGTCAATATCATATTTGCCGATTATCAAACTTTAGAAGGAAACCAGCTTCTATTAGGTGCTATTTTCTTCACTTTCCAAATTTACGGCGATTTCTCAGGATATTCCGACATGGCCATCGGTACAGCCAGACTCTTTGGCTTTAATTTAATGCGAAATTTCAATTATCCCTATTTCTCACGCGATATCGCAGAGTTTTGGCGTAGATGGCACATATCTCTTACAACCTGGTTTCGCGATTATATTTACTTCCCGTTAGGGGGAAGCAGGTGCAGCAAACTTAAAACGATACGCAATACCTTAATCATTTTCCTTGTCAGCGGTTTCTGGCATGGAGCCAACTGGACATTCATTGTCTGGGGAGCTTTTCATGGCTTGCTATTCCTGCCATTACTTATTGGAGGAAGAAACCGAAGATACACTACAAACATTGTAGCTAAGGGCAGGATATTTCCTTCCATCAAGGAGTTCTATCAGATGTTAACTACCTTCATTTTAGCAATGATAGGATGGGTTATCTTCCGTGCAGAAACAATCCAACAAGCATGGGAATATTTAGTTCGTATGGTCACCCAATTTGATTTTTCTCTTCCCGCACACGGAAAGGATCCACTAATCTACATCAGCATTTTATTAATCATAGAATGGCTGCAACGAGAGAAACAATTCGGACTACAAATTGAAAAGAAGGGAATATTTCAATATCGTAGTATCCGATGGGGAATTTACTATATCGTCTTTATCACAACTTTTTTACTGGCTGGGAAACAAGCCGAATTCATTTACTTTCAGTTTTAACTATATCAGAAAATCACATAGAGAAACAATATGAAAAACTTTTTAAAATATGTAAGTGTCTTCTCCGCATCACTCATTCTACTCATAATAGGAGTGGAATATATGCTACGCCAGGTTCCTAATGCGTTAGCCTTCAAAAAAGAATTAATTGAGAAACATACACAAGATACTAAGAATCTAATTATTGGAAGTTCTGTAGTCAACTGTGGAATCAATCCAGCCTATCTAGCTGATAGCACATACAATTTAGCTATCTCTGGAGAATGGTTCAGATTCAATCAGATTTTACTACAAAAATATATACAACAAATGCCACAACTAAAAAATGTCTTTTGGGGTATTTGCTTCCATTCTCTATGGAGTGATGACAATGAAAATACAGATATAAGTAGCATTGTTAACCATCAAATATACATGGGAATCAGCAGGAATCATAATAAACTTCATAATATAGAATTATTGAGTTTAGGTTCTTTATGCATGCGCAAATGGTCAAAATATTATATACAAAGAAAACCGACAATGCGCTGCGATTCATTTGGGGTAGACCATAGTTACGATTCTAAGTTTAAAGATAATAACTGGCTTGAAAATATTCCTGGTTTAGTAGCAGATCAGCATAAACCGATGTTGGCAGATATAAATGGGGATTTATATCGTGAGAATATCAACCGAATGCATCAAATTGCTCAAGTATGCAAATCCAGAGGTATTACTTTATATTTAGTCATGCCACCCGTGCATCCTACTTATTACCAACTGATGAATCAGAAACAACTAGTTCTGATACACAACGCCATTACAGAAGTTACCAATAAATGGGAAAATGTACATAGTCTGGAATATTTTGGAGACACTCGGTTCAATGACGAAGATTTCTACGATGGCAATCATCTTTCATCTGATATTGGAGCCATAAAATTTACAAAAATACTGAAAGATGATATTTTAACAGATTTATAAACACAAAAAAGGCCTCTTATCTGAATTCTCCATCATTAAGAGCTTCGATAAAAGGCCTTTATTATCATAATTGTCCGCTCGTCTTGAAATACTGTTCCATCACCATCACCTGCAACAACTCTTCTCGTTTCTTATCGCGGAACTGTGCTACATATTCATGAGCATGGGCTATGATTTCTTCCGCTTTTTCCGGATGTGCAATATAATAATTCAGTTTTTCTTCCAAATCAGAGAAATCATCCTTTACCTCTATATAATGATAATCTGGAATCAAGGTGCCTTCCATAAACCACGTTTCACAAGTGGGACGAGGCATCACCGCCAAAGAATTGGAAGACATCACCCATTTCAGATTAGAAGCCACATCATTCCCTTCAATTGCCATGATAAACTTATAATCCAGATGCTCCCGTATTGTTTTTTTGGAAGTCATCCACTCTTCCGGACATCCTTCATTCCGTCCTACTACTCCACAATCGCAAAGAGGATGACCGAAAAACTTTTCCAGGAAACACGTCCGTAAACGACTCTGACGAATCTTACCACGAAAGATTACACTGTTTTTTTTCTCACAGAAAGATTTCATGTCATGCACAAACATGAAATGACGCAACTTATCCAGCTTCAGCACCACTGAATTCTGATTATCAGCGGATAACAATCGGCTTTTTACTACCGTAGGCGCTTCCGGAGTAAAATATACATCACCAGGACAAAAGTTCCACCGCAAAGAACGAGAAAACCAACGTGTCACATCATGCTGGTCAAAATAATAAGCTGTATGAAACATTTTCCGACGATAATCACCAATGGCTCCAGTATAATGAATCCAGCTTCGGTCGCGTGTGAGTTTATCTTCCGCAGAAATAGTCCAAGGAGAATGAATACGGATATAATAGTCTACGCGCTTCTGCATATACGCATAATCTGGGCGGCGACGTGCTTCAGCCAACATTCTCTCACGCCGGCTGCGATACCAAGCATCAGGTATCAGCAATCCAGAGAAATTTTTTACAAAGTCAAGAAACTTGATTGGCTTTCCGCTTCGTAGCTTATACAGTATATTATCTGCCATGGTTCAAACAGTTATTGATTAATAAATATTTTCCACAGCTCTTTCATTTAAGCCAGTCCTGTCAAGGAAGTACTGGAGTACTGCCCTGAAAGTACTAGAATACTGCCTCGAAAGTACTGGAGTACTGCCAAGGAAGTACTGAAGAACGAGGCTTATAATTAACTGAAAGAGCCGTAAATGTTTCCAGACAAAGATAGTGCTTTTATGCGAATATCTTATATCTTTGCAAGAAGGAATATAAAACTCTTTATCAAAGCATGATACACATAGCCTGCAACATAGACAGCAATTATGTACGCCATTGTGCGGTAACCCTTGTTTCACTATTTGAAAACAATCGGAAAGAACAAATCACGGCACATATTATAGCACGTGACTTGTCGGATGCTGAGAAGAAAATATTAATTGACCTGGCGACTCCATACGGAAATCTGGTTTGTTTCTACGAACCGGACATCAAGTTGCTGGAAGGGTTCACCATCCGCAAGTTCAGCAAACGTATTTCCATGGCTACCTATTATCGCTGCATTCTGTCTGAACTGTTGCCTGCCGACATCAACCGTCTGCTGTATCTGGACTGTGATATAGTCATCGTAGGGGATATTTCTGAATACTGGAATACTCCATTAAACGATGAAACAGGAGTAGCTGCCGTAGAAGACATGGGATGTAATGAACCTGCCCGCTATGAAATTCTGAAATATCCCATGGAGGATTCTTACTTCAATGCCGGCGTACTTTTAATCAACCTCGATTACTGGCGTAAGAATGATATGGCTCATGCTTGTGTAGATTACTTCCACAAGTATCCTGAACGTATATTATTTAATGATCAGGATTTATTGAACAGCATCCTGCACAAGAATAAAATATTAGTGGATTTGAAATGGAATGTACAAGATGCTTTTTATCGCCGTCCTAAACAAATGGATGAAGCCTGGAAAGAGAAATTCTCTGAGGTATTGAAACACCCTGTCATACTGCATTATACCAACCGAAAACCTTGGGAGTATGACAGCCAGCATCCTTTAAGGAAAGTTTATTTCCAATATCTTGACATGACTCCTTGGAAAGGTGAACGCATACTGAATAACCCCTTAGAACAAATAAAACGCTTCTTCCGGTTATTGCCTTTCCGTATTCACCTAAGAAAAGCCAAATATATTAATATCGAAGACATTTAAGAGTAAACATAAAGTTACAAATCAACTTTTGCTTCATTTATTTTCAACTATGGGTTATCAAATCTCGAAAACAAAACGCTTTTTCAGACGTATAGAAGGATTTTTTTCTTTCTTCAAGCAACAGTATATCCTCTACCACCTCATTACTAAAAGTGGAGGAAAAGAGATTATCTCAAAATATAAAAACCAGACTTGTAATTCCTGTGAAAATATTAATGCGACATCTCCTATCTGGGTATGCTGGTGGCAAGGAAAAGAAAATATGCCGGATATTGTAAAAGCCTGCTATAATTCTATTCAGAAACATGCCTGTAGCCATCCCGTTATTTTAATCACAGAAGAAAATTTCCGGGATTACATTGATATGCCTGAATATATTATCAATAAACAAAAAGAAGGATATATTGACATCACACATTTTTCTGACATTCTCCGGATGATGCTTCTTACCAAACATGGAGGAATCTGGATGGATAGTACCTTATTAATTCCATCAAAACAAGTTGACGAATTTATTCATCCAGGAGATAAGTTCTGGAGCTGCCATCATAAACCAATTTACCATAATGTATCACGTGGAGGATGGGTCAGTTTTTTTGTGGCCTGTGGAAAAAAGAATCCACTCCCATCTATGATTGCAGATTTGCATCTCAGCTATTGGAAGATACATAACAAGCTTATCAATTATTTATTATTGGACTATACATTTGCTATTGCACGCAAATATGTACCTGCCATACAACAAATGGTAGAACAAGTCCCCATTACAGTTATGGGACCTCTTGGAAAATGCCTAAATGATGAATACTCAGAAGAAGAATGGAACAATTTCTGTAAGAATTATGATTTCCACAAATTAACCTATAAGATTCCATTACAGAAGGTAACTCCTGAAGGGAAGAAAACTTTTTATGGACACATTTTGGAAGAATTTCTAAGATAAGAACACTCAAAGGTAAAAAGGCATGTGTCAATAATTAGGGACATTCAGTAAATAGTATAAAACTATCCAACTAATTCATACACAGAGCATTACGAATTAGTTGACTTTTTTGTATCTTTAGGTA
>CAMFND010000079.1 GCA_945965395.1 uncultured Bacteroides sp.
CAATAACCATTTTAAATATATTATTGATAATTTCTTCGAGGGAGATTCTATCTATTTGCATTTTCATGATCACAAAAGATGGATTGATGTTCCTTTAAGAGTTTCTTTCAATTGATAACCCATGCAACTTATGGGCGTGGGCTTGCCCGCCAACGTACAGGATAAACGTAGAGCCTGCGAGGACTGGATGAAAAGCAGCGAATTGGGATGTGTACAGGCAAATATCCTGCTGCCACTGTGTGATGAGTATATGAAGGAAGATGTAGAATAAAAAAACAGAATGAGATATGGAACCAAAAACAGACAGTAACCGACCATCTACAACCAGAATTATAGCCGGAATCTTAGTTCTATTATGCACATTTCCAATATTCGTGTACGGCAACTTTGGTATTCATGAACTTATGCAGTTTCCTTATAAAAAAATGAGTTTTTTTGAGCATATATGGGGTAAACTGTTAGTTATATTAGTATCAGGAACAATCTACCTGACACTATTAGGAGTCATAACTATATTCTTATTAATAGCATTGAAAATATGGAGTGGGAAAAGAGAAAAGCCGGGACATATCATATACCCGTTCCCAGCCGTATTGACAACTGAAATTGCCGATTTCTACAAGGTTGAAAGGGCTGATGACCAATTTCTTATTTTCACTACACCTTCGCAAATACGCGGATTTCTGATAGGTATCGGAGCAGCTATTTTATGCACTGGGATATTCTTGTTCTGCAAAGAAATAGACAACCCTTACAGTGAAATTTATTGGCCTGTCTCAAGTGCAACATTTATTTTAGCTCCATTTATTCTACTGGTCAGTCAATTATTTGCACATAAGCGTAGGTTTGTACTGGACAGGATGAACGGTACTGTAACATTTCCACGCCATCTGTTCTTTCCTCGTTGTACTGTTCCTTTCTCGAAGGTCCTTCCGGGATATTCAAAAGGTACTATGAACCTTGCATTTAGGTTTTGCTTTTTGCATCCGCGAACTAAAGCAGCCATACCTGTTCTTGCAGAATATGATTCCGACTGGTGGCCATTCTATGTGCTCTACATGGACAAGAACCGCCCGCTGCCGCAAGGCAAAGTTTTCGACCCCTACCGCGAGAAGGACTTCCTGCGTAGAAAAGCTGCAGGTTTTCCAAAGCCAATATATCCCAGTATATCCCTTGTCACAGACGCTTATATGGGATATATATATACGGTACAGATGAGTTTAAGCAAAGACTGACAAAAATGAAGCACGGAATAATACATTGTTACACAAGAGTATCATGGTATTGTCAGAAGAATGAAATAAAATATGAAAATCCAAACGATTTAGTATTAATCGGTCTTTGGAAAAAACAGTTTGTGTTCAGACTCTTCGCTCCGGAAAATGTAGAATACATCGTAATCCCGGACAATACGGTATTGACCGACTGTTTTCTATGCGACAGTGAAACGGATGAAGTAAAGTATATCAAATAACTTAAAGAATAACGAAATATGAAACTAAAAACAACAATGATTATAACAATGCTGGGGCTGAGCCTTTCGGGGTGTGCTCAAACTCAAGAGAAAGACGGTTCCGTAGCAAATGAAACAAGCAAGGCCATGCAGACATACAGATACAAAATAGCTCAGGCATAAAACATGGAGGTATCGAACTCCATTTAAGCATGAAAAAAGGAACAAACAAATTGATTCCCGTTATGATTTAAAGCATATCAATACCAGGGCATGCAAAATAACATAGCATATTTTCAAAGTAAAAAGAATAATCTTAACAACATACATATTATCAGCCGAGGTATCCTGAAGTGAAAACAAATACAGCAGCCCGACATACAATATCTATATTTTAAATATCAAAACAACCCAACAAACTTTACACCTTATGAAAACAATAAGTACAATATTTATTTCACTGGTTCTTTTATGCATGCTCATCTCCCCAGCCAGCAGTCAGACACCGCACAGAGAAAACGGATGGTATCGTATAGAAAAAAGCGATACATTATCCACAATGCCTATTGTGACAGTGAAAGATTTCGTCGGATTACAGCTTGAAAAAGATATGAAAGGCGCTTATGTTATTACCGGACGGATAAGTAAACATAAGCGTCACAAATGGGCAACAGAGACAGGAAGAGCCATCGGCCGGCAGTTTGCTTTCGTACTTAACGATTCCATCATTAGCACTCCACATGTTATCACTCAAATCGATAACGGAAGTTTTATGATTTCCTCTTTATTTGACAAGGCCTTACCTGCCATCTACCCAAAGCTGATAAAGGAAAAATCCGATTCCATTGATGCGATTTTCAGCGGATGGGAAAAAGATTCCCTGTATTACACCTGGACTCCGGCACAACAAGATTCCCTGAAAATGACCATGGATTACTGGGAGGCTAAGGCATGGATAGATTTAAGTACCCGGCCTGAAGAACACCTCTGGTACAGCATACAAGATTCTACGGAATACAAGAAACGGGAAGAAGCGCTCATCAAGGAACTGGAACAGCCGAATTTCAGCAGTCATGCATCCGACTATATGAAATCCAAAGCTTATCAGGATTTCAAACAGTACATAAACAATCACCCGGAATACATTGCCCTGATGTGCCAAGGTTTTCTCTTCAAGGACCTTAAAGGGTTACATGGTTACCTGATAGATGACATTATCCAGTCGATGTATCCCTCTGCCCCAAGCATCAGAACGTACGTAGATAAGACCACCAACACGGATGATGAAAAATTTGCCGTATATCAGTGGCAACGGAAAGTCTGGCTTCTGATGAATCAAAGGTGCGACAGTAGTAAAAAATCCCCTGTAAAAACCATTCAGGAGTATGTGGATGATAATGATTTTATAGGATTTACGCCTGAAGAATATAACCGTCAGCTAGCCGACTCCTCTATACCAGAAGAAAAACGTAGGAATCTGCAAAATCAGATGGCAGCAGCAACCTATCGTTTTTATAAAAATTGCACTCAAGACGCACAAGGACGTATTACATGCCATATAACCAGTGGTAAAGAGATAAATATTTCAGAAGAACTGTTTCAAAGAAAACTAAAGGATATGCAGGAAACCAATAAGTTTGTGGAAAGACACTTGAAAGCTGGCACGAAATATCGCGTAGGAAAGCTCGATGAGCACTATTTAAATAGTCTTCTAAATTATACGGAGAAAGGAGAAAATTAAGAACTCTAAGTTGGTATCTCAGGGCCAGATCTGCCTTGAGATACCAACTTAAAAGATTCTTATTTCACACCAAAAAGTTCATATAATCTGTTCATGTCATTTTCATTCCATAAATCAAAGGTTACCATGTCTTTCAATCCTGGAAAAACCAACTTACAATGTGGAATAGCCGGGACTTTATACCTATTTCTGATATACTCTGTATCTTTGCACAACATTGTACGCCAAGGGATAGCTTCTTGCGCCACGAATGATTTCCATTTTTCGACTGTCTCTTGTTCATCTATAGAAATAGTAACCATATTCAATTTTCCGTGTAAATTCTCATAGAGTTTCTTTTGCAATGGCAACTGCTTGTGACAAGGATTACACCAAGAGGCAGAAAATAAAAGAAGAGTATATCTCATTGTATCTGGTATAACAAACTCCATTCTGCCTGTTTGTGCATTCTCTAGTATTTCATTTGTAACGGGTTCATTCAAGTAAGTTTGTATTTTTCTCCCAAAAACAGACTGCTTCTGCTTGTCATTGAAGCAATCGTATATACGCCTTATGTCATCTTTCGTTTTATAAGAGTTTAATTGAGTAGCGAGTCTAGATATATAATACCTTGAGTCGGGATTCTGCCTTGCTTTTGCCAGATATTGCTCATAAAACTTCTCATAAGAATAAAGCGTATCCTTGTTAAGAAACATAGAATAAAAAGGATCATCCATACGCAATAGGAAATCAGAATTATCTTTCGGTTCTTCTAAAGTAAACAAAATTCGTTTCATTTTACCCCACACAAAATCACCATTAGGAGAAGCCATACAAATACTGTCATATATTACTTCCTCTTTATATTTAAGTTGAATAAAAGTAAGAGATTCATTAAAATTCAATTGCTGCAAGTCCCTTAATTCCCCGTTTATTTCTTGCTGGAACAGCATCCTGAAGCTGGTATTAGTAGTATAATCAAATGTTTGAGGAATCAACTCAAAGTCTACCAGATTATCATAAACAGTATCAGGTATTGAGAAATTCCATATCCCTTTTGCTTGTTTCTCACCAGCGATTTTCAACTTTTCAAAATCCCCTTTTGAAAAACGATAAATAAACAAGGAATCATAATCAACCCCTTCAATCTGCACAGTCAAAGAATGCATACCATTTCCCTTGCCCTGCTCTTTACATGACACACTAATCAGCACAAAGAAGAATGCAACAAACAGAGAATTAATTGAGATTTTCATTATATTTATAATAAAATTACAGGTGTATTCATTCAATATGATTTTTAAAGTTATAAAGATTTATCATATAGTTTTTCGTTCTTACAGATATTTTGCATATGGAAAGATATATTACAATCAGATAAGAATCTGTATATACCCCAAATTGAAATGAATCTACTTATCTTACTGACATCCAATACTTAGATTCAAAAAGAGCTTCATTCCTAAACTGAAAGATATAAGATACATGGCACTTATAAAATAGTGTATGTAAACGGGAAAATAGCTTATAAGTGCCATAAATTTATTGTAAGACCTAACAAAGTGTATACCCAGTATCTTTATAATCGGTCTAGCTCCTGGAAATCCAGCTGATGAGATTTATTTTTCTCTTTACCAAATCGATAGGATACATTAATCTTTATCTGTCGTGACTCACCTTTCCCCCAGTTCCAAAGCTGCAATCCTTCAAAAGAGCTATAACTATCCCAGTTCATTGTCCAAAACAAATCTGTTAATGAAAGATTTACCGCTAAACGTTTTTTCATAAACGATCTGCCGATAGCCAAATCTATATAACCACTTGAATCCATTTTTTCATTTGATGCTCCAAGCCTTTTGGTCGCATACGACCCGTTCACTTCTAACTGGATTTTCCAGGGAAGACGAAAAGTATTCATTATCGCAAAAATACCTGCTATACCATCTTTCTTAAATTTACGGAACTCATCAAAAGCAATATTCTTGTTCACATAATAGCCTGTCACATTCATGTTTGTTTCCCACCATGAAGCCAGATGAAGACCTTGATTAAATGTCACAGAAAATTGCTGTTGCTTACCTATATTCCTTGGTGTCATTATTACTTTATTGACAGATAATGTATCTGTTATCTGTGCCTTATAATCCTTCATGTAAGTATAAGCAGCAATTACAGAGGTACGTTTATTACTATATGACAAAGTGATACGATGCGTTTTTTGCGGCATTAAAAAAGGATTTCCTTTCCAATATGACAGTTCATCCAAAAGATATTCAAATGGATTTAAATCCTGATAAGCAGGACGATCTATTCTCCCCCCATAACCTATAGACAAAGCCTGTTCTTCTGCAATCTGATAGTTCAAGTTTATAGAAGGAAAAATATTAAGATAACTGATCTTATTGTTTTTATCATTCAATCCATCTATTGTAAACAAACGTCCATCAGCCCATGTTTTCTCTCCCCGCAAACCAAATTCAACATTAAATTTATTAAACGGATAAGAATAAAGCAAATAAGCAGCCAAGATTTTCTCTTTATAGGTAAAATCATTTGACTGTGTAACATCCAATATTTCTTTGCCATCTTTCACCTCAAAAAACTTATATCCATTCCCAGCATTTACATTAGAATACTTAAGTCCTGATTTCAGATTCCCTTTGCCAAGTTTGTGCTGCTGGTTGTAAGATAAAGCATAGATATGTATATTTCTACTATTAACAGATTTATAAAGATAATCTTTCAAAATTTCTCCAGCAGGAGATGTGTAGATATTAGGTTGCAAATTTCCTGACCCACCATCAAACCATGCATAATTCACATCAACGACATATTTTACCCCTTCTTTAGGTGTTGCCATATAATACATATTTCCCCCATATCGATTTCCTTTCTGCATATAATATTCATTCCTAGCGTAAAGAATCTGCTCAAGTTTATTAGACTTCTCATCTCTAACTTCCGTAGTTGTAATGGTTTGTCCGGGGCCAAACAGAGCATTTATGGTAAGCTGTCCACCAATCAAATGTTTATCATTAAATTTATACTCAATATCCAGATTTCCCGCTATGGTTTTTCGTTTATCTGTATCGTCTGTTGGACTATAAAATTTCTTTCCGGACTGAATTCGATACATTCCATAATCCAAATCATAATACCCGAACTGATGATGATAATTTCCCATCAGACTTAGTTTATTTCGTGTATAGCTAAATGAAAACTCAGTATTCTGCCGGAAATTACTCCAATACGAAAAACCATTATTCAAAGAAAACGAATAGCCTTCTGCCCGACTTCGTTTTGTATTAATGTTAATAATACCACCTGAACCTTCTGCATCATATTGCACAGATGGATTATGGATAATTTCTATTGAATTTATTACAGATGAAGACATAGATTTTAGCATAGCAAGCAACTCTTCTTGCTTCAAATACGTAGGTTTTCCATTAAAAATTATCAACACTCCATTTCTGCCACCAATACTGATATTATTATTACCATCAACCAAAACTCCAGGAACCTTCTTCAATACATCCAGTGCAGAACTCCCTGCCAATGCTGCGCTGTTCTTTGGAGTAAATATGGTATTTCCATTTACCACTTGTACAGATGGGGTCTGCTTTTCACCTACTACAAGCACATTGTCCAACAATATACTTGAAGAGTGAAGCTTTATATCACAAATAGTATCTCTACTCAATTGGAAGGGTAAACTAAGAAAAGGAGTATATCCTAAACAACTGACATAGAGCTGCACATTTCCTTTTACCTTCATACTGAATCTACCCTCACCTGAAGTAATGGTCTGACCTAAAGGAACTCCTGTTTGCGGATTCATCACACTGATTACAGCCGCATCAACAGGGTGATTCAATGAATCAGTAACCAAACCAGACAGCAGATATCTTACCTCATGCAACTTTTGAACAACCTCAGATCTCTGAATGACATAAGTATTCTCACGGACCTTCTTATAGGTGAGTGGTTTCTCAGATAAAATTACATTTATTGCATGCTCAAATGTCTGATTCTCCACATGACAAGTTACATAATATTCCCCAATATCCTTATAATTAAATAAGATATGAGTTCCACTCTTAACTTCAAGCTCTTTAAGAGCATCTGGTAAAGCAACATTGTACAACTCCACATTCACTTTTTCGACTGTCTGTGCAGCCAGATAACTGGTATACAACAGAATAACACACAAAGACTGAAATAGCTTTAAGTTCATAAAATCATTTTTATTAATATTCTGTTATAAATACGACCAGCATGAAAAAAAGGGTACCAGTTTTTCGTTTTATTTACCAACAATTATTGTATTATCGCTAAAAGCAATAGCACTTTTACTAACATAATTCAATAATTCTACGATTGAAGAAAGAGACTCTTTACGAGATGCTTTGAAATGTAAACGATAATTCATTGCTTCTCTATTCTTAAATACCACATTCACATTGTACCAACGTCCAAGTTCACATAAAATACTCATTAGCGTTTCATCATCAAAATAAAAACTCCCTTCAGTCCAAGAAGTAAATTCCTTTGCCTGCAAAGTTTCAAGTGCATACAATTCTTGTTTATCTGAGAATACAGCCTGTTCACCGGGTTTAATTAATAAGCCATTCTTTTTTTGCAAAGAAACAACCTTCAACGAGCCTGACAATAAAGTTATTTTCATTTCCTCTTCGTCATAACTTCTTAGATTAAATACTGTTCCTAAGACCTGAGTACTTAGATGTCCAGACTGAACAACAAACGGATGAAGAGAATCCTTTACAACATCAAATAAGCCTTCACCTTTAAGCATAACAATCCGTTTTTTTTGACCAAATTGGTTTGTATTATATGTAAGTTGACTTTCTGCATTCAATATCACACGAGTTCCATCAGGAAGTTTCACTTCTTTTTGCATTCCTCGTGGAATATAAATTGTCATCATACCATTAACAATTTCCTGCTTTATAGTATGTGCAACTTGTTTCGCCTCAAAAACTTGCAATCCCCCATAAACATTTTCCCAATGCCCCAGCAGAAAACATAATACAATACAAGCTACAGCTGCAGATAAACCAATTATAACTGGTATTTTTGAATGTTTCTTATGTGCCCTAGCAAATGCCTCCCATTCTTTATTCACGTCAGGCATAGAAACATATTTCCTGGCTAAGGCCTCCTTTGCATATAGAATAGCACGTGCATTTTCCAAACATTCTTTATCTGAGAAAAGGTATTCCAATTCTTCTGATGTAAATGAAGAAGGGTGCTCCAGCGCCTCCAGCATACGATCTAATTTATCCTCAAACTTCTGTTTCATAAAGTAGGGCCTATTTTATATTAAACTCCATTCTAATTAAACGTAACACTTTCATTATATGCTTCTTTACTCCACTAATACTAATTTGATGTTCTTGAGCTACTTCTGTATATTTTTTATTTTGAAAATAACATTTAGTAAAAATACTTTTAGTGGGTTCTCCTAATTCAGAGATGATTTTCTCAATACGTACCATCTGGGACTCATATAAATCCAAATCATCGGAGACTTCCTGTTTCATAATTATACTATACAATTCTTCATATTTTTGTTCCACTTTTTTATGTTTCAAATAATCCAGACATCTATTACGAACAAGAGTATGAAGATATAAAGCCAGTGTCTCTATTTTCAATTCATTGCGTTGTAACCAGATTCTCTCAAAAACATCATTTACAATATCTTTTGAAGTCTCCTCATCTGCTATAAATTGAAAGCTATAATAATACAAACGAGAATAATAATTCTTATATACTATCTCAAAATTCTCTTCTGATAATAGATGTTTCTTTTTAAAAGGAATTGACATGAATTAAAAGAATAAAAAGCAGATTACAGATAAAGTATCAATAGAAGGGAATATTTCTAACAGAAACAAGTATTCAAGCTCACAATCACATCACATAAATGATTATACTGCCTTATTTCATATTAGACTCTCTTCCGAAAGTGTATTATATAAAATTTCTTATACTCTCCCGATAAATTAAGGCAGTCTGACCAACATATTCATAACCACCCAATATCACTTTCTTAACGTTCTGTACTCTTATCGGATATAGCCTACTCATAACCACTATATTTATATTCAACTGCGAATGTAGTGATTTAAGATGAACATTCAAACAAGCGAAGAACATGAAACTGAAAATTAGATGGATAATCATTTGTTCTTTACAGTCATAATCCATATCTTTGTATATATTCATACATTACATTAACTTTGATTCAATAACCATTCAGAAAACTGAGCAATGGAAGTAAACAAAATTATAAACAACATTTTTAAGGTTCTTCTTAATCTTCTGCTCTTTATGATGGCTGGTGTAGCAATCATGAATGTATTTATGAGCAACTGCACAACAGGAGAAATCTGCTATCAGCTACTGATAGCCATTCTATGTATCGCAACGATTTTCTGCAAGAAATACAGATATATCGGTTTGTCCATCATCTTGGTATTGATGTTTATTGCTTATCTTGTCACTAAATAATAACCGTAATGGGAACATTAGGATGCATCCACGACATGATGCGGAGGGACAAAGAAAACAGGGAACTCCGTCGGCGCAACCGGGAGCGTATGAAGGAAACGCGCCGGCGAATGACCGAATGCCGGCACACGGAGCTTCCTCCTACTCTTTCCGTGGAAAAGCTGGAGGAGATACAAAAACAGACACAAGAGAAAGAACAAGCCGACCAAAACCACGCCTTCAGAATCAAGCTGATTCTGGGGTTAGTCATGCTCGTCATTCTGTTGTTATGCGGACTCTTGCTCTGAAGCTTCGTACACGTGTTTTTCAAATCTGCCTAACACAAAAGTTTTTTCAGGCTTTCAACCGAAGCGTAAAGCAACTACCCTTACCTATCTCGCTTTCCACGGTCAGCGTACCGCCATGTGCTTCTACGAAATCGCGTGAGATGGAAAGTCCAAGTCCGCTACCCTGCACCTTAGTACCCGGCACACGGAAATAATGCTCAAAAATACTGTTATGATAGCGTGGGTCAATACCCTTTCCGAAATCGCGTACATACATTTCAATTTCCTTGTTTTCATTCACCTGTCGTGCGCCAATGATAACCCGACTGTTTTCTGAAGAATAACGAATGGCATTGCTCAGCAAGTTGGTCAGCACCCATGCAATCTTTTCACTGTCTACAAAGAGCTTACCAATCTTGTCTTCCGGATATTCCACCTCAATCTGAATACCAAACTTCTCTGCCTGCACCCGATTAGCCTTGATAGCATATTCTATCAGTTCGATAGGTTTGGTTATCTTCGGTTTCAGTTGCAGTTTGCCACTTTCCACCTGTGTCATGTTCAGTAATTCACCCGTAATGCTCAGCAAACGTTCGCTGTTTTCCCTGATACTGTTCGAAAGCTCCTCCTGCTCCGGATTCAGATGTCCCACACGTTTGTCTTCCAGCAATTGCAGACTCATCATGATGGCGGAAATCGGTGTTTTCAGTTCATGCGAGATAGTAGAGATAAACGTGGTTTTTGCCGTATCCAGTTCTTGAAACTCTGTGATGTTTTTCAGTAGCACCACATTGCCCCTCTTCTCCATTGTCACCCCGTCTTTTCCCGGCATCGTGATGTCCATGTACTTCACCTGAAAATAACTTTCCTTATTGTCGGCATAGATTTTCAGCGGCTCCTTCTTCACCTTTCCACCCTCTTCTATCAATCCTCTTACCAGACGGCGCAGCAAGTCGTTGCTCATGGCTATTTCCTGAGCCGACTTCCGGATGACGTTTTCCCGCTTCAGGTTCAGCACATTCAGTGCCTCATGATTGATAAAAAGGATATTCATTTCATTGTCCAGTCCGATAATCGGTTCGTTAATGGAATTGATGATAGTTTCCATGTAGCGTTTGGAAGCCATCAGGTCGGACAAGGTACTGTTATGATACTCGTTCAGCCGTCTGGCCATCCGGTTAAAGTTTTTCGAAACTTCCACCAGCTCTTCGCCGCCTTTCAAGTTCAGAGTCACATCGTAATTATGGTTGGCAATTTCCAGAATGCCATCGGCCAGCTGTTTGATAGGTGAGTTAATAGATGCAGGCAACTTGATGAGCATACCGATACCTATCAAGATGCAAATGCCTCCGATTACCGTAATCCATATCAAGGCCCGGTTCAATCCCGGACCGGCAGCCGGGCTATCCGGTTCCGTAGCCGTAAGAATCTGCAGATTAGCCACAGAGAGTGCTACCAGCAGCACAATCATAGATACCAGCACGCCTATCGTAAGCGCGATTTTTGCTTTAATATTCATACCATTCATTTTCATTGAATTTTATGCAATTATAATCAAATCTATTTTCATCTCGGCCAAAGCCTGCAAAAACTTTTTGTATTTCCCTATCTGAAAGATGGTCTGAGGCATTTTAAAGGCAGGATGCCCCATGCAGATGGTCGTAATCTGTTTTTCCCTGCAGGTTTCTATAATGGCTTCAGTTATACTCTCCGAAAATACCTGCAGCACATCTCCCCCCAGTTCCGTCACCAGTTTGAAGTGATTCAGCAGGTAGCGTTGTGAAGCCAGACTGATACGCTCTGTACTCTCACGGGGAGTCTGCACATAAAGTACCGTAAAAGACGTGCTGTAGCGGGAAGCCAGACGGTAAGCCTTGCGGATAATGTGACGCGGAGTATGTTCATTGCTGCTGATACATGCCAGAATACGCTCTCGCCGGGCCGGCTGTGACACTACCGGCAGCACTTCGCTTTCCACTTTTTTCTCTACGCGGAAAGCTACTTCCTTCAAAGCCAGTTCACGAAGTTGCAGAATATTCTCGGTCTTGAAAAAGTGGTGCAGGGCCGTCTGAATTTTCTCCGGACGATATATCTTTCCCGATTTGAGCCGCGCAATCAGTTCCTCGGCCGTGAGGTCAATGTTGACCACCTCATCGGCTTCCTGCAGTACACTGTCGGGCACCCGTTCCTTGACTTCGATGCCGGCAATTTCCTTTACTTCATCGTTCAGGCTCTCAATATGCTGAATGTTAATGGCCGACACCACATTGATGCCCGCATCCAGCAGTTCCATCACATCTTGCCAGCGTTTTTTGTTGCGGCAGCCTTCCACATTCGTATGGGCCAGCTCATCTACCACAACCAGTTCTGGATGAAGCTGAAGAATCGTCTCCAGATCCATCTCCTCCAGCTCCTTTCCTTTATAGAAAATCTTCTTGCGAGGAATTACCGGCAATCCTTCCAACTGCGCCTCTGTGCCGGCACGCCCGTGAGTTTCTACATACCCTATCTGTACGTCAATGCCATTGTCCATCATCTCGTGTGCTTCCTGCAACATCCGGTAGGTTTTCCCCACACCGGCTATCATGCCAATGTATACCTTGAATTTACCACGGCGAGAACGACGGATTAAATCCAGAAAATGCGGTACGTTATGCTCTCTTTCTTCCATTTTTTCGTCAAACTTTTATACAATATAATTCCCAGCCTCATAACCTGTCTATCAATATCTTCCCAGAATCCACGATAGAACAACAGCAGGATACCAAAAATCTCCAGACGACCGATAAACATCAGTACTGACAATATCCATTTGGCTGCATCGGGTAAGGCAGCCCATGAGAACACGGGACCAAAAGCGCCCAACCCCGGACCTACGTTACCAATAGCCGACACAACCGTACTCATTGCTTCCGTCAGTCCCACTCCAAAGCACATCAGCAGCGTCCAGCCCACAAAAATGCAAACCAGATACGTGGCAAAGAAAGTATATACCGTGGCCGATACCTGCGAGGATATTGCTTCTTTATTGACACGCACCGGCAATACGGCACGCGGATGAAGCATCTGCTTGAACTGGTTACGGATGTTCTGGGCAATGATGAGCAAACGCAGGTTCTTGACTCCTCCGCTTGTGGAACCCGTACAACCTCCCGACAGCATGGCAAACAGGAGCAGCATCCAGGTGAACTGAGGCCACAGGTTGTAGTCATCCGTTGCAAACCCGCAAGAGGTATGTACAGTAGCTACCTGGAAAAGCGCTTTGCGGAATGCAGTTTCCAGGTCATAATAATCTGTCACAAACAAGGCTATGGTAATGATTCCCGTCAGTATGCCCACTGATTTGAGGAACCAATGAAGTTCCCTGTCTTTCAGCAGATTTTGATACTTCCCCTTTAGCGCCATATAATACAACGAGAAATTTACGCCGGAAAGAATCATGAAAATAGAAATCACATATTCAATAAACGGAGAATGCCAGTAAGACACACTATCCTGCTTGGTAGAGAATCCGCCGGTAGCCGTGGTGGCAAAAGAGTGGCATATTGCATCAAACAGGTTCATCCCTCCACACATCAGCAGAATCGTTTCTACCAGCGTCAGGCCTATATAAATCAGCCACAGATAACGGGCCATAATCTTTGCTTTGGGATGAATCTTGTCATGCGTCACGCCGGTAGCCTCCGAAAGGAAAAGCTGCTGGCTGCTACCACTGAAAAGTGGAAGCAACGCGATGGTAAACAACACAATACCCAGTCCTCCAATCCACTGCGTCAGGCTGCGCCAGAACAGCAACCCATAGGGTAATGACTCGATGTCGTCCAGGATGGTCGCTCCTGTAGTGGTGAAACCAGACATGGTCTCAAAAAAAGCATCTGCCACAGAAGGAATGTATCCGCTAAAGTAAAAAGGCAACATCCCCAATGCCGTAAACAACAGCCACGACACACTGACAATGCAGTACCCGTCGCGGCGACTAATCAGGTTATCGGTTCGTTTGCCCACCAGCACCATACTTCCTCCAAGAGCAATATTGATACCCATGGTTTGTACAAAATAAATATAATCAGGTTCTTCATACAAAAGTGAAACCCCGGCACACAAAGCAAACAGTCCAGCTTCGACCAATACCAGCACTCCCAAAATATAAATAATAAGCCGGGTATTTATCAGTCCCTGTTTCCGGCCTTTGCTACGAGGTGCATCGCATTCAAAAATATTATCCATAACCTTTCTTGTTTTTTCCCTTGAACAGACAAATGTCATGCCGTGAAATCAGCCAAAAACATAATCCTATAAGGATCAGGAAAATAACTTCGCATAAAGAGAAAACGCTCTCCAAGCGACCTTCTCATTTTGAGAAAAAACCATCTCATTTCGATAGAGCCCATATCAAAATCCCCCGAATAAAAATCCCCGACACTCCATGTCCGGAATGTCAAGGATACGAACGGACTCATCCGTTTATTTCACCGTGGGGTTTGCTTCCTCCAAAGCCACATTCAGTTTCAATACATTGATTTTTTCTGTTCCAAACAAGCCGAGGAATGGTTTCTCAACCATCTTGTCGACAAGCGCCTTCACGGCCTCCTCACTCATGCCACGTGCTTCGGCCACGCGCTTTATCTGCACGTATGCACAAGCTGGTGTAATGTGCGGATCCAAGCCGGAACCGCTGGCAGTTACCATCTCGGCCGGTACATCCTTACGCTCCAGATAAGGATGATGTACCAAGAATGAATCTACCCGCGCCTCCACTTCTGCCAGATATGCTTCGTTGGTAGGTCCTTTATTGGATCCAGCTGACGAATCTGCCTTATAATCGGCAGCCGAAGGGCGCCCCCAGAAATAAATATCCTTGGTAAAGGCCTGGCCCACATTGGCAGCGCCTACTACTTTCCCGTTCAGGGTAACCGTTTCTGCGTTTCCTTTTCCCGGGCCAAAGAACTGCCCGAAAGCCCATAGAATCAGTACATAACATACAGAGAAAAGAATACAGAATGCAATGGTAATGCGAATTGATTTTATAAAGTTTTTCATAACTGTCCGTTTTATTAGAAAAATAATCCTACAAATAAGTCAATTAGTTTAATTCCGATGAAAGGCACGATAAGACCACCCACTCCATAAATCAGCAGGTTGCGGCGCAGCAAGGCACTCGCGCCAATCGGTTTATAAGCCACTCCCTTCAGAGCCAGCGGAATCAGAATCGGAATGATGAGGGCGTTGAATATGATGGCAGAAAGGATGGCACTTTCAGGACTGTGCAGCCCCATGATGTTCAGTGGAGCCAGCTGTGGAACGGTCACCATGAACAAAGCCGGGATGATGGCAAAATATTTGGCCACGTCGTTGGCGATAGAGAAGGTGGTAAGTGTGCCACGAGTCATCAGCAACTGCTTGCCGATTTCCACAATTTCAATCAGCTTGGTAGGGTCATTGTCCAAATCAACCATGTTGCCGGCTTCTTTGGCAGCCTGTGTACCGCTGTTCATGGCCACACCCACATTGGCCTGTGCCAGTGCCGGCGCATCATTCGTACCGTCGCCCATCATAGCTACCAGCTTACCGGCAGCCTGCTCCTTCTTGATGTAGTTCATCTTGTCTTCCGGTTTGGCCTCAGCAATGAAATCGTCCACTCCGGCTTTTTCGGCAATGTACTTTGCAGTCAGCGGGTTATCACCGGTCACCATTACTGTTTTCACCCCCATCTTGCGCAGGCGTTCAAAACGTTCCTCAATGCCCGGCTTGATGATGTCCTGTAATTCTATGACACCGGCAATCTGTCTGTTGATACTGACCACCAAGGGGGTTCCGCCATTGCCAGAAATCTTCCGGATGATGTCTTCCGTCTCTTCCGGAAATTCATTACCAGCCTCCAGTGCTATACGACGAATGGCATCGAAGGCCCCTTTGCGGATTTCGGTTCCATCTTTCAGGTCGATACCGGAACATTTGGTTTCGGCGGTAAACTGAATCATGCGGGCTCCTTCAGTAGGCAACGTGCGCATACGTACTCCCAGTTCACGCCCCAGTTCGATGATAGATTTTCCTTCAGGGGTATCATCGGAAACAGAAGAGAGCAGACAAGCTTCTACGAACGCATGCTTATCCATACCCGCCACCGGATAGAAGGCAGTTGCCTTACGGTTACCGATGGTGATGGTACCGGTTTTATCGAGCAGCAATGTATCTACGTCGCCGGCCGTTTCTACCGCTTTACCCGACTTGGTGATTACATTGGCACGCAGAGCCCGGTCCATCCCGGCAATACCGATAGCCGACAGCAATCCTCCGATGGTAGTTGGAATCAGACACACAAATAAAGAAAGGAAAGCAGCAATCGTAATCACGGTGTGAGAATAGTCGGCCATCGGCTTCAGTGTGATGCACACAATCAGGAATACCAGCGTAAATACAGCCAGCAATATGGTCAGGGCTATTTCATTCGGTGTTTTCTGACGGCTTGCTCCTTCTACCAGCGCAATCATCTTGTCCAAAAAGCTCTCGCCCGGCTGTGTAGTCACGGTCACTTTGATACGGTCTGACAACACTTTGGTACCTCCGGTAACGGAGCTCTTGTCGCCTCCAGCTTCGCGGATAACCGGAGCAGACTCACCGGTAATGGCACTCTCATCAATGGAAGCCAGTCCCTCGATAATCTCACCGTCTGCCGGAATCACATCGCCTGCCTCACATTCAAAAACATCTCCTTTCTTCAACTGCGAACTGCTCACAGTCTTTACCTTACCGTCGACAATCAGTTTGGCCGGAGTTTCCTCACGGGTTTTTCGCAGACTGTCGGCCTGCGCCTTACCACGAGCTTCGGCAATGGCTTCGGCAAAATTGGCAAACAGCAAGGTGAGAAACAGAATGACAAACACCCAGAGATTGTATACAAATGAACCTTGTGAGGTATGAGTGGCCGAATAGAGTGTAACAACCAGCATGATTAAGGTAGCAACTTCTACCGTAAACATGATGGGATTCTTCACCATGATTCTGGGATTCAGCTTGACGAACGACTGCTTCAAGCTTTCCATGACTTGTTCCCTCTGAAACAGGGAAGTGTGATTCTTATTTTTCATATCTTTTTTCTTTCGTTGTTATCGTATCTTCTTCAATGATACGTTTCAGTATTTTTCTCTTATAAGCTAAAGTGTTCTGCAATTGTACTCAAGGCATGTGCCGGGAAGAATGACAAGGCAGCTACAATGAAAATCACTGCAAATGTCATGACACCGAAAGTCACGGTATCTGTTTTCAGCGTACCGGCGCTTTCTGGGATGTATGTCTTCTGCGCCAGCAAACCGGCGATGGCTACCTGACCCACAATCGGAATGAAGCGGCTCAGGATAAGCACGATGCCACAAGAGATGTTCCAGAACCAGGTATTGTCGCCCAGCCCTTCAAAGCCAGAACCGTTATTGGCTGCCACTGAAGTAAATTCATACAGCATTTCGCTCAGGCCATGGAATCCGGGATTGTTCAGCCATCCCCCTTCGCTTTCCACCCATTCAGGTGCATGTACATACAGGTAAGCAGCCAGTGCCGTACCCACCAGAATCACAAACGGATGAAGAAGGGCCACCATGGAAGCCACTTTCATTTCACGGGCTTCTACCTTATGGCAGAGAAATTCAGGCGTACGCCCTACCATCAGGCCGCTGATGAACACTGCGATGATGATAAAGGTGAAATAGTTCATCCAACCTACGCCTACCCCGCCAAACCACGTGTTAATCTGCATATTCAGCATTTCAATCATACCGGAAACCGGCATGGTAGAATCATGCATGCCATTTACCGAGCCGTTGGAAGTCACCGTGGTAGCCACAATCCACAAACCGGTGGCTCCGGCCCCCAGACGTACTTCCTTGCCCTCCATGGCTCCGTTATCCTGCGCAATACCCATGGCATCCATGCGCGGATTTCCTTTCATCTCTGCAGGCACGTTAACACATACGCCGATGAGGAATGCGGCCAGCATGACACAATAAATGCTGTATCCCAATTTCCTGCGCTTCACATAGAAGCCAAAGGCAAATACCATAGCCATCGGCAGAATCAGGATAGAGCAGCATTCCACCATATTAGAAAGATATGTAGGGTTTTCCAGCGGATGCGAAGAGTTCACCCCATAATATCCGCCTCCGTTCGTACCCAGCTGCTTAATAGGAATGATAGCGGCAGCAGGCCCCTGCGACACATGCTGTGTAACCCCTTCGAGCGTCGTTATCTCCATCTTTCCGTCGAATCCCATCGGAGTGCCTTGCGTTATCAGTATAAAGCCCACTACCAGTGAAAGCGGCAGCAAGATACGTGTACAGCTCAGCACAAGGTAATTCCAGAAGTTTCCGATGGTTTTGGTCGTCTTTTCACCCAGCGCTTTCATAATGCCTGCCATGGCCGCCATACCGGTGGCAGCTGTAATAAACTGAAAAAGCATGATGACAAACAACTGCGTGAAATAAGTCAGGTTGCTTTCTCCGCTATAATGCTGCTCATTACAGTTCACCATGAAAGAGATGCAGGTGTTGAAAGCCTGATGCACCGTCTGCCCGCCATTTCCATCTGGATTAAGCGGAAGACTGCCCTGAATCACCAGCAGTATCATACCCCAGATAAACCAGAACAGGTTCACCACCAGCAAAGCTTTCAAGAACTGCTTCCAGTTCATTTCTTCTTGCGGATGGATACCTGAGAATCGGAAAATCAGGTTTTCTACCGGCTGCATGAAGTCCGACCAGACTTTTTCACCCTTATACACTCTCGCCATATATTTTCCAAACGGATAGCTTAGCACTATCATCAGAACAATTTGCGCTACAACACCTAAAATTTCTGTATTCATAATACCCAGAATTAATCAATATCTACTTAATCAGAATTTCTCTGGCTTCACAAGCACATACATCAAATAGCCGAACATGATGACACTCACAATAAATAATGCGGTATACATAAAAGTTTCTCCTTTCAAATTCGTTCAAACCAATCAATACATTTATAAAACAACCAGAAGCAGGCGAACCCGCTTAACAGACAGATTAAAAATCCCATTGTAAATAGTTCCATAGTTTTTTCTTTTTTTCGATAAACAATCAGTTAAATTCACGACATACGTAGGGCAAAGGGTATGCCATAATTCAGAAGAAACCCATAATCAACTGATAATCTAATTGTTATAGCAATAGTAAAAGAAAAAGGCACAAAAAAAGCCTTCTCAAATTGAGAAGGCTCACTATTATTTTGAAATATCAAAATGATAAAATCTTCCTATACGGAAATATGATAAGCTTCTATTTTACGGTAAAGCGTGGCCAGGCCGATTTTCAGCAGACGCGCCGCTTCTGTTTTGTTTCCCCTGGTATATTGCAGTACTTTCGTGATATGTTTCTGCTCAATCACTGCCAGTTCAAACTCTTCCTTACCCTGCTCTTCGTCCATTCCGGCACATTGCAAGTCAATCGGCAAATCCTGCACGGTCACTTCTTCATCGCAGACAATGGCACTGCGCTCCATCACGTTCTTCAATTCACGAATATTCCCCCGCCACTCAGCTCCTTTCAGTATGTCCACCACCTCGGAAGTCATCCCCTTGATTTCTTTCTTCAGTTTTGCAGCGAAGCGTTTCAGAAAAGTCTCTGCCAGCATTTCAATATCTTCTTTACGCTCACGCAACGGAGGCAGATGAATCTGGAATACCGACAAGCGGAAATAAAGGTCCTCACGAAAATGCCCGTTCTCAATTTCCTTTTTCAAATCGCGGTTGGTGGCCGAGATGATGCGTACATCCACCTTCGTCGGCTTGGTATCTCCCACCTTAATATATTCTCCGGTTTCGAGCACACGCAGCAAACGCGCCTGCAAGTCGAAGGCCATTTCACCGATTTCATCCAGAAAAACCGTACCGTGATTTGCCACTTCAAACAGACCGGGCTTGTCTTTCATGGCTCCGGTAAAGGCTCCGGCCTTGTAACCAAAGAGCTCACTCTCCAGCAAGTCTTTGCTGAAAGCCGAACAGTTGATGGCCATAATAGGATACTGACTGCGAGGGCTCGCGTAATGGATAGCGTGGGAGAACACTTCCTTTCCGGTGCCGGTTTCACCCGTGAGCAGCACCGGCACATCCGTATCGGCCACTTTCCGGGCCAGCGCAACCGCCTGCTTCAGTCCGTTGGAACTTCCGATAATCGAATCAAACGAATAGGATACGGGAGGAGCGACCTTTCCTTTCTTTTTTTCTACCTCATCCACCGCACGACTGATTGTCGGAATAATCTTGCGGTTGTCATCTCCCTTGGTTATGTAATCAAATGCCCCGTTCTTAATGGCCTGCACCCCATCCGGAATATTGCCGTGAGCGGTAAGCAGAATCACCTCCGCTTCCGGACGATGTTTTTTTATCTCCCGAATGAAATCTACTCCGTTTCCATCGGGGAGAAACACGTCACAAAGCACCACATCAAACGGTTGTGCTTTCAGCAGTTTCAATGCACTCTGGCAGTCACTCGCTTTCCACACCTTATAGCCTTCCAGCTCAATCATGCGCGCCAGCAGGTTGCGGATGGGATCTTCATCATCAATCACTAAAATCTGGATCATATCAGTACAAATAAATCAGGAGGAGCCGAAAAATAAGCCCTCACCTATTAAATTATTGCAAAAATACGAAAATATCGACATCCGGTCCAAACATTCACGTTTTAGAGTGATAGATGTCCGAACTTTTGCAGAAGTAAGCCGTAATTTGTTGAATGATAAAAAACAAGATATACAATTTTTAAAGAGTCCATAAATTATTAATTATCAAATACATAAAAAGCATTTATAATCTCTTTTCAAAATACCTTGACGTTTTAAGCAGAACACCGAAGCGTTTTGCATGAAACACCAAGGCATTTCAGATAAAACGCTCCGGCATTTCACTTAAAATGTCAAAGCGCTTCAGTCCCCTCAAAAATAAATATTCACAGGCATTAGGAATATTACAAAGACGTTACTAACTTTGCGCCACAATTTGTGTAACCGCATGAAGTTAATATTGATAACAACCCCTACTTATTTTGTAGAGGAAGACAAGATCATTACTACTCTGTTCGACGAGGGACTGGACATTCTCCATCTGCGTAAACCCGACACGGCTCCGGTTTATGCGGAGCGTTTGCTAACCCTCATTCCCGAGAAATACCACAAGCGTATTGTCGTACACGATCATTTTTATTTAAAAGAAGAATATAAGCTCAAGGGCATTCACCTGAGCCATCGCAATCCGCTGATTCCGGATAACTATACCGGACACGTAAGTGCATCCTGCCATACCTTCGACGAGGTGATGGCCGACAAGAAAATGTGCGACTACGTATTCCTCAGCCCGATATTCGACAGCATTTCCAAAGAAGGCTATGCATCGGCCTTCACATCGGAATCCATCCGTGAAGCTGCCGAGAAAGGCATTATCGACAAACGGGTCATTGCCCTGGGAGGTGTAGACGAGAACAACCTGCTTCAGGTGAAGGATTTCGGCTTCGGGGGAGCCGCTATCTTAGGAGGACTGTGGAACAAGTTTGACCCCGCTTCAGACTACAATTATCAAGAACTTATCGCTCATTTCAGAAAATTGAAGCGACTGGCCGACTGAGTCATTCGCTAAAATTCTGCCGGAAACGTTTGTCCGGCTTAAAGAAATGGCGTACTTTTGCAGAAAATAAGGCAATATTATCTATTTTTACAATGAGCGCAACATCACCTTTTAAGGTATTCTCTGGTACAAACTCGAGATACCTTGCAGAAAAAATCTGTAACAGCCTGGGCTGTGAACTTGGTAACATGAACATTACTCATTTCGCAGACGGCGAATTTGCAGTTTCCTATGAAGAATCAATCCGTGGACAGCATGTATTCCTGGTACAGTCCACTTTCCCTAACTCAGACAACCTGATGGAACTCCTCCTGATGATTGACGCTGCCAAGCGTGCATCAGCCAAGAGTATCATTGCCGTAGTTCCTTACTTCGGATGGGCTCGTCAGGACCGCAAGGACAAACCGCGTGTGTCTATCGGTGCGAAACTGGTAGCCGACTTGCTGAGCGTAGCAGGCATCGACCGTCTGATTACCATGGACCTTCACGCTGACCAGATTCAGGGATTCTTTGATATTCCGGTTGACCACTTGTATGCGTCTACCATCTTCGCTCCTTACATCCAGTCACTGAACCTGGAAGACCTGGTTATCGCTACTCCTGACGTGGGTGGTTCAAAACGTGCCAGCACATACGCTAAATACCTGGATGTGCCTTTGGTATTGTGCCACAAGACACGCGAAAAAGCAAACGTAGTAGCTTCCATGCAGATTATCGGTGACGTAAAAGACAAGAACGTAATTCTGATTGACGACATGGTGGATACAGCTGGTACCATCACCAAGGCTGCCGACATCATGAAAGAAGCAGGTGCACGCTCTGTACGCGCTATCGCTTCTCACTGTGTAATGTCTGGCCCAGCTTCTGAACGTGTACAGAACTCTCAGCTGGAAGAAATTGTATTTACTGACAGTATTCCTTACTCACAGCGCTGCGCTAAGGTAAAACAGTTGTCTATCGCCGACATGTTTGCTGAAACTATCCGCCGCGTGATGTCGAACGAATCTATCAGTTCACAGTACGTAATCTAAAAAACAGTACCGGGCATTTTCCGTAAAGGAAGGGGCCCGTCACCATAAAGGATTTGCAGTCCGGTTTCTCATCGGCTTGCAAATCCTTTTCCTTTGTCCTATTCATTCATCACTTGATTCCCGTTTACCCATGAAAATTCTCTGGCTCGACCTGAACAGCTCGTACGCTCACGCCTCACTGGCCCTTCCGGCCTTGCACGCACAAGTCATGCACGACCCGTCCCTGGAATGGGGAGTGGTGTCGGCCACTATCAACGAAAATCCGGGCATGACAGCCGGAGAAGTCGTACGTCAGGCACCGGATATTCTGGCAGCTACCTGCTGGCTGTTCAACCACGAAGTGCTCATGCACGTCATCAGTCGGGTGAAAGCCATGCTGCCCCGTTGCGTGGTGGCACTGGGCGGTCCGGAGTTCCTGGGACACAACGAAGACTTCCTGCGCACCAACCGCTTTGTAGACTGCGTATTCCGGGGAGAAGGTGAAGAGACTTTTCCGCAATGGCTCGCCTGCTGGCAGCAACCGAAGGAATGGACTCGCATCACGGGACTCTGCTTCCTAGATGCGGAAGGACAATACCATGACAACGGACTTTCACGTGTAATGGCTTTCGACAAGCTGGTGAATCCCGAACAAAGTCCGTTCTTCAACTGGAGCAAGCCGTTCGTGCAACTGGAAACTACCCGCGGCTGTTTCAACACCTGCGCATTCTGTGTAAGCGGAGGAGAAAAGCCGGTCCGCACGCTTTCCGTCGAGGCTATCCGCGAACGTGTCCGACTGATTCACGAGAAAGGCATCCGTAACATCCGGGTACTCGACCGTACATTCAACTACCAGAGCCACCGGGCCAAAGCCCTGTTCGACCTCTTCCGTGAGTTCCCCGACATGCGTTTCCACCTGGAAATCCATCCGGCTTTGCTTTCAGAAGAACTGAAAAAGGAACTGGCTTCCATGCCTAAAGGACTGCTTCACCTGGAAGCAGGCATCCAGAGCCTGCACGAAGAAGTGCTTACCGTCAGCCGGAGAGCCGGCAAACTGGCCGATGCACTGGAGGGTCTACGTTACCTCTGCGCACTGGACAACATGGAAACGCACGCCGACTTGATTGCGGGACTGCCGCTGTATCACCTCTCACAGATTTTCGACGACGTACGCACGCTGGCCGAATACCGTGCGGGAGAAATCCAGCTGGAATCCCTGAAACTGCTGCCGGGCACGGAGATGCGGCGCCGGGCCGAAGAGCTTGGCATCTGCTATTCTCCCCTTCCCCCTTACGAGGTGCTCCAGACCCGTGAAATCACCCCCGACGAGTTACAGACAGCCCGCCAGCTATCGCGTCTGCTCGACGGATTCTACAACGCACCGGCCTGGCAGGAAATCACCCGCCGTCTGATTGTGGAAGAACCCGACTTTCTGACACGTTTCCTGAACCACCTGATTCAAATCGGGGTCATCGACCAGCCCATGGGACTGGAGCGACGGGGCATCCTGCTCTACCATTTCTGCAAGGAGCACTACCCTCATTTCCTGACCGCCATGAGCCGGGCATGGATTGAAGCCGGCATGTCACTCAAGAAGGAACCGGCTGAACGGGTACGCACAAAGCACGTCACTCCGCCCGAAGCGTGGACGGTGTGCACAGGTACGTACCGCGACGACCTCCGCCTGTGCAAGCTTCTTGCTCCCGAAGAAGGCCGCTGCTACTGGTACGGCTTCGAAACCGAAAGCCAGCAGCTCCGCCCCGTATTTGCTGCTGTAAGTCAGGAATAAGACTCCCCTTCCATCAAACAAGCACCATCATCTTTCATCCAGCCAGTACTGCCAAGGGAGTACTGCAGTACTTTCAGGGAAGTACTCAAGTACTGCCTAAGAAGTACTGAAGTACTGACAGGGAAGTACTGGGACCTGCTCTTTCCTCCCTGAAAAGCACTCTGCAAGAGGGGGAAAATCGCTTCGGAACATTAGGAAAATTGGCGGGCAAATTATAACTTTGCCCGAATTTTCAACTAGACTATGTATATATTCCGATCGATTCACGAAATTATCAATACCATTGCGGCGGCCAGGGGACTGCTCACGGAAATGTTCGAGAAACGAAAGACGCTGAGTTTCCGCTATTCCGACGCACTGGCACTGCTCAAGGACGATGAAAACCGGTTGAAACTGCTCATAGAGAAAGAAGTCATCCGCCAGAACGGCAACTTCGTGGAACTGGATGCCCGCTTCCTCGACTTTTTCGAACTGCTCCTCGAAGCGAACGAGGAAATCAACACGGCCATCATCGACGAGAACATTGCCTTCCTGCACGAACTGATGGACTACTACGAGAAGGAACAGATTGCTTCGCGCAAGGAGAGCTATGTGCGCAACATCAAGATTACCTTCCAGAAGATTGCGCGTACCACCATCCGCAACATCATGAACCTGCAGAGCAGCATCGACAATGCGTTCAAGCACGAACCGACTTACCAGATAAAGATTGCCAAACTGGAAAACCTGGACAAGAAGCGGATTCACATCCAGCAGCTGATTGATACCACCGAAAACCTCATCCTGCACGAGGAACGGCGGTTTTTCCAGCAGGCTACCGACGAGGAACTGAACCGCATCCTGCTGGAACTGCGTAGCGAACTCCAGCTCTCGGCCCACAGCCTCATCCGTGCCCAGCAGGACATCATCAACTACCTGAACCAGATTAAGAGCCAGGTAATTCTGGTAGAGAAAATCCGGAAGGTGAAGTACCTGCAAGACCAGTTTGAGCTGCGTTCGCGAAGCAACCTTTCGGAAGTACTCGAAAGAGAACATTCCGTACTGGTGGAAGGCAGCGTGCCGTCTTCGTTCAAGCTGTCACTGCCCTACCTGAGTACCGACGAGGCACGTCCTGTCATCCTGAAAGTGCTGCGCAACCTGCAGTACCGCGAGATTATCCGCAGCAACGAGGCGGGCGCCTTCAGCGAGGAGGACATGGAATCGCAGGCCATGTACCAGGAGGTCATCGACCTGGAAGAAACCCTGAGCGACTACATCCAGGCGCAGGCACAGGCCCGCTGGAACGATGCGTCGGCTCCGGAAGAAGACCTCTTCCACTACCTGATGCACTATACCTTCGCCCGCGAAGTGGACGAGCAGGAACGCACCACCTTGTTCTGCCAGATGGTGTCGCTCTACGAAAACCGTCTCCGCATCAGCGAGGAATTCGGCCTGTATCACCAGTACGAATATGCCAAGGTGTATCCGGCCAACTCGTAACCCATTCACCCCTATACATTTGACTTATGGAACTGAACATACATATACCTGACAATACTGCGGCCTTGTTCGACTGCCTCCAGAAGGGACAGTTCATCAGTTCGAACAGCTGCAACGAAGCCGTGCGCGACATGTACGACCAGATAGACGACCACTTTGAGGCGCTCTCGGTCTACTTCGCCCAAATCGGCTATACCCTGGAACGGGGCAACGAATACTTTTACTTCTCGCGCGTGGAACCGCGTACCACACTGGAACAGAAAATTATGCGTGCCTACTACTGGATTGACGTGCTCGACCTGTTCAAGACCTACGACGAGACTTTCGGCGCAGGATTCCGCTTCCAGCCCGAACAGATTCTGGTGGAAGCCAACATCAACGTGATGCTGCAAAACAAGCTCGACGGGCTGCGCAAGCATTTCTCCGACAAGGACGTGCGCAAGGACGTGCTCGACAACCTGATTCGTCAGCTCACCAAGGAGTCATTCCTGGAACTGGAGAACGAGAAGACCAACATCTACAAGGTGATGAGTTCCTGGCACTACCTGGAACGCCTGATTGAAAGTATCCAAATTTACGACGACACTGAAACGGAAGACAATGAGAAACCTGAATAGAATCATCTTTATCAACAGCGCCAACATTCCCTATGCCGACGACATTTACCTGGACGGGAATGTGCACTTCATCGGCACGCAGGGAGTGGGAAAAAGTACCGTGCTGCGCGCCATACTGTTTTTCTACAATGCCGACACCCAGAAGTTAGGTATCCCCGTAGAGAAGCAGAGCTACACGGAATATTACTTCCCCTACTCCAACTCCTACATCATCTACGAGGTAACCACCGAGCAGGGAGCGTTCTGCATCCTAAGCTTCAAGTCGATGGGCCGCGTGTGCTACCGTTTCATCGACTCGCCTTACCGCATGGAGTTCTTTGTCGACGAGAACCGCACGGCCTACAGCGGCAACGACCGTATCCGTGCCGCCCTCGACCAGTACGGAGTGGACTACTCACGCATCATCTATACCTACGACGAATACCGTAACATCCTTTACGGCAACGGTGCAGGTCTCGAAATGAGCCGCTATTCGCTCATGGAAAGCAAGCAGTACCAAAACATTCCGCGTACCATACAGAACGTGCTACTCAACTCAAAGCTCGATGCGGAGTTCATCAAGAAGACCATCATCTCGTCCATCAACGAAGACGAGACCGCCATCGACCTGAACACCTACAAGGAGCACCTAAAGAACTTCGAGACACGCCTGCGCGACATTGAAGAGTTCCAGAAACGCGAAACGCAGAAACAAGCCAAGGAAATCACCTCCCTCTCGGCACAGGTGTCACGTCAGCAGACCGCTCTCGTGCAAGGTTGCCGCGAACTGGCCGCCACCTACCGCCTTACCGAAAGCCAGTTGCCCAAGGCCGAGGAACAGAAGCACCAGGCTGAGAAAGCACGTACCGCCCTCCTCACCCGCCGTCAGGAGTTGCAGGAACAGTCGCGCCAGCGCTGCGACAAGATGCAGGAGGCGCTGGCCATCCTGAACAACGAACTGCAGAAAGCACAGCAGAAGGAAAAGGAATATGCCCGCCGCCAGATAGAGGAAATCATGGAGCGCTCGGCCCGCAAGGAGGAGTGGAAGAACAAGCAGCAGGGATTGCAGGAGGAGCAGCGCATCCTTACCTCGCACTACACGGAAATCTCCACCAAGTACAAGTCACTCATCCAGAGCCTCGACGAACAGTGGAACCGCATCCATGAGGCCAAAATCAAGCAGCTTGAGGGACTGAATAACACGTTCAATGCCCGCATCGAAGAAGCCCGCCGTCAGCACGAAGCGGCTACCGAAGCCCTTTACCAGGAATACGAACAGCTCTCGCAGCAACTGCATCCGGAACGCAGCAGCAAGCAGAACGAACTGACCGCCCTCGACTACCAGATGCAGCTGTGCCGCAAGGAGACTTTCTTCGAAGCCGAGCAGGAGGAGCTGAAACACCGCATCCAGTCGTACACGGGTCTGCACATGAGCAAGAAGAACCGCATCAACAACGCCCAGCTCATCATCAAGGAACTCACGCTGAAGTGGGAAGAAGAGTTGCAGAAGGGATTGAAGGAAAAAGACGAGGCACTGATGCAGCTGCAGGCCGAACACTTGCAGCTCCGCCCGCGTATGGACGAACTGGAGACTTTCCTGAAAAACAGCAAGAGCACCCTGCAAGGCTGGCTTAAGGAGCACAAGAAGGGATGGGAAGAAAACATCGGTAAGCTGTGCGACGAGTCCATCCTCTGGCAGACCAACCTCTCGCCGAAGATTGTAGACGAGGGCACGTCATTCTACGGCATCTCCATCTCCCTGCAGGACATCGAGCGCCACATCCGCTCCATCGACGACTATCAGGCGGAACATGACAAGGGCATCAAGCGACTGGCGGAAATCCAGGCTGAAACCCTCCGTCTGCAACAGGAGAAAGAGGCCTTGGAAGAGCAGCTGAAAGCCAAATACCAGCCGCGCATCAAGGAACAGAAAGACGTGATAGCCGTTCAGGAATACGAGCTGGAGAAACTGGAACAGCAGTACCAGAAGGATATGCTCGACCTGGACGACTGGAAGAAGAAGGCGGAAGCCGAACGTACTGCCAAACTCCGGAAACTGGAAGAGGAAAAGCAACGCATCGCCGCAGAACTGAAGGAAATTGACGGCAAACTGAACAACCTGAACCGCGAAAAGAGCGAGAAGCTGAACCAGCTGAAGCAGGAATGGAACCGGGTGCAGCAGGACATCGCACACGAGAAAGAGACACAGGCCGGCAGCATCCGTCTGGAGGATAAGGAAGAGCAGCAGCGTATCGCCACGGAGAAAGCCGAATACGAGCGCCAGATGAAGCAGGAACTGCACTCGCAGGGGGCCGACACCGAACGTCTGCAACAGATTAGCAGCCAGTTGCGCGACATCGACCGGGAACTGCAGTTCATCAAGGAGCACGCCACCCTGCTCATTGAGTACCAGAAGGACAAGCGCGACCTCATCGACCACATTCCGGAATGGAAGCGTGAACAGGAGGAACAGAAACGTCAGCTCAGCCAGGAGAAGGACAACCTGCGCCGGGAAACCTCGGGTTTGCAGGAGCAGATTGATGCCCTGAACAAGGAACTGCAGCAGGCAGAGAAGGAAGTAACACAGCTTCAGGCCAATATGGAGGCGTACGGCAAGATTTCGGCTTACGACTGGTACAAGCCGCATCAGGATATTTTCAATCCCGAAAACCCTGTCACGCTGGAAATCCACACGCCGCGTACCTGTCTGGAACTGATTGACGAACTGGGCCGCACGGACAGCCAGTACATGACGCTGCAAAACCGTCTGCGCAAGGAGGTGAACCTCTTTACCGGCCACTTCGACGAGGAGAATACCTTCAAGTTCAAGACCAAGTTTACCGAGGACTGGGAGTATATCCGCTTTGCCGAGGAACTGCACGACTTTGTGGAAGAGAACAAGATCAGCGAGTTCGTCCGCCGCATCAACAACGAGCACTCCGACATCTTCAAGCGCATCAGCATGGATACCTCAATGCTCACGGCTTCGGAAGACGATATTCAGGACCTCATCGGTCAGGTGAACAAGGGATTCCAGACGTGCAACTTCGTGGGCGTTATCCAGTGCATCGAAATGAAGGTGGAAGAAAGCAGCAACCGTGTGGTAAACTGTCTGCGTGCCATCCAGAAGTACTACAACGAGCATGCCTATGACCTCACTCCGGGCACCAACCTCTTCTCGTCGGAAAACGAGCAGCTGGTGAAACAGGAGGCCATCGCCCTGCTCCGCGACTTCATCAAGGAGATTCACGCCTACCGCTACGACAGCATCCGCTTGTACGACTCGTTCGAGCTGCGTTTCCGCATCATCGAGAACAACAACGACACGGGTTTCGTGGAGAAACTGTCGAACGTGGGTTCGGAAGGTACCGACATTCTGGTGAAGGCCATGATCAACATCATGTTGCTGAACGTGTTCAAGGAAGGGGCTTCGCGCAAGTTCAAGGACTTCAAACTGCACTGTATGATGGACGAAATCGGTAAACTCCACCCGAACAACGTGAACGGTATCCTGAAGTTTGCCAACGACCGGAACATTATCCTCATCAACGGTTCGCCTACCGAACTGAACCGCGATGCCTACAAGCATGTGTACCTGCTTACCAAAGGAGCGCAGAGCAAGACACGCATCGCCCGGCTTATTTCGGACCAGAAATTATAGGCTTTTCAGCCTTTAAAACAGAGTTGAAAAAACGCCTTTACGTTTTAAAGTAAAACGCAAGGGCGTTTTACTTTAAATGCACTTGCGTTTGAAAGCAAACGCTTAGGCGTTTTAGAAGCGCTTACCATAATTCCAAATAATAGAATTTTATTTTACAAATCAGAATTTTATTCTTATCTTTGCCACATGACAATCGAGTGAATCTAATGAGAATATTTACAGAACAAGCTATAAAAGAATATGCAGAAGCGCATCCTGATGCAAAAGTAGCTTTGCAAGAATGGACTACCATAGTTAAAAGAAGCGAATGGACTTGCTTTGCAGACGTAAAAAAAACCTTTAATAGCGTAGATAATATAGGTAATCAACATTATGTATTCAATATCAAAGGCAATAGCTACAGACTGATTGTAGTGATAAAATTCACTATAAAGTTCGTTTATATTCGTTTTATAGGCACTCATGCCGAGTATGATAAGATAGCTGATTGTTCAGTTTTATAATTAAACCGAATCGGCAGTTACCGATCAACCAAGAGCCATGACAAAGATAGAAACAAAAGCTCAATACGATTGGGCAGTAAAAAGAGTTGAGGAATTACTTCCACTGGTTACAGATGAAACCCCTCTGGATAATCCTTACAGTATAGAGTTAGAATTACTTTCTAATCTCGTTGCAGATTATTCTGAAGAACATTTCGCACTGGGAGAACCAACGCTGGTTGATGTCCTCAAACTTCGTATGTATGAGATGGGACTTAATCAGAAATCTTTAGCAAAATTAATCGGAGTCAGTCCTTCACGCTTGAGTGATTATATTTCCGGTAAATGTGAACCGACCTTGAAAGTAGCCCGCGAAATTAGCCAGAAATTGAATATTGACGCCAATATAGTACTAGGTGTTTAATATGAGTATAGAAAACAGAAAAACCGCTTAATTCACAATGGAATAAGCAGTTTTAAGTCGGAGCCGAAAGCGGGACTCGAACCCGCGACTTACTCATTACGAATGAGTTACTCTACCAACTGAGTTATTTCGGCAACGTGTTTCGTTGAAAACGGTTGCAAAATTACTCTTTTCTTGAAACCTGCCAAATAAAAAAGAATTTTTTTTCCGAAAAACTACATTTTTCCGGCCCGTACAACCCGTTTTCGCTACATCACAGGGGCATTTGACACATTATTACGTGTAATTTGTACAATAGTCCCTTGTCTGCCTTCTGACGATTTCCTACTTTTACCCGCAAAATGAAACATTACACTACCATGAAAAAGAAACTGATGATTTCACTGCTGGCACTGGCTTCACTGGGAGCCGGAGCACAAAACTTGCAAAAGGGAGACTACGGATACTTGTACTGCCACATGAGCGGACGAGGGGAATGGACGGCCTATGCCCTAAGCCGTGACGGCGTACACTTTCACGACCTGATTGATGGCGACCCCGTATACAATGTAGAAGAAATATCAAAAATAGAGGGAGGAGCACGCGATGCCTTTATCTGCCGTACGTCCGACGGAAAGGGCTACCTGATGGTGACTACCGACATGAGCAACGCCAAGAGCCGATCGTGGTTCAACTACGGCATCAACCTGCTGAAAAGTGACGACCTGATTCACTGGACTTCTACCACCTTCGACTTCCGCCAGGGACCGGACATTTTCTGTGACCCTCAGTCGCCCGACGTCTATAAGGACTACAGCACCATCAAACGCGTATGGGCACCGCAGATTTTCTGGGACCCTTCGTACGTATGGGCCGATGGCACGAAGGGCGGATACATGATATACTATTCACTGCTTAATCCGGCAGAAGACCAGTACGACCGCGTGTTCTATTCCTATGCCGACGCCACCTTTACACGTCTCACCAAGCCCCGCCTGCTGGTGGACTGGGGATATGCCACCATCGATGCCGACATCAACTATGTGCCGGCCGACGGACTCTACCACATGCTAATCAAAAAAGAAGGAGGTACACCCGGCATCTTTGCCGCCACAGCTACAAAACTGACCGGTCCATATAAAATAAAGGATGAGAACGACTATGTGAAGTTTGAAGGCAACAAGAAATGTGAGGGCTGCTCTGCCTTCCAGCTGGTGGGCGACTCTACCTGGCGTGTAGCCTACATCGAATACTCCTCCAATCCCAAAAGATACCGCATCTGTCAGGCCGACGAGAAACTCTCCAACTTCCACTCCCCCGTCACCATGGAGGGTGTGAAACATCCGCAGCACGGCTCGTTCATGCGGCTCACCGAAAAAGAATACAAGCGCCTGCAGGAATGGTCGGACAGCATCATGCGCAAAAGAGCCGCCCGCCACAGCGGAGAAAAGAAGTAAAAAGAGGAAAATGAAATATTTTTGTAAAAACTTTTGGCAAACATCCTTTCATTTGAGCAGAAAACATTATCTTTGCACTCCGAATTATGACGTGACAAAAGAGTTTGATGTATTACTGTTCAACACATAGTAAAAAGAATAAGCGCACATTCGGAGTTCCGGCGAAATGGACAAATGCCGGAAGCTATTTCTTTTTTCTTTTATGTCATTTATTTCCTGAATATTTAAGATTTCCTATTTTTTCAAACACCTGGAACTGCTTTTCGGCAAGTCCGGGCGTTTTTTCGTATATACGAGAGTAGAATAGAAAAAATACAAGATATAAAGATTATTAGTAACAAGGTAATGAGAAATGTAACATTGATCCTCGACGACGGGAGCCGCTTTCATGGCAAGTCGTTCGGCTATGAGAAACCGGTAGCCGGTGAAGTAGTTTTCAATACGGCAATGACCGGATACCCCGAAAGCTTGACCGACCCTTCGTATGCCGGTCAGTTGATGACACTGACTTACCCGCTGGTAGGTAACTATGGTGTGCCTCCCTTCACATTCGAAGCAAACGGACTGCCCACTTTCATGGAAAGCGAGAAAATCCATGCCGAAGCGATTATCGTAAGCGATTACAGTGAAAAATACTCTCACTGGAATGCAGTGGAAAGTCTGGGCGACTGGTTGAAACGCGAACAGATTCCAGGCATCACGGGCATCGACACACGCGAACTGACAAAAGTATTGCGCGAACATGGAGTGATGATGGGAAAAATCGTGTTCGACGATGAACCAAATAACATTCCCGAAGCTACCTATGCAGGTGTGAACTACGTAGACAAGGTTTCTTGCAAGGAAGTGATTCGCTACAACGAAGGCGAAGGCAAGAAAAAAGTTGTGCTGGTAGACTGCGGCGTGAAATCAAACATTATCCGTTGCCTGCTCAAGCGCGACGTGGAAATCATCCGCGTGCCCTGGAACTACGACTTCAACTCTCTGCAGTTCGACGGTCTGTTCATCTCCAACGGTCCGGGCGACCCCGACACTTGTGATGCAGCCGTACAGAATATCCGCAAGGCCATGCAGAACGAAAAACTTCCTATCTTCGGTATCTGTATGGGTAACCAGCTGCTTTCAAAGGCAGGAGGTGCCAAAATCTATAAACTGAAATACGGTCATCGCAGCCATAACCAACCGGTACGTATGGTGGGCACAGACAAGTGCTTCATCACCTCACAGAATCACGGTTATGCCGTAGACAACAACACACTGGGAGCCGACTGGGAACCGCTCTTCATCAACATGAACGACGGTTCGAACGAAGGTATCCGCCACAAGAAGAACCCCTGGTTCTCGGCTCAGTTCCATCCGGAAGCTGCCAGCGGTCCTACCGACACGGAATTCCTGTTCGATGAGTTTGTAAAGTTGCTGTAATCCACTAAAAAACAAAGAAGACAATGAAAGAAAACATAAAGAAAGTATTGCTGTTAGGTTCAGGAGCCCTGAAAATCGGTGAAGCTGGTGAATTCGACTACTCTGGTTCGCAGGCCCTGAAAGCACTGAAGGAAGAAGGTATCGAAACCATCCTGATTAACCCGAACATCGCCACCGTGCAGACTTCGGAAGGTGTGGCAGACAAAATCTACTTCCTGCCTGTTACTCCGTATTTCGTAGAAAAGGTCATCGACAAGGAACGTCCCGACGGCGTGCTGCTGTCATTCGGTGGACAGACTGCCTTGAACTGCGGTGTGGCTCTCTACAAAGCTGGTGTGTTCGAGAAATACAACACCCGCGTACTGGGTACTCCGGTACAGGCCATCATGGATACGGAAGACCGTGAGCTCTTCGTACAGAAGCTGGACGAAATCAACGTGAAGACCATCAAGAGTGAAGCGGTAGAAAACATTGAAGATGCCCGCCGCGCAGCGAAGGAACTGGGTTATCCGGTCATCATCCGTGCAGCCTACGCGCTGGGAGGTCTGGGTTCAGGTTTCTGCGACAACGAAGAAGAACTGAACGTGCTGGCCGAAAAAGCGTTCTCTTTCTCTCCGCAGGTGCTGGTAGAAAAGAGTCTGAAAGGCTGGAAGGAAGTGGAATACGAAGTAGTGCGCGACCGTTTCGACAACTGTATCACGGTCTGCAACATGGAAAACTTCGACCCGCTGGGTATCCACACCGGTGAGTCTATCGTTATCGCTCCGTCACAGACACTGACCAACAGCGAATACCACAAATTGCGCGAACTGGCCATCCGCATCATCCGTCACATCGGTATCGTGGGTGAATGTAACGTACAGTACGCGTTCGATCCTGAATCGGAAGACTACCGCGTAATCGAGGTTAATGCCCGTCTGAGCCGTTCTTCTGCACTGGCTTCTAAGGCTACAGGTTATCCTCTGGCTTTCGTTGCAGCTAAGTTGGGATTGGGTTACGGACTGTTCGACCTGAAGAACTCGGTAACTAAAACAACTTCTGCCTTCTTCGAACCGGCACTGGACTACTGCGTATGTAAGATTCCTCGCTGGGACTTGGGTAAGTTCCACGGCGTAGACCGCGAACTGGGTTCCAGCATGAAATCGGTAGGTGAAGTCATGGCCATCGGACGTACCTTCGAAGAAGCTATCCAGAAAGGTCTTCGTATGATTGGTCAGGGCATGCACGGTTTCGTGGAAAACAAGGAGCTGGTTATCGAAGACATCGACAAAGCACTGCGCGAACCGACCGACAAGCGTATCTTCGTCATCTCAAAGGCTATGCGTGCAGGCTACACAGTAGACCAGATTCACGACCTCACCAAGATTGACAAGTGGTTCCTCGACAAGCTGATGAACATCATGCAGACTTCAAAGGAACTCCACGAGTGGGGCAACAACCATACACAGCTTTCACAGCTTCCGAACGAGCTGCTCTACAAGGCAAAACGTCAGGGATTCTCCGACTTCCAGGTGGCACGTGCCATCGGCTACGAAGGCGATATGGAAGACGGTATCCTGGAAGTTCGTAACCACCGTAAGAGCGTAGGCATCGTGCCGGTAGTAAAACAGATTGACACGCTGGCAGCCGAATATCCGGCACAGACCAACTACCTGTACCTGACTTATAGCGGCGTGGCCAACGATGTACATTACCTGGGCGACCACAAGAGTATCGTTGTACTGGGTTCAGGTGCTTACCGTATCGGTTCATCCGTAGAGTTCGACTGGTGCGGCGTGCAGGCACTGAACACCATCCGCAAGGAAGGCTACCGCTCAGTAATGATCAACTACAACCCTGAAACCGTATCGACCGACTACGATATGTGTGACCGTCTGTACTTCGACGAACTGACTTTCGAACGTGTGATGGATATCCTCGACCTGGAAAACCCGCACGGAGTCATCGTATCTACTGGCGGACAGATTCCGAACAACCTGGCATTGCGTCTGGATGCACAGAAGGTAAACATCCTGGGAACTTCTGCCAAGAGCATCGACAACGCTGAAGACCGCGACAAGTTCTCGGCTATGCTCGACCGTATCGGCGTAGACCAGCCTGAATGGAGCGCACTGACTTCAATGGAAGACATCAACGCATTTATCGAAAAGGTAGGCTTCCCTGTATTGGTTCGTCCGTCATACGTACTTTCTGGTGCAGCCATGAACGTATGTTCTAATCAGGAAGAGCTGGAACGCTTCCTGCAGCTGGCCGCTAACGTATCGAAGAAGCATCCGGTAGTAGTAAGCCAGTTCATCGAACACGCCAAGGAAGTAGAAATGGATGCCGTGGCACAGAACGGTGAAATCGTAGCTTACGCCATCTCTGAGCACATCGAGTTTGCCGGAGTACACTCAGGCGACGCTACCATCCAGTTCCCGCCGCAGAAACTGTACGTAGAAACCGTACGCCGCATCAAGCGTATCTCTCGTCAGATTGCGAAAGAACTGAACATCTCTGGTCCGTTCAACATCCAGTTCCTGGCTCGTGAAAACGACATCAAGGTAATTGAATGTAACCTGCGTGCCAGCCGTTCATTCCCGTTCGTCAGCAAGGTGCTGAAGATTAACTTTATCGAACTGGCAACCAAAGTCATGTTAGGCTTGCCGGTAGAAAAACCTGAAAAGAACCTCTTCGACCTCGACTACGTAGGTATCAAGGCCAGCCAGTTCTCGTTCAACCGTTTGCAGAAGGCCGACCCTGTACTGGGTGTAGACATGGCTTCTACAGGTGAAGTTGGCTGTATCGGCGACGACACTTCATGTGCCGTACTGAAAGCCATGCTGTCTGTAGGCTACCGCATTCCGGAAAAGAATGTCCTGATGTCTACCGGTACACTGAAACAGAAAGTAGATTTGCTGCAGGCAGCCCGCGCCCTCAAGGCCAAAGGTTACAACATCTTCGCTACCGGCGGTTCTTCTAAGTTCCTGGCAGAAAACGGAGTGGAAAACACCCGCGTATACTGGCCAAGCGAAGAAGGTCAGCCTCAGGCACTGGAAATGCTGCACAAGAAAGAAATCGACATGGTGGTAAACATTCCTCGTGACCTCACTCCTACCGAGCTGGAAAACGGATACAAGATCCGCCGTGCTGCAGTCGACCTGAACATTCCTCTGGTAACCAATGCCCGTCTGGCAAGTGCATTCATCAATGCCTTCTGCTCTATGAGCATTGACGACATCGCTATCAAGAGCTGGGACGAATACAAATAATCCGTACCGCTTAAAGATATAGACAAAATTAATCCCCTCCGGAACTATTTGTAATGAATGAGTTCTGGAGGGGATTTTTTATTTGAGCGCATCGTACGTACAGTGTCCTAAAACCTTTACTACTATACCCTAAACTTCCCTTTTATCGCCTCAATACGTTCCCTAAGCTCAGGAACAAACACTAAGAAACTATTTTCTTCCATAAACACACGGCCATAGCTGTTGCCTTTATCAGTCATCAGGCTGTGTACGGACCCATAAGGATCAGTCGCAATGTGCAGGGTTTTGAGCTTGTCTATCAATCCGCTGCACGTGATACGCTCATACTGCAGATACACAGCTATGATTTTATACACAATGCTATACGGTTTGTCGGCCCATTCGAATATCCGCTCGCATTTCTTGACTGTCGGTTTTTTGTCTGGCAAGACCTGAATTTCCTCCATGCTTATATCGTGCACGGCAGGCTTCATGCAATGTATCTCACGTCCTAATTTACGGGCTTCTTTTACCACGGTCATGCTCTCGTCCTGTTGCTGACATTCCACCACAATCATCTGCTCACATAGGGCAGCCACCAGCCGTTCGCACGAGCAAAGATTCCTACCAGACGGCGCACCAATCCATTGCGTAGAAATCACCAGCCCGCCTTCATCCACAATCCTCCGGCACAAGGCATTCGTTGCCACACCGTCAAATCCAGCCTCCATAATGGCTATCACGTGACCATCTGCATCCAAGCAACCTTCCATTGCAGCCACGTCGCATGCGTTTGCCAGCCTGCCTACTACGATACAAGATTCCTGTACATCATATCCACTACCGTACTTCTTCCCCCACTCACGCACAATGGAAACATCCTGCGGAGAGGCTTGTGGGAAACCGGTAACAGATACCGACGGCTGCATGTCCAGCAGGCTCCAGTCGCCCATGCCATGCAACAGCACCGGACGAAAAATATCCAGTTCATTCAGTCTGCATGGATAAGACATCTCATCCAGAAACGACACTGTGCGTATGCCCATCGCCTGCTGCCGTGCCAGAATGCGCCCCGCTTCTTCCAACAAATCTGCCGGAAGGTCTTTCACCATCGTAACCAATGAGGCACAATCATGGATGCAGACGCTCAGTTCATCTATATCGCCCCTCAGCTGCAGGGCCAGCAGTTGCTGATGTGACACCGGTGCATGAGCTGCATCATAATCGGCTGTCAATTCTTGTTCCAGTTTCTCGTTCTCTGTAATCAAATGGGATACATAACCTTTCATAAGCGTTTACTTTAAGAATTTTTCTGAGACAAATATCTGCACCCACAAGCTCAAAAGATGACCCTGTGAACAAAAAAAGTGATATATTTGTGTAAGAATCGCCTACTGACCATGAAAAAATTAAAAGGACAACTGCTGCGCTGGATACTGATTGTGCGAAAACTGCAGAACCAGCCTTACATATCGTTCCGTGAACTGCAACGCGAACTGGAACGTGAGCTTGCATTCCGCGGCTACGACCCGGTATACTCGGACGCTACCCTGAAACGTGACCTGAATGAACTGAAGGAAGAATTTGGTCTGGACATTACGTACAGTCGTACACACAAAGGATATTCATTGCCAGCCGTCCGGAAAGGATGGCTGGATATGGACTGCATCATTGAGCCGATTGAGGTGATGACTGCATTAGGCCACCACACTCTGCCGGAGTACATCTTGCCGGAACAATATCAGACGAGGGGTACGCAGCATCTTTCCTATCTTCTTCATGCCATCCGACAACGGCAAAAAGTGCATTTTCTCTATCGAAAGTATGCAGATAATACCCGCAGTGAACGTACGCTCTCGCCATACGCTCTCAAGGAGTGGCGAGGCAGATGGTATGTATTAGGAGCGGAAGAAAGCGGAAAGATAAAAACTTTCGGGTTGGACCGCATCGAGCAGCTCACCCTTCTGCCAGAAACATTTTCCAAAAACGAGGCTTTCGACCCTGTGCAGAAGTTTAAGGATAGTTTCGGCATTTATTCCTCTGAAGAATATCCCATCGAAGAAGTAGTATTCGACTGCGACATGGAAGACGGGAATTACTTGAAATCGCGTCCGCTGCATCCCTCACAGCAATTGTTGAAGGAAGAGAACGGAAGAATGGTTTTCAGTCTGCGGGTACGCATCACCCCCGATTTTCTGATGGAAATCATGTCGCGCAGCTGGTCACTCCATATCGTGCAGCCAGCATCGCTCAGACAACGGCTTTGCACCATCTATCGGGAGGCATTGCAGCGGAATGAATCATCTTCTACGGAAACCACATAAAATAAAGAGGGTGTGTCGTAATACGCGATTCACCCTCTTTT
>CAMFND010000080.1 GCA_945965395.1 uncultured Bacteroides sp.
CACAGTGTGGGATACATATTTCACAGTGTGAAATACAAATCCCACACTGTGAAACAGAGATTTTGTCAAGACATTCCAAAGAATATGCAACAGAGAATGAGAAAAGATAATATAAGCATATCGGTTTTAGCGGTAATAAAAAAAAGAGCTGCAATCTGAAAAGATGCAGCTCGAAGATTTTATTTCTTTTTCTCCCAAGGGAAAGATTTTATACCATTAGGCCTGTAAACCGGCAAGATGTTTCCGGTTTCTTTCGCTCTTTTTACTTTTTTCTGATAATCGGCAAAAGTCTCATCCGGTGTCCAGTACCAGGGATGGGGAGTAAAGGAAGAATCCATAATCCGAATGGCTTCTTTCACAATCTCCGGATAATTGAAAGCCAAATCCCTTTCCCAGTAAGTATCTTCTTCCGTCAGATACAATTCTACCGGAGAATTCTTGTCTGCTCTGTATGCCGAGAAAGCTCCTAATCTGACACCTTGTTCTTTACCTCTGGAGAAATACAGGTATTTATGACCTTTATAGTTTTCTTTTTCTCCTTTCAGCAATGGAAGAAGGGAAATACCATCGGTTCTTCTGGCATGCGGATCAAGTCCGGCAATTTCTGCGGCTGTAGGGAAAAAGTCGGGCAGCCACACCGGAGTGCTGATGACTTCCGGCTTGAACTTCGACGGACAGGATACGAAGAAGGGCACACGCAGACCACCTTCCTGTGCCGTAAATTTTCCTCCCCTGAACGGTCCTTTATTCTTCAGCCAAGGGTCGTCCGGCCAGGAAGGTCCGTTTCCTCTTTCGGTATAACCGCACATGGAATAACCGTTGTCGGACGCAAAGAAGATAATGGTATTTTCATATTGGCCCGTCTGTTTCAGGTAGGCCACCAGTTTCCCTACAAAAGAATCCAGCTTCATGACCATGGCTGCCCATTCCCGAGAAAGCTGGTTCACTTCCGGATGGTCCTTCATTTCACCTAACTCATCCACGATAACCGGACCATGCGGTAACTGCGTGGCATAATACAGGAAGAAAGGCGATTTATCTTTCACTTCCGTCTGTCGTTTCAGAAAGTTCATGGCTGCTTTCTCCATCTCATTCTCTGAATACGCATAACCATACGGGTCCTTCAGTTCGCTGATATACAGACGACCGTCTTTATCATACGTATTTTGCGCCTTGTTGCCTTTATAGTCATATCTCCGGGCCATTTCAAATCCCTTATTTTGCGGATACATCACTTTCCGGTCATTCTCGTACAGATAGTCCGGGATATAGGTATGTGCTTCGGTCTGGTCATAAAAACCAAAACAATAATCAAAGCCCTGCTTGTAAGGCACTCCCTCGGTTCCCTGCAGACCGATTCCCCATTTACCGACAAAGGCTGTGTGATAACCGGCTTCTTTCAGTACTTCTGCCACCGTCACATCACTGTCCAGAATGTTATCCTGCCCGCGTGCGCTGGAGTTCATCCGGACAGAAGAGTGGCCGGTGTGCAAGCCGGTAAGCATACAGCACCGAGACGGAGCCGACTCTGGCGCAGCCGCGTATGCCTGACTGAAACGTACTCCCTGCATGGCTAAACTGTCCAGATGAGGAGTTCTGTATCGCTGTTGTCCATAACAGCTCAAGTCGCGGTAACTCATATCATCGGCCAGCACAAAGATGATATTTGGTTTCTCCGTTTTATGTGCTTCCTGTCCGTTCGCAAACAGGGGAGTAAAGAGGGATACCAGCGGAAGCATCCCTGTTAAATTATATGTTTTCATACCTATTGACATTTTATTTACCTTCATAATCAAACCAGTCAAACCATACCTTGCTCTTCGAAGACTTTCCATTGGAAGTCGCATACATACCTACATACGGTCCGTTAAATCCGCCGCTCACTTTCTCATCAGAAATAATGGAAAGTGGTTGTGTCACTCCCATATCGGTAAGTGCATCCTCCGATTCTCCATAATAGAAGCGCATATCCTTTCCGTCAGATACAATCCGGAGCAGCATTTCCGCCTTCTTGTAAGGAACACGTGCCAACTCTTTCTTGCCTGCCCGGGTAGTGGCAACCAATACCAGTTCGTTTCCAGACTTGATGAACTGTACATGGCCGTTGCTTACACGGTACACAATCATACCAGCCTGCTCGTTGGATTTACGGGAAGAGAATTTCATCTTGGCCGATGCCGTGAAAGCAATATGCTCTATACGACGGGCCACAAGAGAAGGATTTACCAGACTGTCGGCCACCTGCGGACGGAGTTCCAATACCAGGTGTCCGTCCTTCAATTCATACCATTTCTCCATCGGTGTGCGAAGGAAGTTCCATTCCAGTGCCAGCTTGTCTGCATCAAAATTATCTCTGACAGGAGTTTTCTCTACCGGCGACCAAGGCAGATTCGGACGTTTACATACCTCGGGCACACCGCCTTTTCCCGGATTAAAGATAGGAGTCTCCCATTTCACCCCTTCCAGTTTCTGGAACTCTACCGGAGTCAGGAAAGTCTCACGAGCCAGGTAAGTATATCCGTCAAAATGACGTTTAGCCAGCGACACAGCCCACCATTCGCCATTCTGTGTCTGTACCAGGTCGGCATGTCCTACGGAGTGAATATGACTGTCCTTGCCCAAATGACGGTGAGTCAGCACCGGATTGGCATGGTCTGGAATATAAGGCCCCCAGATACTGTCACTATGAAACACGGTAACCGAGTGAAAATAGCCGGTACCCCCTTCTGCCACCAGCAACATGTATTTTCCGTTAATCTTGTAAATGTGCGGACCTTCTGTCCAGCGGGCATTAGAAGCATGTCCGTGCGTAAGCTGCACACGCTTGCCTACCAGTTTGCCTTGCTTGGTATCTAACTCCTGCAACCAAGCTCCATTTTTATCGGGCCAGTCGTTCTTTCTCGACATGTTTCCATGGCCTACATAATAACACTTTCCGTCTTCGTCCCAAAACAAGGAAGGGTCTATTCCTTGAGAATGAAGCCACACCGGGTCACTCCATGGTCCGGCAGGATCTTTGGCTGTGATATAGAAGTTGCCACCACACTGTACACAAGTAGTAATCAAATAGAACAATCCGTCATGATGGCGAATCGTCACCGCATAAATTCCTCTTGAATCCTGAAGACCATCGGCAAACTGCATCTGTTCCGGACGGGTAATGCCATAACCTATCAGTTTCCAATTAATAAGGTCCTTACTTTTATAGATTGGAATGCCGGGAAACCATTCAAAAGAAGAATTTACCATGTAATACTCATCCCCTACCCGGCAAATTGAAGGGTCTGGATGAAAACCAGACAATATCGGGTTTTTAAAGGTCACATTCTCTGCACATAAGGAAGCTATGGCAAAAATCATTCCCATAGCCAACAGGGTTAGTTTTCTCATACAAATTTAAGATTTATAATTTCAACGCTACGAAATTAGGACATTCCTCTGAATCCGGTTGTTTCATTTGTACAGGAATCTATTCCATTTATACAGAAAAAGACCATTTCAAGTTACCTTGAAACAGTCTTTTTCTCAATTAATCAAAAAGAAAGTATTATTACTCAGCAGTAATAATCGGAGTAAATGTTTCAAACTTTACATTATTATTTCTGAAAACCAATGTATCCTGGAACTCATAGTTCTCTCCGTTCAGGCCTTCCACAAAGTAGTCAAGTGTCATGGTCAGGTGAGGCGTTTCCTTTCCTGTCTGTGGATCTACCAGCCAGGAGCCGTGTTCTTTTGCAAACTGTGTGGTAGAATCATAGTATTTTCCCGTACCGAACACACGGTAGCTGGCACCTTCCGGAGCAGACACCTTAATAATCCCTTCGCCATATTCCTTTTCAGAAAAATCAAGCACAGTCTGATACTTATTACCATCCTGCCACTCTCCCATTCGGTCGTATACCGAACGATTACGCAACAAGGTAGTTACATTGGCCGTTTGTCCCTCTTCAAATTCATCATAGGCAAACTCTTTATCAAGCGTATACTCATCATTTGCACCCATCTTAAACTGTTTTCCTCTGTGGAAGAAAACACCATCGAACATATTGATAAACTTCACGCCAAACAAAGTGAAGAAACGAGGCTGATCAGTAGCTACCCAATGTGAAATATCAAAAAGATTGGGATTTTCAACTGTTGGTGTTCCCCACAATACCTTCGGGCAAGACGAATCAGTAATTTTCATCGGCAACACATATATGACATCCGAATCAAAACTGCAAGCATCCTTGTCCTCAAAAAAAGCATCCGACATGTTCACGCGGATAAGCCCATTAAAACTTCCCTTCGGAATCACCACAGAGTTTTCAGGTTCCAGCGTATAATAATAATCCGGAAGCACCTTCAACGTCACATCTTTTCCCTCTGTATTTTTAACCTTCATACCTTCTGATGGAATCAGAGACGGGTCGACTTCATAATCCACCGTCCAGGAAGTTTCGTTGGAATAGCCACCTCCCACACATACACCTACATGAAAAGCATTCTGCAAATCCACCGAATTGTCCAATCGTGTTTCCCCAAGCACAAGCGTTCTCACCGGATACTGAATCGGGAAATAAACAGCCTGTTGCTGACTGCTTTCAAATTCATGAGACTGGTTCTTGCAGCTACCTAACATAGCTGCAATACCCAATAAAGACATAATATATAAACTCTTCATAAGACTTATTTTATTTATAAGTTAGCACAACATTTATTCCCATCCTTTATTCTGTATCAAACCGTATTTCTGAGTCTCTGTATAAGGAATCGGTGCATAAATCATATAATCCTCATACTTTCTCACTTCTACCGAAGGAATCTCACGCATAGTAGATGCATCGTATCCCTTTACGCTCTCGTTCATTCGTGGAAGCTCCATCCAACGGCGCAAGTCCCAGAAACGGAATCCTTCGAAGCACAATTCGATTCGTCTTTCATTCTTAATCAACTCAGCCAATCCAGTCTGATCAAGTGAATTCACATAAGCTTCATTAGTAATTCCCGCTCTTTTGCGAAGGGCATTGATTACCTGACGAGCTGTAAAACCTTTGATATCTACATCCGGTCCTACGGCAGCATTCGCCGCTTCTGCAAAGTTAAGCAAAACCTCTGTATAACGCATGCGTACATGATAATGAGGAGTTGTTATCACCTTACCCACCTTCAGAGAAACTGCCTCATCCAGCAATTTCTTCATATAATATCCGGTACGGGTAGAAGTAGTTTTATCCCCAATCTTATCATCTCCGGTCTCCATGTTCAATGTCACGTTATTGGCACCTGCCACTTTAGAGCCGTTATGATAAATATACAAATCCAGACGCTGGTCACGGTGTGCGTAAGGATCATCTGATTTATACACAGTAGACGGATCATCGATTGGATACCCGTTCTCATCCGGAAAACAGTCCACTAAATTCTGTGAAGGATTGATTTCTCCTTTTCCAAATAAAGAAGGAGGGAACATACGATCCTCCCTGTTAGATGAAGCACCAATAGAAGAATACCAAAGTACTTCCTGACAGGTATTCAAGTACTGCTTATCTGTATTTTTTGTTCCCAAATTATAGGATGAAAGTCCTCTTTTATCCGTCAACTTTGTCAGTCCTCCATTATTGTTCATCACGTCAGCAGCTGCCTCTGCCGCTTGTTGCATGGTATAACCACTTTTTGCAAAAGCAGGACTGGCTGCAGTCAGCAACACTCTGGCTTTAAGAGCCATGACAGACAAACCATTTATTCTGTTTATATTAGTTTCTCCCGTCACACGGTCTTTACCTTCCCATTTAAGAGGTAATTCATTTTCGACCAATGCTTTGTCGCAATCATCTAAAATCTGCTTCACACAATCGGCATACGTATCTCTTGGCAATTCTGCCACATCCACATCACGCAATACTTTTGTTACAATCGGGAATCCCAATAGATTTCCGTCCTTGTCTTCTCCTCCATAAATGGTCAGCAATTTAGCCTCCCACCATGCTCTCAGGGCGTATGCTTCTGCTCTAAGACGTTTTTGATATTTCTGCTTGACTTCTTCATCACTCAACGGAGCGAAATCTACCCGTTCCATATTTTCCAGGAAGTCATTCACATGTAGGATGGCCTGAAAAGCATTCTTATATTCATTTCCGAAGGGAGTGTTACGGGAGGTCCATCCTCCCGTAGCCATCGTTACCGTATTATCAGTCACCAGATTGGTAACCATATCGTCTGTCCCGTAATCATACTTTTCCGTATAGTCATTCGGCAGCATGTTGTAAGCTTTTATCAATACCCCTTCTGCCAATTTAGGATCAGCCCATACAATCTCGTCATCATAACGTCCGTTTTGGTCGTTCTCATCCAGAAAATCAGAACAAGAAACCAGCCCCATGGCTAAAAACAGCACTGCATAGATTTTATTTAATTTCTTCATATCAGTAAGGTGATTAGAATGTAGCTACCAGTCCTAATGCAAACACTCTGTTCTGAGGAGCTGAACCTACATTAAGTTCAAGAATCTTTTTATCCTTTGCAATCATCAGCAGGTTGCTGCCACGTAAATAAGCCTGCAAACCTTTAATTGCAATATTTTCTTTCAATTTGAAGTTATAACTCAACTGCATGGCCGACAATGAGAACTGACTTCTGTCGTACATCCAGAACGTAGAGTTCCGATAGTTGTTATTTCCGGTTGTCAGCGTCACTCTGGGATAAGCCGCATTGGCATTCGGAGCGTCCGGATTGTAGGCCTGCAAAGCATATTCGCTATATTTTGCTTCTTTTCCCTTAAACCAGTAATACTCACTGTTCATAAAACCTTTTCCACCAAAACCTCCGTTAGCCTGGATGTACAAGCTCCAGCGGTCGTATGTAAAGTTCAGATTCAATGCCACAAAATGATTGTTTCCGCTTCTTCCCAATACATGCTGGTCGTCTTCCGTTATTTTTTTGTCACCGTTGTAATCTACATATTTGATGTCACCGGGACGCACTTTACCGAAAGTAGTTTGAGGCAATCCTTCTACTAGGTTTCCGCTTTCATCAAAGTCATCATCAGAATACAAGCGATCGGCTTCATATCCAATCAATGCATTGGCGTATGTTCCCACACGTGTCATGTGCTTATTATAAGGAGTATTATACGCCTGTTCTTCGTATTTCAGGATTTCAGAAGTAGTGTACATGTAATTCAAACCGGCAGAAAGCGTAAACTTGTTCCACTTTTCAGTGTGGTTGATTCCCACTTCCACTCCCTGATATCTGGTAGAATTGTAATTTTCAAACACTGGTACATTACCCATGGTATAAGGTGTGGAATTCTTCATCTCGGTCAGCTGATCCTCGTATGTGCTATTAAAATAAGCAGCTTCCACCCAAGTACGTTTATCAAACAAGTTAGCCTCAAATCCCACATTCAATTCCTTTCTCCGCTGCCAGGAATAGACATTTCCCAATGAAGAAATGAGCAAGGAAGCGTTCTTGTTTGCTCCATTGTTATAACTCCAGACATAAGAACTTGAATAGTTGGAATCATACAAGAAATAACCATTGTAAGAGCCCGATGGCCAACTAGTTTTCTCCTCGGTCCAGTTGTCATTCAGCATAATACCATACGAAGCTCTTAATTTCAGATAGTCCAGCCATTCCACATCTTTCATAAAATCTTCCTGGCTTAAAATCCATCCTAATCCATAGCTGGAAGAATACCCCCAACGGTCATCCGGATTCAATTTATTGCTTCCCTGACTTAATCCAGCGATTTCTGCAATGTATTTATCATCATACATCAGGTTGGCTGAGAAACCGTAAGACAACTTTTTAACATCTTGTGCCACATTATTTGCCCAGTACTTCTTCATATTTCCCATCAACAATGCTGACACGTCAAACTTACCAAAACGTCTCTGGTAATTCAGCGTCAGATGTGCCTGCATCTTTCTACCGAAATCCATGTTCTTATAATCAATGGTCTGTGCGGTAGTATTTTTATCGTAACCAATCTTTGTCACAGAGAAATTGTCCTGCATATCCACATTACCAATCTCATAAATGGCGTACGAATTATTAATCAACTGGAAATATTTGTTGGTAAATTCAAAACTGAACATTCCGTTGGCGGTCAATCCCTTCGTAATGCCGTTCAAATCCAAATCCATCCCCGTACGGAACTGTACATAACGATCCATTTGCGTTACATTTCCCTTCTGGGTAAGGTCTCCCAGCAGGTTGTCCTGATATACAGAAGTTCCTCCTAATACATACCGGTCATTGATGGTCTTCACTCCTGTCAGTTCTGCCATATTAGTAATACGGTCTGTAGGAATCAACAAAGGAAATGAATGAGGCAGGAAAGAAGATGCCTTCGTCCAAAAAGTCTCCTTTTCCACTCCATTATCATCATAGGTAGACACATTCGGCGTATTCAGAATATCAAAAACCGCAGTCGCATCCACATTCATTCTCAGCCACTTGGTTACATCGAAATCCACCTTACCACGCACGCTCATAATGTTCTGCACATTGCCATCGGCAGCTTTGAACCATTGTTCATTGCGCTTCCAGCCTAAGTTCATATAATAGCGTACTTTATCATTACCACCAGATGCTTCACCATACACATTGCTGAAATTCACCACATCCTTTACAAATGCATCTCCATAATAATCCACATCCGGATACAGAAAAGGATCTACCCTATTCCGCGTATTTTTAATTAATTGAGGAGAGTAAGGCAGGGCATCAGGCGAACCACCATCATTCAGATAAGCACGGTTATACACTTCCATATAAGACGCTGCATCCAGGTATTTCGGATAAGCAATTGCCTGCTGCAAACCATATTCTGCATTGAACTTCATCTTATTTTTCCCAAAATCTCCCTTTTTCGTGGTAATCAACACCACTCCGGTATCAGCATCAGCTCCGTAAAGAACACGTGAAACTGCATCCTTCAATACCGTAATCTGATCTATTTCCAGCAGATTAAGGTATTTGATGTCTTTTATCACCCCGTCTACCACATAAATCACATTCCCCATTCCATGTAAATTCACTCCGGTAAGTCCAGTTATTTTATTTTGGAGTGCTGACTGTACATCCTGACGGGAATCGTACTTCAGGACTTCATCCGGATTCACCACAGACACACTTCCGGTGGTCTGCTTCAAGTCCATTTTCTGGTAAGCCAAGTTCACCACTCGACCTGCCTCTTTATCTGTATCCTCTACAGGCAATGCACTCTGGGCAAAGAGCAAGTTTGCAGAGAACAAAGCCAATAAAGAACTAATAGCTTTTTTATTTTTCATAACATATTACATTTTAAGTTTACTCCCATCCGGTATTTTGCGGGAATTCAGGATACATTTTAGTCAAGTTCGTCGGGAAAGGCATCCAGTAATGCTTCGGTGCCTCAAAAGTACGGTTCACCAATGTACGACGCGTAAAGTTCTTCCAGTCTTTGGTGAAGTCCATTGTCTGGATAGCTTCTCCTCTCAAATGTTCACCTAATTTATAACGACGAATGTCATACCAATACTGTCCTTCAAAGCAGAATTCTACGGCACGTTCGTTCAGAATCATTTTCATGAAATCACCGTGTACTCCTCCATGAGCATCAGTATCTACCTGTCCTGCACGTGAACGTATCTCATTTACTGCATCAAGCGCAGACATTCCACAATCTCCAATTTTCTGATTGGCATCTCCTAATGCCTGATAAACCGCTTCGGCATATAGCAGATACACTTCTGCCAAACGCATCAGAGGCACCATCATACGCATGTTGTTATATTCCGTACCATTATCCGTCTTATTACAGTTCCATGGCCAATACTTATGTATAAAATACGGAGTCTGGCAGTTATCTGCATTCCGGGTTTTCCCTCCAATATACAATTGTAGGATTGTCTTCTCCGTATCGCCCGGATTATCACGGTCTACATAAATAGCTTTCTTAAAACGCGGATCACGTCTTTCCCACATATACAATTTACCATTTTCATCAAACTTTCCGTCCAAGCTTTTATCATACAACTCTCCATTATCCATTTCAAACAAGTCCACATAATTCTGGGTAGGCGTACAGTTAATTGCATTACCTCCAAAAACGGAGTTATCCGGCAAATGAATACGACCAAGCGTATTCAGAATCAAGGTATTTCCTTTCAGGGTATTGTATCTTCCCCATAAAGTTTCCTTACTCCAGGGTACCGTACTTCCATCAACCGTATAGAACATGTCTGAATAGTTTGACCAAGGCAGTAAACCATAAGCATCCCCATTATCTTTGGCCATCTTGATAGCAGCCGACGCTGCTTCTGCCGCCTGTGTCATCAGTCCTGTATTCACTTCTGCAGGTTTCAAGTCAGAAAGAGAAGTACCAGAATATTCACTCATCAACGGAGAAGCTGCAAACACTAAAGCACGAGCTTTATAGGCTAACGCTGCCAATGCCGTACAACGTCCTCTGTTAGCCACATCGTTATCCCAGACTATCGGAAGAAGTTCTGAGGCCTCCTGCATGTCTTCGGCCACGCGCACAGCACACGCCTGATAGCCATAATACGTATTCCCATCTTTTGCGGTATACTCACCAAAACGAGGCAACTTAAATTGTTCTGAGTCATCTGTAAGTACTTTATCTACATAAGGAATTGAGCCCCAGGCAGCTAAGATTTCCTGATGGAAGAATGCACGCATAAAAAGCAACTGACCTTTTATCTTGTTCTTTTCTTCTTCCGTTCCTTTCATCAGGTCAAAGTTTTCCAGTCCCAGGTTGGCAATACGAATCGCCTTCCATCCGGCCCATATACCCGGTCCATAGTCATCCACCGTACTCAGGTAACCTCTCGTTAAATACTGATTGTAGAGTCCTCTCACAGAATTATATCCCGTACTCCAGTTTGTAGTACCGATTGTCTCTCCTCCATAACAGTTATCCATACATACCGTATTCACAATCGGATCGGCCACATACATATATAACTGATCTACAAATCCCTGAAAATTATAGTAATCTCCAAAAATTTCTTCCGTATCTTTTGCTGCCTCCACCGGAACACTCAGGTAATCGGTACACGAAGTACCTATTACCACCATTTGGGCAGAAAGCAATAATGTATAAAATATTTTTTTCATAATGCAAGCGTATTAAAAGCTGATATTTGCACCAAAATTTATCTGTTTCGTATTAGGATAGCTCTTCAAATTAAAATTCGCACCTTCTATATCCATCGGCAAAGCACTCCAGAAAAAGAGATTGTTTCCATTCACATATAAGCGCAAATTAGAAATAGACAGCTTATTCACCCAAGCCTTAGGGAAAGTATAACTTAATTCAGCCGTCTTCAAACGTAGATAAGAACCATCATAGAACACTGAGCTTCCCGTAGGGCTCTTGGCTGTCATGCTCAATGCCCGGTAAGTCCCGTCACCATGGAGTTCAGGAGTCCATGTTTCATTCAGATTACGTTCGTACACACAATCTGAATTAAAATCAAATTCTGCAATATCATACGCATTGACCGACACATTATAAGCTCCATAGAACTGGCAACTCAGACTCCATCCTTTATAACTCACTCCTACAGAGAAGCTATAAGTATTTTGCGGATAAGTAGAATACCCCCACGGACATCCGTCATTATTGTTAATGATTCCATCACCATTATAATCCAGCATACGATATTGACCCGGTAATAAAGTGGCATTCGTACTTGCATTTTCATACAGTACACCAGTATACAAATCGTCCCAACTCTGGATAATTCCCGTAACCACCTGCGGCTTAATCTGTCCAATGGCATAACCTGCCGCTTTTTGATAGTCAGGTTTCAGTTCAGGGTCTTCCTTATAAGTAATCTTATTTTTTGCTACTGTCCAGCTGTAAGAACCCCATACCCCCCAGTCTTTCCAATTCTTCTGCACCTTGAATTCCAATTCTGCACCATGAGAATCCACACTACCTAAATTGGCAGCCGGAGGTGTCTGTCCAAAGAAATCAGGTATACTTCTGTCATTTGAACCAATCAACATATCATATCGATGTTCATTAAAAATATCGATATTAGCTGTAATCAGGTTATCGAGCACTCCCAATTCGATACCAAAATTCTGCTTGCGTGCTTTTTCCCATCTCAAATCCGGGTTACCAGGAGTTCCTTCTATAAAGATAGGATAAGTACCTTGCTTAGGAGAAGGATAACCGAAATTCGGCCATCGTCCTGTATTGAAAGATCCACCCGGGAACAATTTATCCGTTTTCAAGAACTCATTCCAGATAGTTACATACGGCCACTGACCTACTCCCGGCAAATTATCATTACCTACCAGACCGATAGAGTATTTCAATTTCAGGTTGGAAATAAACGGGAGATGTTCTTTCATGAACTTTTCCTCACTTACTCGCCAGCCCAATGCCAGAGAAGGAAAAAAGTCAAATTTATGTCCCGGACCAAATTTCTCAGAACCATTGTATGCCGCATTCACTTCGGCCAGGTATTTTCCGTCATAGTCATACGTTATACGTCCTACCCAGTCTTCACGTTTGCTGGGCCATACACTACCTGTAGCATACTCCTGACGGCTGAACAAAGCCAAGGCACCTACATTATGCACGCCAAAACGTCGGTTATAAGAAAGCGACATTTCATAATACATATTTCTTCGGGTCTGATTAGCAGTCGTTTCATTCAGGTATTCCGTAGTGTAACCTAAAGGAGAGGGATAGAAATCAAAACCATCATCACCAACAGCCGGAACTTCATATTTCCATTCTCCTTTCTCCTTATCCCACATCTTACGCATATAGTTTTGCGTATAATCATCACTGATTTGCTGTCCCAATGATGTGAAATAGTTATCAAAAGAGAAACGGCCCTTAAAACTCAACCCCTTCGTAATGAAATCCAATTTCTGCTGCAATTCAAAGTCTGTGGTAATAGACGTACGGTTTGTCACCTTGGTACCATTGGCCATCATGTAAAAATAACCATTAAAACCTAATCGGTCGGACTCTGAGTCATCCATACCGTAAGTACCGTCACTATACACCGGCAAAGCCGTTGACGGAGAATATTTGTACACAGAATACCACATGTTATGAATACCATTAGCAGGAGTCTGCTGCTTACCGTAGTATCCACTTAAATTCACCTTAAATTGTGTGGTTTTGGTCAGATTAAAATCCAAATTCGTACGGAAGTTAAAACGGTCGTATCGGAAAGCCGGACTATATCCGCGTGAATTTTCTCCAGTATCAAAAATATCACCATCGTAAATATATCCCAACGAGGTAAAATATTTTACAAAATCCGTACCACCGGAAATATTGACGTTATACTTGGTAGAGTAAGCCGCATTATTCAACATATAATCCTGCCAGTCTACATTTGTATATTTTTCCGGTTCAATCTGGCTTCTGTAAAGCTCCAGTTCATTTGCCGTCGTAAAATACTTCCAATACTGACTGCCATACAGAGGCAGTTCATTTACTATGGCATAGTTACGAGCCATGCGTCCTGTATACGAATCCATCGGTTTTTCTACCTTTGACAAAGACTTGATAGACACATTCGCTTCGGCAGTTACTTTCGTTTTTCCCTTGGCTCCTCGCTTAGTATTAATCAAGATAACACCATTCGCACCTTTCACACCAAACACAGCCGTAGCCGATGCATCCTTCAATACAGAAAAACTTTCGATTTCATTCACATCAATATCGTTCATGGAACGTTCCATACCATCCACCAGGATAAGCGGCTGGGCATTGTTCCAAGTATTCATACCACGAATCAGGATTTGTGAATCAGTTCCATATTCACCTCCACCGCCCGGGTTACCGTTTGTGGTCATAACAGTCACACCCGGCATGGCACCACTCAATGCATCGGTCAGGTTAGATACCGCTCCTTTTGATTTCAGTTTATCACCGGTTACTTGTGCAATAGAGCCTACTACACTTTCCTTTTTCTGTTGTCCGTAGCCTACCACTACGACTTCTTCGAGTACCTGTGAGCTCTCCTTCATCACCACCTTGATGATACCAGGCTGCACTTTGATAATCTGGTCATCAAAACCGATATAAGACACCCTTATTTTCGCATCCTTACTGGCTACTTTCAACGTAAAGTTTCCGTCAAAGTCTGTAATCGTACCGTTAGTAGTACCTTCTTCCAGTACATTCACCCCAATCAGTGTCTCCCCATTCTGGTCGACCACCACTCCCTTTACCACCAATCCTTCCTGCTGAATAGAAGAGAGCAATGGAGCTTCACTGGCATTCAAACTTCCTCCGCCTAAAGAAAGCAGCATCATCGCCATCAGCGAATACCTTCTCGGAAAGTGGAAGCCTATCAATCTTTTGTTTGTTTCCATAATATTAACATCATTCTTTAATTCAAACACCGGCTTTGTGTATGACAAAAGTACCCCAGAAGCCGGAGTTGAATTATTTATTTTATACACTTTTTTTGTCTACTTGTCCGAAACACGGGCGGGAATCACTCAAAATTGATATTTTTCGTAGTTTCCGGGTCAATGTTGAACCAAGTATCTTTGTTCTCATTTGTAATTTTCACACCATCAATCGTCACATTACGGAAGGTAATATCCTTTACCCACCAGATTGCCGTAGGATCGTTCTTCACAATCGGTGCATTCGTTTTCCCCACGGTTTTAGCTCCCGTAATCAGATTCGTTTTCATGCCATTACTTTTATCGCCTACCTGCTCTTCTATAGACACATTCTCCAGCAAGATGTCACCCATCCAACCTAAATCAGCTTTAGAGGACAATGGAATTTTAGCAGGTTCATTAGGATTCTTGCCCGTAGAAGGGTCGTATTTATCATAATTGGAATTAGGCTTCAAATTCACAAATCCCGGTATTTTCCCTTCAAAACGGATATTCCGAAGTACGGTAGTGGGTGCACCCACCGGAGGATTATAAGCATACTCATTTTGTGACATAATAAGTCCCTTATTATTACCCATGCTCAACCATTCCGGAAAGATAATGTCGATATTGTCAAAAACAGACCCTCCGATGTCAAAATACTGCCAGCCGTTTGTCAGGATACTTCCGTTAAATGCGGGCCACAACACACAATCTTTTACATCCAACGTATAATTGTAGAAAAAGTCATCGCATGCACGAATAAAGCAATTGGAAATCTTAGAGTTCAATCCCGGGCGAAGACCATCGTTGTTACAATGCCAGCCCAAGAACTTCACGTTTGTAAATGTGGCATTATCCGTAGGCACAATTCCATGGTGAGGAGATTCCATTGCAATCACCCCGTCAATCACCGCATTGTTACCTAACTGAATCAACTGCCCCATCAGTCTGTTCGAATTTTCAGGTTGCCACATATACTGACGTCCGGACAAGATACCTCGTCCATATACCGCCTGATTACTGTCACCATAATTACGTCTTAATATATAGCCTTCCACAAAGGCTCCTCCTGCTATATATATCTTCTGATTGGCTGTAATAGTCAAACCACCCTGTTCATTTATCATTGCTCCACGGGAGCCATCTTTCTTCAAATTATAATATCCCGGTTTGAAATAAATTACTTCTGCATTGGCTAAATCCGATTCGGATACCTCTTTTGAGTAATACACTATATTCTGTCGGGCCGGGTTGGGTTTCAAAGTTTCCACCGGATCTACAAAAATGCAAAGCATATCTTTAATCCAGTTAAAAGGAGTACCTGCACCACCTTGTCCCACTGGTACTGTTACAATGTTACGAGGGTCATCAAAATTTACAGCAATATATTTATTCGCTGCATCCACCGTAAACGAGACAGAAGACCCACTACCCTGTGCAGACAAGTTATAACTTTTAGGAGAAATCTGCACATTACTACTAGAGTAACCGTCCTTGCTTTCAATTCTGAAAGTCAGTTTTTTGTCCTGACCAGGATCGTATGTTACAGGTACAAAAGAAAATGAACGCTGCTTGGTATAGGCAGCTTGCAAATCTTCTCCAATAGTTCCATTAGGCATTTCTTTTTCTACTATCGGATCAGACTGCAACACCTGAATCTCCTTCTCTTCTTCTCCATCCACCGTGACAAATACCTTGTAATGCTCAGAAAGTTTGGCCTGTCCTTGTTCAGTAGGCCATTCGTATGTAGTTAACACTTCTACCGGAGCTTCCTCCTCATCCGTTTGTCCACCTCCCTCTATTGTAGAAATGTATGCATCCATTATATTATCGCTACAAGAACAAAAAAAGACTATTCCCATAGCGATTAGCATATTCTTATATATTTTCATGATAAAATATCGTTTAAGTGTTAATTTTTCTACCGAAACCATATCCATTTTCATATTATTTTTTCATATTGGAAACCATAAAACGAAAAATGAAATAATCTATTAGTTTCATAATTGGTAATGTCAGGTTAATCCTGACATTACCAATCGACATCAAACATTAATTCGGTAAAATTACATTTGTACAACCTTCAAATATTCCACCCCAAGTCTTTGGTTCTTGTGCCAAAGAACCAGGAACTTCCCCTGTAACAGTTCCATATAAACCCATATTATTTTTAAGTTCCAGCTTCTTAACCTGCGGGTGTAAGTTATGTAGAATATCAGCCACATCCATTTTTAAATCAGGGCTATATGACACCTGAATATATTTTAAACGTTGTATAGCAAGAGGATGAACCTGTCCTTCCAGCTTTCCAGCGCCTTGCCATATCTGCTCAAAACCTTGATTAAACAGAACTTCTAACGGAAGTTGACCCTTTAAATTATTAATACCTCCGATGCCCATCAAATTAAAAGACTGACCAGTTATATCTTTAGAGCCACCAACTCCCCAGACACCAAATATCAAAGGATTATCAGTACCTTTTCCATATTCTGTAGATGTACCCCTCGTACCACCAGTAAAATATATTTCTTTATCCAACCATTCTGGTGTGGTAGCTTCATATTTAGTAGAAGTCCAGCTTTCTCCTCCCATTTGATAGTACATCACTCTCAGAATTCCAGTAGAAGTCAATCTCAATTGCCATTTACTTGGATCTCCTTGTGTAGTTGTATTATATTTTACACCTGATCCATAAGTATAAGAAATATCAGCATTATCACCTTTTTGAGGATAAATATTTTCCATTGCATTCCAATCAAAATAATGAGGATGTGCTACCAAATCACTCGGGAATACACCTTTAATATTATTGCCCGACAACTTCAGTACCTCAAGATTAGTTAAGTCTATCAGGCTGACAGGAACTGCCGGTTTAAAGGTAACACCACCACTTAAACTTTCATTACCATATTTGATATCTGGTAAATCAGGAGTTGCTACCAATTCATTATTCGACAAATCAAGCACACGCAAAGAAGTAAATTGTGAGATACTTGCAGGGATATAACCTTTAAGCCCTTTACCTGAAAGATTCAGTTCAGCCAGATTACTACCTTCAAACTTCACTCCCGTCCACTTAGTATAATCAGGTTCAGAAGACCAGTTCAATGCATTATTATTCTCACCTTCCAATGCAGCTTCCAACTCTTTCAAATTTTTAGCATCTGTCGGCATTTCTCCCTTATTCTGCTGTACATTAATTGTCACTGTACTTCCTTCACCAAAAGTCACAGTAAACTTACCAGAACGGCCCCCTTCAGTATCCATATCAGAATTCGGCTCAGCAATCACTTTCACCTCTACCGGTTCCAAAGAAGCCACACCTTCTGAAGGCTCAAATGTCAGCCATTCTGAATTAGTACCAGCCTCAATTTTCCAGTCTGCATTCGCATTCAGTGTGATGGTGCGAGTATCTTCTCCTCCACCAAGTTCTGTCAGGCCATCAGTTGTTAAATCTGTATTTTTATCCTTGATTGTATACTTCAAAGGAGCAGGATCCTGAGTCACGGTATATTCGTTTGAAGTTGACTCCGGCACACGTACTTCGAATTTTCCCTCACGTACTTTTGCAAACGGATTGGGGTCTACACTCACTTTTACTTCCATATTTTCTCCAATCTTACCTACGTTCGTCTCATCAAAGTGAATCCAGTCCTCTGCATTCTTTGTCTTTACTATCCATTCGGTATTTGCCGTAACGTTAAAAGTACTTGTTCCGCCATCTGTAGCAAAAGTAAATATGTTATCTGCCGGACCAGAAACCTCCAGACGAATGTTATCTTCCAAATGGATGACCGTAATAGGATATTTTCTGCCGGAAGCATTGAATATAAACTTTGAATACTGCTTTTCAGCCAATGTATTTGCTTTAGTCGCAGTTACCGTCAGCTTAAAGTCACCGGCTTTACCGCTCATAGGTTCCACAGAAAAGAAATCACCTTCTTCTACTTCAATTGTCCAGTCTACATCGGATGAACCGTTCAGCGTAGCAGAAGAACCGGCATCCCTACTTAATTTAGCCCGAGAATAATCGAATTCCACATTGACTCCCTGAGGAGTATTGCCACCGTCAAGAGGAGAATTGTCGTCCTTACACGAGAACATGCAAGCTGCCAACCCTACAAAAAAAATTGATTTAAAAAATGTTTTGTTCATGATACATGTTTTTTTAGTTATTACATAGTATTAACGTTTTTTCGAAAGACAAAGAAAAGCCAAACGGAATGAATCCGTTGGCTTATTCATACGCACAATTGTTTCATTTGTACAGAAAAGCTTATCCCCATTTACAGCTATCTGTAGCATGCATTATTTCACATTCCCCGCAAAGAATCTGCACGCAGAAATCCGAACATCTCCACCTACAGCTTTCAAGTAGATAGTCTGTTTGCCATTAGCATCGATAAGAGAAGTATCCACATAGCCATCTTTCTTCGCAAGCAGCGTACCGAGCAACTTGCCGTCGGCCGAGCCTGTGCGTACTTCAATTTTCAAAGGAGCTGTCACTCCGGAAACTTCCGCACTGAAATAATAGTAGCCTGTGCCCAGATTGACTTTGGAAACGGATACTGATTCACCATCTGAAAGAGCAGCCTGCTTCAAAGCAAGGTTCACCACAGCCGACTGATTGATTTTCACCGCAGCAACCCCCTCAATGGTTTGCTTCACCAGCACGATGCTTCCGTCTTTCCTGTAATTCAATTCGTCTATGCACACAGAACGCTGTGTCCAGGTGCCCGGTCCTTTAAATCGGTCCTGACGCCAGGAAGAAAGAGCGGAAGTGTGATAAAACAAATATTCCTGCCCGTGGTATTCCACAATACCTCCGTGGTTCGACTGGGTCAGACGCCAAGGTACATAGTCATATCCCGGCAATTTCGGGCCGTTCTTCACACCTACTCCCAACTCGTAGTTCATCACTCCTCCGTATTTGAAAGGTCCCATAGGAGAATCGCCTACGGAATAGGCCAGTTCAGAAGGCTTGCGGTTCGGGTCGTCCGGTTGCTTCCGATCAATCTTGTTACCGTACTTCGTATGATAAGAAAGATAGTACTTTCCGTCGTGCTTGTTCATCCAGATGGCTTCCATGAAGCGGTCAGTATCCACATCCAGTTTTACAGGTTTCCCGACAAACTCATACATGTTGTCTTTCAACTGCGCAGCCATGTGACTGCCCCAGTACAGGTAAATCTTGCCATCTGTATCGCGGAACACTGCAGGGTCAATTCCTCTTGTTTCCTTTATTTGCGGAGCCAGCACCTTGAAACGTTCGGTCAGCGAATTGCTTTCCGCTACAGCCAGATAAGCCGTCACTTTCCGCTTTTCCTGTGAAGACTCTGCTCCATGTTGGATACGAATCGGAATATACAGATAATACTTTCCGTCTTTATAAATAAAGTCCGGAGCCCATACCGCCCACTTGTCTGAAGCCGGCGCATCTTTCGGACGAATATCGTTTACGTGGAAAATCTCTCCATGGTCAGTCCAGTTCACCATGTCGGATGAGGAAAAGGCATGATAGCAATGCATGGTAGAATATCCACCGCCATTCTCGTGGTCAACTGAGGTAATCATCCACACCCGTCCGTCGGGCATCACATGCGGAGCCGCATCAGCAGTATACATGTGGCGTATCACCGGATTCCCGTATGGATAAGGGTCGGTGTTCACATTCTTTTTTACCTGTGCACCCACGGTTCCTGCCAAAGCCATGCACAGAGACAAAAATAAAAATCGTTTTTTCATTGATTAATGTTTAAATGGTATTTAAAAGATAATTGAATTCATTTCGAGCCTTTCCCGGCAGCCACGTCCGAACGCTTCAGCAGTTCTGCCCGGATGGCAGCCGCTTCCTGAAAGAATTTCTTTTCATTGGCTTTTTCCACTTCCGGATTATTGGTACCATCAGAAGCCACATCCTGGAGTGAAACTCCCCATCTGCCCAGTAGCACATAATAAGTAGCGCAATCGGAATCATCCACCGTATCGAACGCATACTTCCCAGTGGCAAAGATTTTACCCAAGTGACTCTTATGAAACTGATTGAAATAGTCTTTTCCACGCGGACTGCCGCTCACAATACCGTGCTGTCCGATGGCACCTAACTCATAATACAAAATCTTGCCTTGTGCGGCCATCGCTTTCAGATAACTGCACGCTGCAGCATCTTCCCGGCAGTTGGCTACATTCTCCGGATGTTCCGGACTACCCTGGTGCAAAGAGGAATCCGTCCAATGAGCAATAAAACGGACTTTCTTCAATAAATGAGCACGTCCGGAATGAAGACAGGCATTTACCAGAATGGCCGGTTCGGTCAAAGAACCCCAGCAAAGCACGTTCACCGTGTCTTTTTCATGCTGCAGCAAGTCTAAAAGAGAAGTGACTGTAGGATAACGGTCGAGGATTCTGGCATAATCCTTCTTATAGTCAAAACGCTCTGCACTCTCTTTGATGCAGCTTTGGGTAAAGGAGATGGAATCCGGGAAATCCGGATATACCTTTTTAAGGTTCACCACATCGGCCGCATAAGCGTCGCCAAACTCACGTTGCGCCCACTCTGCCTGGTTGCCGGACGAAGCATGCTGTTTCCGGTGAGTACTGGCCACCACAATACCTCGCGTATCAAAACAATCGGCCAGCAACAAATATCCGGCCATGGCCGAAATATCGTCAGGGTCATTCACTGTACCTTCTTTATTGGGACCCGGGATGGTCTTATCGGACATATCCGTGTAAATCCATACTACAGGCTTTCTTGTATCGGCATAAAGGGCGGAAGAGATTCCGCCCAAACATACTGCCAGCCAAACTACCAGTTTATTCATAATCATTAAATCCAAGATATTTATTATACTCAATACATTCCTGTTCAATTATATCCAGTGATGAAGTCAGTCTCTTTCCCTTACGGGTCTTAGTCGGTTTTTCATCTATGGATTTAGAGACATGCGACGTACCGATGCTGGGCACATTCACTTTCGGGATGAAAGTTCTCAAGCGTGCCTTTACGTCGGCATATTTTTTGTCGGCAGCCAGGTTTTTCCATTCCAAAGGATCGTGTTTGTGGTCATAAAGCTCTTCCGAACCATCCCGATAGATAATATAACGATAACGACCGTCACAAATAGAGTGCTCGTTCTGTGCCAGTGTAGTAATGGCCGGCTTCGTCCAATGTGCATTCGGATTCTGTAACAAAGGAGTAATGTCATTTCCTTCGTTCAGCGGATTAGCAGGCAGTCCTGCCAGGGAAACCAGCGTGGGATACAAATCCAGCAAGCTGACCGGCTGTTTGCACACGCTTCCCGGTTTTGTGATGCCCGGAGCCACAATAACCATCGGCACATGGCAAGAACGGTCCCACAATGAGAATTTGCGATAACGCATCTTTTCGCCCAGATGCCATCCATGGTCGCCCCAGAACACCACGATGGTATTGTCTCTTTCCGGACTCTTTTCCAGCACATCCACTATCTGACCGATGCAATCGTCTGCATAGCTGATGCAAGCCAGATAGGCACGAACCGCCTCTTTCTCCATGCCATACTTCTTCAGAATATTGAATTCATGTTCAGGCTTGTTATATCCGGTCATCGACAAAGCTCGTGGAGAAAGTTTTTCCATGGTTTCCATCGGGTCCTGCTTAGGCAACTGAATATCTTCGAGTTTGAAACGGTCGAAGTATTTCTGAGGTACATACCACGGAAGATGCGGACGGAAAATGCCACAAGCCATAAAGAAAGGCTTATCATGTTTTTTCATAAGCTCCTGAGCAGCCCACTGCGCATTCAGGTAGTCGTTGGTCTTTGTTTCGTCCACATCAACTCCTGCCCAGTCAAGAATAACAGCTCCTCCAGTGGTCTGTTTTTCCAACCCGTTGGCTTGTTTTCCTTTCTGCCGGGGAGGATTCAGCGACAAACCACCTAAATTTTCCTGGCTGTCCCATGACTGCGGGTCACCCCAAGGCCCCATCGGCTGATGGAATATCTTTCCGCGCGCCATGGAATAGTATCCGTGATTCGAAAAATACTTCGGTAAGGTCACGGCATCTTTCAACACCGGAGATTCACGCATAAATTCAGCATTTCCATAAACTCCGGTAGTGGAAGTACGGAAACCGGAAAGAAGTGCGGCACGTGAGGCATTGGAAACCGGAGCCGCACAATAGGCCGACTCAAACACCATTCCCATGGCGGCCAGACGATCCATATTTGGGGTACGGGTATTGGGATGTCCTTTCAAGAATCCCACCCAGTCGTTCAAATCATCCACTGCTATAAAAAGCACATTCTTCGGCTTTTCACTCTGCGCTTGCATCCATGCCGGCATCAGCGTGGCTGCAATTCCTATCAGCAAATTCTTGTTCATTGTCATATTCTTAATGGTTACTTATTTAAATGTGAGGTATCTACATCCGATTGAAAAATCCATCCCGGAAATTTCAACTTTTCTCCTTTCTGCAAACGGTTATAATAATCCCGGTGATTTTTGTCGCAATAAGGCATGCGTTCATAATAACCCGCATCCCCCGCCATGTGGTGGTCCCCCTGAGATTTCAATTCCTCAAACATCTGTTTCCGGAGTTTATCGGCCACTATTCGTCCTTCGCCCGAGGAAATCAGGTTGTGCATGCAGTCTGGGTCTTTTACAATGTCATAAAGTTCCTCTTGCGGACGCTTTCCAAAATTCAGACTCCAGTACTTATGTGCCTCTGTTTTACCGTCTTTTATCAGTTCTGTCTTAATGGCTCCTCCGTCACAGTTCAGATAACCCGTTTCCGGATTGCCTGCCGGCCAGCGGTCTGGTTCAAAATTATAGACATAGAGATATTGCTCGGTCACGATTCCCCGGATGGGATAACCGGCATCATCAGGACGACCTATATCGTGACGTTCCTTCCCTATCAGCACATGATTACGGGATGAGTCATATTTGCTTTTTCCGGATTTTATGAGTGAAAGCATGCTTTTGCCTTCTATCTGCTGCATACCTTTTGCCTCACCGTCTATTCCTGCCGCCTCCAAGAAAGTAGGTGCCAAGTCGATGAAATTGACAAAATCAAAATTCTTCACTCCTTTCTGCGGAATTCCCTTTGGCCAGTACACCAGCATCGGCAAATGATTGGAGGTATGATACGCCTGTCCTTTTATACGCGGAAAAGGCATGCCGTTATCAGCCGTCACCACGACAATGGTATTATCCAGTAAGCCCTCTGCCTTCAACTTTTCTATCATCTTTCCCAAGTGAGCATCAAAATGCTCCAGTTCGAAAGCAAAATCGAGCATGTCATTCCGCGTTTCTTCACAATCGGGCCAGTAAGGCGGAACCCGATCTATATCCGCAGTCCGGTACTTTCCTTTATTAACCCCACTTCCGTATTCATAGAAGCGGTGAGGTTCCAGCGAACCATACCAGAAAAAGAAAGGCTGCGATTTATCCCTCGTATCAATGAACTCCGCAAAGTTGGCCGCATAGTCAATATTCGAGATTTCCGGAGTGGCCGGAGTCAGCTTGATACGGTCGAATGACGGACCTATCAGTTCACGTCTTTTCCCATTTATTCGTCCCGGATCGCCCGGTGCCCAACCTTTTCCCGTTTTAGCTACCACATAGCCATTTTCGCGCATTACCTCTGCAAATGTTTTAAACTGCGACGGCCAAAAGGCAAAATGATTGCAGGCTGCTTCCAACTGCCAGGAATTCCGTCCTGTCAATATACATGAACGACTGGGGCCACTCTTAGCATTACAAGTATAGGCATTCATGAACAGCATACCTTGAGAAGCCAACTGGTCTATGTGCGGAGTCCGCACCCACTTGCATCCGTATGCCCCCCAGAAAGGAAAAGACACATCATCTGCCAGACAAAATAAGATATTGGGACGAGCGTCCGGACGAACCGCCTCTGTACATTCCTTCCCATGCATGTTCATTGCCGTACAAACAGCAACTGATGTCAACCAAAGTGTATTTTTCATATCGAAAGTCTATTAAACTCCCTCAAAAGTAGGAACGCGGCCATACAATCATTGTACGCCGCGTTCACAGTTTTGGTTTATTTGTTCAAAAGTATCAGAAAACTAACTCCCGCACTATCTCAAGTGTATCATCCGCCTCTTTCATCTCAAAAAAACGGGCGTGAGGCTCTGCCCCGCCATTGGGATAATGGAGCGTCATTACCAGACGTCCGTCAAAAGTCTTGAACAACATGGCATGTCCGCCGTGTTCCCCATATAAAGGAGAGGTTCTATGCTTCCAGGGACCCCAGATACTGCCCGAAACCGATACGGCCGTAGACACGGCATATCCTCCCGGCCCGAAACTGGACCAGAGCATAATCAGCTTTCCATTGGCATTGCGGTGCAGGAAGCAGCCGTCGGTCACATAACCTTCCACTTTCTTACCCTTATACATATCCAGCGATTGCACCCAAGAAGCATCTTTTGCCCTGAACATCGTCACCGGGGGTCCTTCCGGTGTGTACAAATCTTCCGACAACGGCAGCAATTCCATCGTTCCGTCTGTCATTTGTGTCCACTCATGGCAGAACACCATATATGGCTTTCCATTTTCCACATACAAGGTACCATCGAGCGACATCCAGTCGGCCGGCGTGTGAGGCTTGCCCGTCAACGGCACAAAAGGTCCTTCGGGCGTATCTGCCACTAAAATGGCAGTTGCTCTCCGGTGTAAGAACGGACGACCGGGAACTTGTTGCGGAAGGGGTGACTTCTCATTGGTGAACGTAGCAAACAAATAATACTTCCCTTTATATTCATGCATTTCTGGAGCCCAGATGCCATGAGAAGCATCGGCCCACTCACTATCCACCGACTCGTATACCATATAAGGGCCTTCCCAAGTCTTCAAATCCCGGCTTTTATACATCTTCAGGCCATGCTTGCCATTCGGACGGTCTGCTTTCTGCCGGGTGGCACAATACAAATAATAGGTCTGTGTCTTCTCGTCTGGAAAAATATAAGGGTCGCGCACCGCAATCTCATGAAGCGAATGTTTTCTTACCTGAAGAGGGAATGCGGCACCTTCCTTGTATTCAAAATAGTCAAAAGAAGCCTTGTTTTCTGACTTCTGCCCGTTACTGCTGGCATACATTCCAATAAACGGACCGATGAAACCACCTGCATGGTTGCTGCTGTTAATCGTGGCATCCTGCGCTTCACCCAGTGCCATCATTTTTTCCGGCTGACTGCCCACATAGAAACGATAGCTTTTACCCTGTGCTACCACCCACAGGCAAACTTGCTTATCCTTATAAGGAAGGGAAGCCATTACCATCTGCCTTCCTTTATCAACCTTATACAACAGCAGACTGTCCTTTCCGTGCCGACGCTGTTTCACCAGCCGATAATGATTGGCTCCGTTCTGCATGAGAATCAGACCGGCTTCCTCCCCTTCACGCGCTGGTTTGAAATGCATCATAGCAGAGGCGGTAAAATTAAAATGCTGTATCCGTCGTGCTATCAACGAAGGGTTGACCGGCTCTTTAACCGACTCCGGACGCAATTGCAGCGTCAGCTTGCCGTCTGCCAACTCAAACCAGCGAGTATAAGGAGTGCGAAGAAAGTTCCAGCAATTACGCAGTTCCGGTGCGTCAAAATCATCTTTTGCCGACTCTTCCGGAAAAGGATGAGGGCGGATACCCGTCGCTTTCTCTACTGATAACACCCGTCCTATGCCCGGATTAAACACCGGCCATCCGTTCTGAAACCCAACCGGAGTAAGAAAGGTTTCTCTGCCCAACATCGTAAATCCATCCAACGGACGGACTCCCAACATCACCGACCACCATTTGCCTTCCGGTGTCTGAACCAAATCGGCATGTCCCACCGTCGTAATATCAGCTTGCTTCCCCAAAAAACGATGAGTAAGCACGGGATTGGCAATGCCAGGCACATAGGGTCCCATTACCGAGTCTGACATAAAAGCCGTAACGGCATGGTTATTCCAGGTACCTCCTTCTGCCACCAGCAAAAGATACTTCTTTCCTATTTTATACAAATGAGGAGCTTCCGCAAAAGGAGCATTCACGGCATGTCCGGTAGAAATAATCTTGCGTTCCCCCACCAGTTTTCCTTGCTGCAAATCCAACCTCTGAATGTAAATACGGTCTTCATTGGGATAACGGTCCTGATTTTTGGTTCCGTTGATAGAGCCTGTGTACCAGCAAGTACCATCGTCATCAAAGAACAAGGAAGGGTCTATTCCCGGAGCATCCTTAAGGAATACCGGTTCCGACCAGGGGCCAGCAGGTGATTTCGCCGTGACATAAAAGTTCCCTCCCGCCTGTTGCGCGGTACATATCACGTAAAACACTCCTTCGTGATACCTTATCGTAGGAGCCCACAAACCGGCAGAATGTTTCAGTCCCGCTTTCAAGTTCAACTGCGAGGGACGGGTCAGCACATGTCCTATCTGTTCCCAGTGCATCAAATCCTTGCTGTGGTAAACGGGCAGTCCGGGATACCACTCAAAAGAAGAGGTAACCAGATAATAATCCTCTCCCACCCGGCAAATGGAAGGGTCCGGATGAAATCCCGGAATAATCGGATTCCGGAACGTAGTAAGGGCATGCAACTGAAAAAACAGGCATAGCCCTACAAAGAGATGTAACAATCGTGTATTCATACTCATATTTTTAATTCTGAAGAGTCATTAAGTTAATCAACAATTTCCTGGCCACCACATTGGCGGTTTCATTTCTCCGATTTAAAGCCCGTACAATATCCAGTGTGCTCAAAATGATTTCTCCCTTTCCCATCTTTAAAGAATGAAGAGCAGAGAAGACCTCAGGCTTATGTTCCGCCACTGCTGCTACCAGACATTTCCCATTCATAATACGCAATGCCTTACGCTGCTTATGGTATTGTGCCAGAGATTGATACTCCCAGTTGAATGCCGTATTACAAGGCAAGCCGGAGAAATACAAGTTGTTAGCTACTGCATAATTTCCACCGAACCACACGGTCCGCAAGGGTACACAACCACGATAATCCAACACCTCTTTTTCAGCAAGAAAAGCTGAAACTTTATCTGCATCTCCTAAAACAAGGAGTCTCCCTCCTGCCTTCACCCATTCCAACAGCTCGCTTCGGGCTTCAATTTCAGGCATAGCCAATTGACGGTCATATGCTCCAATCACAATTACATCCGGATGAGATTTCAGTATCTCTTTTGCAGTAGAAGAACGGAAAACAATGCCCGATGATTTCAGGGCATTCGAAGTATGTCCAAGACTGTCATCCAATAATGCAACATCCAACGAAGAGTCCATTTCATGCAAACCGACCGCATACAATTTATCCATTCCCTCGGCTTTTACTTCGTTCTCTTCACACAAGAAGGCCCTCACCACAGTGTATCCCGCCTCACGTGGAGTAATTTTCACCTCCTTCACCAACAACTGTCCATATGTATTTCCTCCTTCCAGTTTTACCGCATAAGTCTTTTCAAAGAAAACTCCTTTATTATCACTGCATGTTACAGACAACCGATACTTTCCTTTCAGATTCTTCTCATTCACCACATAGAAATCAGCTATGGCCGTATCTCCTCGCTGCATCACCTTGTTTCTTAGTTTGACAGCCACATACAAAGGTTGATTATAATGCGCCAAAATATGAGTATCCCCTTTCGGATGACGATAAGCATCCACAATACCGGAATGATTTTCAATCTTGGTTTCCTCCCATCCATTGACCGCATAACAGTCTACCACATTTCCAATACGGATATTTTCAATAATCCGTCCTTGATGATACATCGCTACATTACCAAAAGACCGGGTAAACGCATCTACATCAGGGAATGCTTTCTGAAAATCCGGATGCGTTTTTAGAAAAGTATCAAAAGCTTCATACTGTGCTAAATATGCATCGCCATCCCAGCCAGTAAGATTACCATTCTTTTCGATTTCTTCTTTTATCAGCTGTAAGCGGGGCGGAGTTCCGATAGCCCCTTCTTCACCCCACATGACAATTTCATGCAGATGATCCGAATTTCGGAAGATACCTTCTCCGGGACCTTTATAAAAACGGTCACAATATACCCCTGGGCCATCGGGGAAATGCTGATCCCACCAACCTTGCTGATACACAGTCGTATCATAAGGCCGCATAAAAGACTTGACAGGTGAAGGAGTGACCGGACACTTTCCTCCATGCAATACTTTAAAGAAATTGCTGGAAGTATAAGTGATATGCCGGGTTTCATCCTGCGAATGGAATAATTTCAAATCTTCTATCTCAAAAGGAAGAGGCTGACGGTTAGAAATCTCATTAATCATATTGTATATAATCAGCGAAGGATGGCTCCTGTCTCTTTTCATCATCCGGAGAAACCTCTCTCTATTCAAGGCCTGAAGCGATACATCTCGGGTATTACCTCCTGTTTTATATCCTCCCGGCTCTTCATAATAAAGCAATCCTAATTCATCGGCCTTATCTAAAAGCACTGTCTGTCCTATTCCCCGATGGAAATTCAGCATATTAAGTCCGAGCTCCTGTGCAAGCCTGATTTGACGTTCGGCCAACTCGGGAGTAGGTATTATTCCATTCACTGGCCAGAATCCCCACGAAATAGCTGTACGCAATACGATTCGTTTCCCATTCAATTGAAAATAACGACCATCTTTACTGTCTTTTATCTCAAACCACCTGAACCCAAAACGTTTCCGGACCGAATGGGAGCTTCCATCCTTTCCATTCCAGTCTATTTGAAGCCAATAGAGATTCGGGCTTTCCGGACTCCACAATTGTGCTTTAGGATATTGTAAGACAAATGAATAATACTCATCCAGTTTATCTCCGTTGACACGGATACTTTTATCATATAAAACCTGATTATCATCAGAAGCCGGGAAAAGGCGGAAGCGTAACTCCCCATCCGGAGACTTCTGATTTAACAGGTTATCCACCTTTACCTTCGCACAAACGGTAGTTATCTGCGGAGTATTTTGCACGAACACATCACTGATGTAATTAGGGTCTACCCACTCCAGTTCTACCCGTCCGGTTATTCCTCCAAATCCATGACTCGGAGTAATTCGTCGCTCTCCCCAAAAATGCGGATTAAAATCAGTCCAGGTAAAATTTCCATCAGGATCTATTATCCTCACCGCCAACGAGTTTTTCTTTCCGGCCAACACGTAATCCGTAATATCAAAATAAAATGGAGTGCCAAAAGCTTCATCTTTTCCTACAAATTTCTGGTTGACAAAAACCTCAGCACAGAATCGTACACTTTCAAATTTCAGCAGCAGGCGTTGGCTGCTTTTAATATGAGGCAGCAAGAAGTCGGTACTAAACCAGGAAATCCCAGTATAATCTCCTGACAATCCAAACTTTTCACCAGATTCCATTCCCCAACAATATGCCTCTACTGTAGCTGGAATACGAATCTGTTTACCCTGAAAAGGAAGTTGTTTCCATCCGCATAAGGGAGCGGAAGCATCTGCAACGACAGAGGCCTCCTTATCAAGCCACAATCTCCAGTCATTTAAGGACAAATCTATCTGTCGAGCTTGCAGACTTGCCCACAATAAAGAGCTAAACAGGAAAAATGCAAATAATCTTTTGTGTTTCATATACTTATAAGATTAAAAAAGGTAGCTGCCAAAGCCACTTTATCAGTGACCATGGCAGCCAAGAAACCTAACTTTAATTAGAAAATCAGGCTGAAACTTAAGATAAGAACAACCATTAATGCAAAAGAAATACCCCACCAGAAACCTACTGAATTATACCATTTGCTACCTAAGCCGTCCTTCAGGTTAGTCAAGTCTTTCAAATTCAGCACCAGACCTGAAGAAACCTGCTCGGCTTTCGGCTTAGGAGTGAAATGAGCGGAAACCATACAGGTAACCATTGCTACCGCCCAGACAATCAGTCCCTGGTTGGCAAAAGGCTTGACAAACTGTGCAAAAGCCGTATGCGAATCGGCCAAAGGACCGAATTCCAGATACTTCAACAGAATACCGACCACAAAAGACACGATTACCGCAGTCAGAGCGTCCTGTCCGTTAACTTTCTTCCAGAGCATACCTATCAGGAAGATGGCCGAGAACGGAGGAGCAATAAAAGTGTACAGGGTCTGAATGTAGACAAAGATGTTTATCTTCGTCATGGCCAGCAATACTGCCAAGGCGATAGACACAATAAGAATAATGGCACCGGCCCATTTCCCTACCCTTACCTCCTGTGCTTCCGTAGCCTGACGGTTCACGTAATGCTTATAAAAATCAAGGGTAAAGATAGTTGAAGTAGAATTCAACACCGAGCTAACAGTACTCTGAATAGCACCAAACAAAGCTGCCAGCAACAAACCGGTCATAAAGGGTGGAACCAGCTTGGAAATCATCATGATATAAGTTTTGTTTGCCTCTTCACTCATTACCGCCCAGTTGCTGGAGAACAGGAAATCAGGTTTCATCACAAACCAGATTAAACCGGGAACCACCACAATAAACGGCAACAGCAGTTTCAGGAAGGAAGCAAATACCATTCCCATTCTGGCATGGTAGATGTCTTTTGCAGCAAATACTTTCTGAATCATGTGCTGATTGATAACTGTGTACCACAAACCGATATAGAAGAAAGAGAACACCCAGTGAGTCCAGGGCGTAGTGGTATGATTAACTGGCTGCAACACCGACAAGCGGTTGTAGCTATCGCCTTCCGTAGAACCTGCCAGCATGTTCACCACATTTTTATTCAACCATTCAGAAGCCCATCCGTCATGACACTGGTTCACATTAATCATTCGGGAAATGCCGTCTACAATACTTCCATCCCCAATGTACGACAAACCCAGGAAGGTAACCATGAGTCCCCCCATAACCATAATGACAATGGTCAGCACATCCATCCAGGCCACCGACTTCAGTCCTCCCCATATCGCCCATACACCAGAAGCAAAAGCAATCAAGAAGATAGAGATGAACAATCCCCAGTTAGGAATATATCCAGCTGTAATGGAAGCAATGTCCAGTCCCATGAGTTTATTGAAACCCAGGGCTTCTTCTACAATCAGTCCGCCTCCATAAATTACAGGGGCCATGAAGGCCGTTACATTTGCCAATATTGTGATAAAGGCAAACAAGAGACGTATTTCTTTATTGAAACGTTTTTCCAGAAATTCGGGTGTGGTATACACCTTTGAGCCCAGCAGAAAAGGAATAAACAGCCAGATAAGGAAAGAGAATGCGATGACAGCACTCCACTCTGGCGTAGCCACCACAATTCCATACAATACTGCAGCTCCAATCATTCCTAAAAAATGTTCGGTACTGATATTGGCTGCAATATAGGAACTCCCTACCACATACCACGGAAGAGTCTTACCAGCCAGAAAATAGTCGGATGCAGCCTGTTTCTTGCTACGTCCTACATACCATCCAATAAAACTCAAGAAAAAGAAATACCCAAAAAAGGATACAAAATCAAGTAGTTGAAGATCCATATTACATTATTTTACAGGTACAAAAATATCACCATCGCGCTGTGGCACAGTGAACGAGCATGCAACAGAGTTGTCTGACACACGCTTCATTTCTTTATCGAAAGAAACTGTCACATCAGAATTCCCGTAAGGATTATATACCACGGTTCCTCCCTCAAATTCTCTTTTCCAGCTTCCGTCCGTCTGACGCTGTCCCTTTGCCAATGGCTTGCCTAAATTCACGTCATAGAATGAATACCAGTCATGATAATGGTCTGGAGTGGGCAGAGGATTCGGATCGCCATACAACACATATCCGTCACTCATCGTAAGGCCCAGAGTCGTAGTGGCACGCATTCTGCGCAAGTCTTTCCGGTTTCCCCACACTTCCAGGCAGTTTACCTGAGGTTCCAGGAAATTCTCTTCATAATATTGCAGGGCCTCTTCTATCTTGCTCCAATTACGCTTGTTCACGTCATCTTTGGAATACAACTTAAGCCCTTCCACCGGCATGCTGAGGGAATCTATCGGGTTCAACTCCATAAATGCCCCGTTGATATAGTCTTTATACCTCATACCGTCTTCTATGTCATCGTGAATATTGACAATAATTAACTTATCTTTTCCGATGGCCTTACGAATCCGTTTGATGACTTCCAGGTTACCGCTCCAGTCGAGCATGATACCGTCGTAAACCCCGCATTCCACTGCGATTTTAGCCTGACGGGCTATATTGTCAAGAAGTCCTTCATTCTTATAATCAAGCAGATAAAAAGGTTCCCATCCTCCTAACCAGCCCTTCTTGATGTTTCCATTCTCATCGCGAAGCCACCAGTCACTGTCTTCCGGCAAGAAGCTCATCGGTGCATCCCGCCATCTCACTTCGAACAGACACACCATATTCGGATTCAGTTCCTGAAGCCGACGGCGATTCTCTAATGCGTGTGACAGACTCTCCTTGGTAAACTCCGTAGCAAGACCGTGATATTTATGATCCCATGTAAGGCCTAAAATCAAATCGACCCCTTCTCCCAGCTGACTCAGCGGTTCTTCCCACATCAGGTCATGCTTGGCACAAGCCTTAATGCGATTTTCCTCTGTATCAACCGGATATTCCGGCATATCAATGTTATACCATGCCATAAAAGCTGACGGATAGTCACGCGAATCCACCCGCTCCGCCAAAGGTTTCCTGTCCACCTTTGCAGATGAACAGGAAACCATACACATAGCAATAACTCCAAGACTAAACAAATTCTTCATCATATCGTTTTCCTTTTTCATTCATGAGACATATCTGTTTCTTTACCATCCATCTGGAGCAATGAAACTACTGAAAAAGGCGTATGTCCTTCTTTTATATAGCCTTCCATGATTTCTACCATTTCAGGATGTTCTTCTTTTACATCTTTCTGTTCAGACACATCGTCTGTCAAACGGTAGAGAGAAGTTTCTACCGGTTTTGCACCCTTTCCCTGACGTACATTCAATTTGATGTACTTCCAGTTATCAGCTACCACAGCCTGTTTTCCTCCTTCTTCATAGAATTCGAAATACAGATATTTATGTTTTTCTTGTTTAGCAGTATCACCCAGCAGTGTAGGCAACAGTGACAAACCATCTATTCCTGCCGGTTTTTCCACTTTGGCGATGTCACAGAAAGTAGGCAGCACATCCCAGAAAGCCGACAAATGGTTGCTGGTAGAACCAGCTTTCACCTTACCCGGCCATTTTACGATAAACGGAGTGCGGATACCACCATCCCACATGTCACGTTTCTTTCCTCTGAGGTCTGCATTGCTGTCAAAGAAATCAACCTTGTGCCCGCCTTCCTGGTGAGGGCCGTTGTCGGAAGCAAACATGATGATTGTATTGTCGGCCAGACCTTCTTTTTCCAGGTATGCCACCAAATCACCCACCTGCTTATCAATAATCTGCATCATTTGTGCAAAGCCTTTTTCCACTTCCGGCCAGTCTTTGGCAGCAATATCCGCATTGTGCGAAGGAACCTCACATCCGTTAGGAGCCGCTTCGTTGTTGGCATGAGGTAAATTCAGTGCATAATAGATGAAGAACGGGTTCTTCTTATTATCTGAAATGAATTTCAAGGCTTCCTTTTCAAACAAATCCGGCGCATATTGTTTACGGGCATCCATTCTTGCTACTCCGGTACCTTCCGGCATATCGGCCCACGGGTTAGTACCGTCTTCTGCCAAAGCTAACTTATTACCGGTAAGTTCCTCTTTTACTCCATTTCTGTATAAGAATTCAGGAAAGCAGTTGTGTGCATGCCACATGTTCAGATAGCCGTAAGAAAGATCGAATCCTTTGCGCTGCGGATCATCCAGCGGAATCGGATGGCCAATACCCCATTTCCCAATTACAGCTGTTTTATATCCGGCACCTTTCAGCACACTGGCCAGAGTAGCCTCGTTGTCGCCCAAAAGCTGCGGCCCGGGCTGGTTACCTCTTACGGAAGTATGTCCCGTATGCTTTCCTGTCATCAAGCATGCACGTGACGGACCCGACACGGTTGTTCCACAATAATGATTGGTAAACAGCATACCGTCTGCCGCCAGTTTGTCGATATTAGGAGTTTCATATTTCTTTTGTCCAGTAAGACTTAAATCTCCCATTCCCATATCATCCACTAAGAAATAGATAATATTAGGCTTCTGTTCCTCTACTTTTTTCTGCTCTGCGCAACCGGTAGAAACGATTGATGCCAAAAGCATCGCTCCGCAGTATACTTTTTTATCCATAACAATTAATATTTAAAGTGTTTGATTTTCAACTTCACAAAAGAAGCGATTATAAAGCGTATACTTTATTTCTTTTGTACAGCATATTGTATTTTCTGTACACATCATCCAGAAATATTCGGACAATCAAGGCAACCGTACGATAGGCTAACAAATGCGTACACGCACACAAATTCCTTCTTCCTATCGCGCGTATTTTTGTCACATCATTATTCACTTAACGGAAATAACCATGAAACAAGTATGTAATCCGAAACTCGCAATGACTCCCCCGATGGGATGGAACAGCTGGGACTGCTTTGGCCTGGATGTGAACGAAGCGGAGGTAAAAGAAAACGCCAGATACATGGCGGCACATTTAAAAGAATTTGGATGGGAATACATCGTCGTAGATTTGGGATGGTATGCCCCGGGAGTAACCACTACCAATTACAAGAAAAAGAACATTCCCATGATAACGGACGAATTCGGACGTTTGATTCCGGTGGAAGAAAGATTCCCTTCTTCGGCAGGTGGAAAAGGATTCAAGCCACTGGCCGACTACGTACACTCTCTCGGACTGAAATTCGGTATCCACATCATGAGAGGTATGCCATGGATTGCAGCTGAAAACAAACAGGTCATCAAGGGAACAGATATTACCTGCAACCAGGTGGCAGAAGAAAATGACCAGTGTCTATGGTATGGCAGCATGTACGGAATAGATTGTACAAAAGAAGGTGCTCAGGCGTATTATGATTCACTGATTGAACTATACACTTCGTGGGATGTGGATTTCATCAAAGCGGACGACATGGGAACCTGGGATGGTGACGGATTGAACTCTCCTCTGCGCACCGATGAACTGGAAGCACTGGCTGCGTCTATCGAAAAATTTGGCAACAAGATTGTATTAAGCGTTTCGCCCGGTGCGGCCTATATCGGAAATGCCTATCACCTGAGCAGATATGCACACATGTGGCGAATTTCATGCGACTTCTGGGACAACTGGGAAGCACTGAAAAGACAGTTCCCCCGATGTGCTGCCTGGAGCAAGCGAAAAGTAGCCGGACACTGGCCGGATGCAGATATGCTTCCCTTGGGAAAAATCGGTGTCCGAGGAGAAGTGGGTGAAGCCAGAAACACCAACTTCACATACGACGAACAAATCACCCTGATGAGTCTCTGGTGCATCTTCCGTTCTCCACTGATGTTTGGAGGCGACCTTCCACAGACAGATGCTACTACCCTGAGTCTGATTACCAACAAGGAAGTACTCGAACTGAATCAGCATAGCAAAAACAACCGACAAATCTATGCTGATGAGGAACTGATTGTATGGACGGCCGATCATGAAAATGACTCCAAGCACTACATTGCTTTGTTTAACATCGGTGAGACAAGCCTCCAGCAAGAAAAAATAGCATCTTTCCTCAAAGACCAGCTTCCTGCACTGGATGTATGGAACCACAAGCTGATTCAAAAGGAGGATGAACTCACAATTGCTCCTCATGGTGCCTTATTGTTAGTAAAAGATTCCACTAAATAATTTAAGCCGATTATCATGGAAAAAACAATATCACCCTTCTCCAAGCCTCTCTACGTCATGACCAAACCCGTAGGTGCCATATGCAATCTGGCTTGCAAATACTGTTACTATCTGGAAAAAACGAACTTATACAAAGAAAACACTTCCAAGTTCGTGATGAGCGACGGTCTGCTTGAAAAGTTCATCGAGGAGTATATCAATTCACAAACCATGCCGCAGGTATTGTTCACATGGCATGGTGGAGAAACCCTGATGCGTCCACTAAGTTTCTACCAGAAGGTGGTGGAACTTCAGAAGAAGTATGCAAACGGAAGAACGATTGATAACTGCATCCAGACGAATGGTACCTTATTAAACGATGAATGGTGTGAGTTTTTCCATGATAATCATTGGCTGGTGGGCATTTCGATAGACGGACCACAGGAATTCCATGATGAATACCGGAAGAACAAACAAGGCAAACCTTCATTTATGAAAGTCATGCAGGGCATTCACCTGTTCAACAAGCATCAGGTGGAATGGAATGCCATGGCTGTGGTCAATGATTACAATGCCGACTACCCCTTGGAGTTTTACCATTTTTTCAAAGAACTGGGGTGTCATTATATTCAGTTTACTCCAATTGTAGAAAGAATCCATCCCCATGCCGACGGAAGACATCTGGCCCATGCCCTACAGAAAGAAGAAAAGCTGGCCGACTTCTCGGTAAGCCCTGAACAATGGGGAAATTTCCTCTGTACCATATTCGACGAATGGGTAAAGAATGACGTGGGAGAATACTTTATCCAGATTTTTGATGCTACGCTGGCCAACTGGATGGGAGCTCAACCGGGAGTGTGTACCATGGCTCCCACTTGCGGACATGCAGGGGTGATGGAATTCAACGGCGACGTATACTCTTGTGACCATTTTGTATTTCCGGAGTTCAAATTAGGAAACATCTACGAAAAATCGCTGGTTGAAATGATGTACAGCGAAAAACAGATTCAATTTGGCCAGCAAAAGAGAGATTCCTTACCTAACAAATGCAAGGAATGCAACTACCTGTTTGCCTGCAACGGAGAATGTCCTAAAAACCGGTTCCTGACCACTGAAGACGGTGAGCCAGGACTAAACTATCTCTGCAAAGGCTATTATCAGTTCTTTGAACATGTAGCTCCCTACATGGATTTCATGAAAAAGGAACTATTGGCAGAACGTCCGCCCGCCAATGTGATGAAATGTCATACTATTTAACTACAAGAAGTAAAAAATCCTTATCAACGTAATAGCTGCTTATCACCGGATGGGCAGCTATTATTTTTTAAACAAATCTTGACTCTTCCACGCAATGTTTCAATTTACCTGCCTGACAAAGCATCAAACAAGTAATATAAAAAGGACTATGAAATAAAAGAAACATGAGAAAGCGCTTTTTACGTTTCCCGACCGTGAAACGTACGGCTCACTCTGCGGAAACCTACGTTTTCCACATGAAAAACGTAAAGTTCCGGTGCAGGAAACGTAGAACAAGCAAAAGAAACCGCAGAAAACCGTATATAGGTTTCCTTGTTTCGATGCAGAATATACTCTTATAGCTGCTGCCAGGGGG
>CAMFND010000081.1 GCA_945965395.1 uncultured Bacteroides sp.
TCCGTATGTGAAACTGATTTCTCAGTTGTTTGGTGACCGTGAAATGGTTGCTAACGCTACTGGATGTTCTTCTATCTACTCTGGTTCAGTTCCTTCAACTCCTTACACAACTAACGAAAAAGGTCAGGGTCCTGCTTGGGCTAACTCATTGTTCGAAGACTTCTGCGAATTCGGTTTGGGTATGGAATTGGCTAACAAGAAACTACGCAACCGTCTGGAAGAAGCAATGAAGTCTGCTATCGCAAACGAAGCTACTCCGGCAGAATACAAAGAAGCATTCCAGGAATGGATTGACGGTCGCAACGATGCGGATAAGAGCAAAGCTGCTGCTGAAAAGATTATTCCGTTGGTAGAAGCTGCAAAAGACAAATGTGCTGCTTGCGCTACTATCGCCGAATTCAAAGACTATCTGGTAAAACGCTCACAGTGGATTATCGGTGGTGACGGTGCTTCTTACGATATAGGTTACGGAGGTCTTGACCATGTAATCGCTTCTGGCGAAGATGTAAACATCCTGGTATTGGATACTGAAGTTTACTCCAACACTGGTGGTCAGTCTTCTAAGGCTACTCCGCTGGGTGCTATCGCTAAGTTTGCTGCTTCTGGTAAACGCGTTCGCAAGAAAGACCTGGGTATGATTGCCACTACTTACGGTTACGTTTACGTAGCTCAGATTGCAATGGGTGCCGACCAGGCTCAGACTTTGAAAGCTATCCGCGAAGCTGAAGCATATCCTGGACCATCATTGGTTATCGCATACGCTCCATGTATCAACCACGGTTTGAAAGCTGGTATGGGTAAATCTCAGGCTGAAGAAGCTAAGGCTGTAGAATGTGGTTACTGGCACTTGTGGCGCTTCAACCCGGCTTTAGAAGAAGAAGGTAAGAATCCGTTCTCACTCGACTCTAAAGAACCGAACTGGGAAGGCTTCCAGGATTATCTGAAGGGTGAAGTTCGTTTCGCATCTGTAATGAAACAATACCCGACAGAAGCTGCTGACTTGTTCGCTGCTTGCGAAGACATGGCTAAGAAACGCTATGCTTCTTACAAGCGTATGGCTGCAATGGACTGGAGCGACGAAAAAGCTGAATAATTTATTTTAGCATATAATCAACGAAAAACGGCTGCCTGCAAAGGTGGCCGTTTTTTTGATTACAAGCTTTTTCTTATGTTTGCATTGAATTATCAATAACAAAAAGCTTTATGAAATACTTAATTGTTTCTGACATACACGGATGCCTTCCTGCATTAGAAAAAGTCCTGCAGTTTTACCAGGCACATCACTTTGATATGCTCATTATTTTGGGAGATATATTGAATTACGGGCCACGCAACGGACTTCCTGAGGGACTCAATCCCAAAGGTATTGCAGAGAAACTAAATGAAATGGCAGGGGAAATCGTAGCAATACGAGGAAATTGTGATTCTGAAGTAGACCAGATGCTGCTGAACTTCCCTATTTTATCAGATTACACATTGATTGTAGATAATGGCAAGAAGTTATTCCTCACCCACGGTCACATCTATAATGAAGAAAAACGCCCGCAAAATGGATATGATGCCTTTTTCTACGGACATACCCATTTATGGAAACTGGAAAGAACGGCAAACGGCATCATCTGTAACACGGGCTCCATTACTTTCCCCAAAGGAGGCAACCCTCCCACTTTTGCCAGCTATGAAAATGGGAAAATCACTATATACCATCTAAATGGCGAAATACTGAAAGAACTTCCACTATGAGAATGGAAAAGGCATAAAAAAGGCTGCCAACCTATCGTAACCCATAACAGACAATACATACATTACGATTAGGAAGGCAGCCACTCCCCATCTTATTGAATTATAGCAATAGACAAGATTTATTACAATTCAGAGAAAGGTTTAGCTTTTCCTCCCAAAGGGAAAGAGATTCCTAGGAAACCATTCACTGATTTAGAATTACCTCCAAAGAACATATAGTCAGTTCCTACAAACAACGGACCCAACTTCACCGCAAGACCAATTGACTTACCACTTGCCTGAATCGGAGAGTAACTAATAGCTGCATTCAACCAGTTCTTCGGACGGAATGTTGCTAAGAATGTCAATTCATTCAATGTTTTAGGCTCAGCAAAACGAGCAGTGTACATAGCACCGACACTTAACTTATTATTCAACAAGCCATATTCTCCAGCCAACAATAATGTAGAATACAAACGGGTTTTTGTCTTTACCTTTTCAGGTGAACCTTCTTCAAAATCAAAACGCTCAAATGACAAGAAATCACCACCGATATAACGGTCATAGTTATCTGAAGTAATGGTCACATTTTCCTCCCCACTCACCGTAGCTACGGTCGTTTCACTTTCTTTCCATTTCAAGAAACCTAAATCAAGAATAGAAGCTGATACAGTCAAGTTATCCCATACTTTATAACTTGCACCTAAATCAATACCAAAACCTGAACCAGCAATGCCTAAGTCGCCTGCATCCAAGTCAAAATCATCAATCATTCCATCATTATCAAAAGTCATGCCCCCACCTTTCAGTGTAGTAATTACGTTACCATTCGCCGAATAATCGTAGTGAGATCCATACCAATCAGAAGGAGAAAGCTCGCCACGAGATTCATAATCTGCATAATTTGTATATTGAGGATTCGGAATATCCAAATTCAAATCAAACTGATTGATGTTCATTTCGGCGCGTGCCAGGCCTAACAAGACTTTTACACGTCCGCCCACAGTCAATTTTTCTGTAATCTGACGAGAGTATCCCAAACCGATTTCAGCGTATGCCTTCATGTTCAATGTCTGGTTAGAAAAGCTATAGCTTTGACTGGTTCCTGCCACATCTTCCAATGCAAAACCATTCATCGTACGCATCATTGAGAACATATCTTTTGCCAATGCAGCGCCAAAATCAGCACGCAATCCTACATTTACATTCCAGAAACCTTTTCCTTTATACCAGCCAAAAGAAAGAATGTCCGTATTCAAGTTTACATTCAAACGGTTATCAGCCTTTAAACGGTTAAACAGCTTATCATTTGAATATAAATCACTTCCAGAATTCATAAGATCAATAATGTCACTTGTTCCCAGCACATTAGAAGAAGCAGACATATTAAAAGAGCCTATAATTGGCATATTAAAATATCCTCTGGTAGGCTGCAAGCCAGGATTCAACTGCAAACGGGCACTCGTTCCTTCCATAAAATATGAAGAGCGTAAATACTGAGCTTGTACTGCTCCCCCCAACATCATCATGCTTCCCAACAGAAGCAAACCTTTATATCCCAATTTTCCCATAATGAATTTTATTTAGTAAATTTTAATGCAAAAATAAAATTATCTATAACACGGGAGAAATCAAGAAATATCCTCCATCAACTAAATCTTCCCTATTTGGCACCAAACCATCATTTTTTGCTACTATGTGGTCAAAAAACATTTTATTACAATTGGCAAAAACGTTCCATCATTTCTTTACGATATTTTTTGGAAACCTGAAGTTCATCCACATTGTTAAACGGAGGATACATCACGCACTGGCAACCCTGAACCATCAGCAAATAATTCATATTGATAATATACGACTGATGAATCTGCACAAAAGCGCTATCATACGCACACAAATTCTCAGCCCTGGTATTTCGTTTCAAAGGTATAAAGGAACCATTTACCAAAGCCACCTCCCAAATTTTACGGTCGGAAACATAGCGGAAATATCCTATATCAGACACACGCAATACACGCAAATCGCCTACCGGAGTTACTACCATAAATGATTTCTCGGCTCCATGTCCCGTATCTGTCAGAAAAGTGGTTGAATTTTTCATATTTCCTTCACCACGCAAACGTTCCAACACGACTGAAAGCTCTTCTGAATCAACAGGTTTTAAAAGGAAATCAAAGGCATAACTACGCAAGGCATCTATCAGATATTTGTTATATGCGGTATAAAAAACAATATGCATATCCCAATTCTGCTGCTCATGTACTTTTATGGCTAGGTCCATCCCTAACATATCCGGAAGTTCTACATCCAGGAATAATAAATCCGGACGTTCTTTTTCAATCAAACGAATTCCGGCCTTTCCATTACAGGCTATACCCTCTACAGAAATCCATGGATATTTCTTCAGTTCAAAACAAAGATTATCAATAGCAGTTTCTTCGTCATCTATAATGACTGCTCTTATTTTATCATTCATGTTTTTCTAGTTTTCTTTAATTGATATGAATAATTCAAAGGAATCACAAAACGTACCTCACACCCCATTTCTTTTTCTTCCCCGACTAATACATTATTAATTTTCATTTGAATAGGGCGTGAATTATATGTGTTTAATAATTGAATAGTCTGTGTGATGACTTTCATTCCAGTGCCAGTTCCATGATTTACGCTTACTTTCCGATACCCTCCGCCATTATCAGACACTACAATTTCAACCTGATTATCAAGTAACAGACGTACTTGTATGTGCAACAATCGTTTTCCTTCTTTTAATCTCAGTCCGTGCTTTATGGCATTCTCTACAGGAATCTGCAGCAACATGGAGGGAATTTTCACCGCCTTTAAATCTATCTTGCAGTCCAAATCCAGCTGGTAGTCAAAATCTTTTCCCAAGGATTCCTTTTCCAGTTCCACATACGTATCCACAAACTCCAATTCATCTGCCAACGATACAGCCAGACAATCGGTCAGTTCCAGATTCCGGCGTATCAGTTTGGTCAATCCAATCAGATTCTGGCTTTCCTCCTCTCCTTTATGAAGATTCATTTCACGATTCAACACATTAAAAATGAAATGAGGAGAAATCCGGTTTCGTACGTTCTCCAGTCGCAATGAAATCATCGCATTTTGCATACGCCACTGTTCCCTGTCATGTAGCCGTTTTCGATACAACACGATGACAGAAACCACAGCTGCCAACAGAAAACCTCCGCCGACAATCATATACAGCCATTGATAGAGCTGAAGTACCTGATTCTCCTTTTCCCGAATAGAAATCTCCTTTTTCATCAAGGTACTATCCTGCGTATACTTCAATTTAATTTCCGCAGCCCGCATCTTCACTCTTTCATTACGAATGGAGTCATCTATATGATGATTTTCTTCCAAATAGTGATATGCACGTTCATAATCTCCCACCTTCTCGAAATAACGCTGCAAATAACGATTACGTACGTGAATCATATTGGGCTCTACATTATCATATTTTACAGCATGTTTCAAACGCTCTCTGGCCAATGCCACATTTCCCTGCTTTAATGCCAGCTCCATAAGCTGCGTATCAATGCAATACAGTGCTGTGGCATGGTGAATAGAATCAAAGAATCCCCGACATTCCTGCAAATAGTAAGAAGCCGAATCCGTGCAATCCAGCATCAGGAAAATTTCTCCCAGATTTATCATGGTCAGATTTCTCTCAAAAGTCATATCCGGATACTGGTTTACCACTTCGAGCGAGCGGCGGAAATACCCTAACGCTGTTTTATAGTCCTGCCGGTAATAATAAGAATTTCCCCTATTGTTCAAATAAATATGTTTCTCAAAAGGGTGCATTTTATCATAATAGCGCGATGCCAAATCATAATAATAATCGCAGAGCGCAAAATCTCTTAATTCCATATTCACTTGAGCCAAGCCATAATAAGCAGGGAATCGTTGCTCATCGGGCATATTCAGAGAATCGGAAATTGACAAGGAACGGTTATACCAGAAAGAACCTAATTCATAACGCCCCTGCTTCACAAACACATCTGCCAGATTCAGACAAATGTCCGGCAGAGACTCTCTTTTTCCTCCCCGACTGGCATAGTCAAAAGCTTTCTGGAAACAGAAACTGGCAGAATCTATCTGCGAAGTTCGAACATACAAATTCCCCCGGGCATTATAAATCAACGCATATAGCTGGTAAACATCTTTATTTTTCTCTGTTCTGTCACAAAAAGCAGAAACCCTGTCGAGCAAATAAGATGCAGAATCAAGATTAAAAGACAAAAAGTATCCTCTTACTTTCAAAAAAAGCAAGCGATAATACATCATACTATCTTTCACAGATGGAAGCGCATTATCCACCATCTGAGCAACTTGTTCGGGAGAATCAGCGGAAGCTTGCTCCATTTGCTGATACAGCATTTCAAAAGAGTCTTTCGAGCTCTTTTTCTCCTGGCGCATACACCCTATCATAATAGGTAACACAAAGCAAAAGCTCCACATACCCACTATATAATAATATCTCATTTTTAAACTCATACCTCTACCCCTTATTCATAAAAACAAAAATACGTAAAACTATTTAGGAGACCAAACAACTCATTTTTTTTCATTAAAGCCTCAAAAAGAGTTTTACGAATAAACAAAATACGAACATAAATATACGTTTTTTATTCCGATTAATCTATAACAAATGTCTGGTAAATTACTTAATTCTTACCTGAATTTCCTCACGTTTACAGAGAAATATGTACATTTGCAGTAAAATCAAGAACTATTATACACAAATGAACGGTAAATCCTCTTACGAATTGCCAGACTTATCCTGCTCCATGGGAGCACATTTAGGCATTCAGTTCCTCGAAATGGAAGAGGGATATGTGAAAGCACAAATGCCGGTAGATGAAAGAACTTGCCAGCCATTTGGCATACTTAACGGAGGAGCGTCTCTGGCTCTTGCAGAAATCGTAGCCGGACATGGTTCCATTCCATTGTGCAGTGCAAATGAAATGCCTTGCGGCATCCAAATAAGTGCCAGCCACCTTCAGATGGTTCCGAAAGGAGAATTTGTAATTGCCACCGGACGCCTCATCCACCGCGGACGCACGTCTCATCTGTGGAATGTAGACATCACCAATCAGGAAGGAAAGTTAATTTCCACCGCACGCATTGTCAATCAAATAGTCAAAAAACGGCCATGAATACACCGGAAACCATATATCACCAGCTACTTGATTCATTTACCAGCAGCCATGTCTGCTTTGCATTATACCGTCTTCCCTGGACAGACGAACCTATTCTCGTCATGCAGGAAGAGGGAGAGCCTGAATATATTCACAGTCTGAATGAACTGAACCAGAAAAAAGGATTTCTTCTTTCTCCGTTTCAGTTTACTCCAGCGCATCCGGCTGTACTCATCCGCCCGGACATACAGGCATACGACTGGGAAGATATTAAATCAGCCTTACAAGGATGGATGACACGCCACCCACAGCAAGCCGCTCCGCCTCATTCTACAGCCACATCAACTGATTCGCATGCGACTTCCGAAAAAGAAGAAAAAGACTTGTACACTGAAACATTCAGTCGTTTTATCCTGCCACTCAAGGAGAAGCAGTTCCGTAAACTTGTTCTGTCCCGCAGTACAACTCACACGCTGAATGAGCAGTTTTCTCCGCTATCGGCTTTCATACAGGCCTGCAACAGCTATCCTCGCATGATGATTTCTCTATGTCACACCCCTTCCACCGGTACGTGGATAGGCAGTACACCTGAAATTATCCTCAGTGGTCACGAAAAAGACTGGCACACAGTAGCACTGGCAGGCACTATGCCCATGCAAGGAGAAGTTATGCCCACCGAATGGAGCAAAAAGAACAAAGAAGAACAAGCATTTGTAGGAGATTACATTCGCAAAGCCATCAAGAAATTCGGCAGCAAAATCACGGAAAAGGGACCATACACAGCCCGTGCCGGCCAGTTGGTTCATTTGAAAACCGATTTCCATTTCTGCCTGAAAGATACGGCTCATTTAGGTGATGTACTGCAAGAATTACATCCCACCCCGGCTGTGTGTGGCTTACCCAAAGAGGAAGCCTACCAGTTCATCTTACAGACGGAGCCCCACAACCGCCTTTTCTATTCCGGGGTCATCGGATGGATAGATCCGGAAGGAGACACGACACTCTATGTCAACCTGCGATGCATGCATATTGAGGGAAAAACCGCTACGTTGTATGCCGGAGGAGGTATCCTTCCTGAATCCACAGCCGATACCGAATGGGAAGAAACGCAGCAAAAAATGAATACCATGCGAAATATCCTGTAAATCTAACATATTTAAAAATCATGTATACTGACAAAAAAAATATACTTCAGCTTGTAGCTTTGCTAAAAGCGTACCGGATACAAAAAATTGTGCTCTGCCCCGGAAGCCGGAACATTCCTATCGTACAAACGCTGGTCAATATTCCGGAATTTACCTGCTATCCTGTCACAGACGAACGAAGTGCAGGTTTTTTTGCCCTGGGACTGGCACTGAACGGAGGTAGCCCGGCTGCCATCTGCTGCACATCAGGTACGGCCTTGCTTAACATCCACCCGGCCGTAGCCGAAGCATTCTACCAGCAGGTGCCGCTTGTCGTCATTTCGGCCGACCGTCCTGCCGCATGGATCGGACAGATGGACGGACAGACACTCCCTCAGCCTGGCGTATTCGGAAGCCTGGTGAAAAAATCTGTCAACCTGCCCGAAGTGCAGAGTGAAGAAGACGAATGGTACTGCAACCGACTCATCAATGAGGCACTCATAGAACTTGACCATCATGGGAAAGGACCTGTACACATCAATGTACCTATCAGTGAACCGTTTTTCAAGCTACCGGTCACGGAACTTCCCGAAGCACGCGTCATTACGCGCTATCAGGGACTGAACGTATACAACAAGGATTACCAGCCACTCATCGACCGCTTGAACCGCTACCAGCGACGGATGGTCGTAGTGGGACAAATGAACCTGATTTATTTGTTCGACAAGAAATACACCAAGATGCTCTACAAGCATTTTGCCTGGTTTACCGAAAACATCAGTAACCAGACGATTCCGGGTATGCCTATCCGCAACATCGAGCCACTGCTCTGCTCCATGGACTTCGAAGCCCAGCAGAAGATGCGTCCGGAGTTACTGATTACTTACGGAGGACATATCATCTCCAAACGACTGAAGAAATTCCTTCGCCGTCATCCGCCGGTAGAACACTGGCACGTGGCTACTGACGGACAGGTGGCCGACCTTTTCGGCTCACTGACTACCGTAATTGAGATGGACCCGTTTGAGTTCCTAGAAAAGATAGCCCCGATGATGGACAGCCGCACACCGGAATACCCTCGCACATGGGAGGCTCTGTCAAAGAATATTCCGCAAGCCGTATTTCCCTACTCCGAAATGAGCACCATCGGGAAAGTCATCAATCACCTGCCAACACCTTGTTCCCTTCACCTGGCCAACAGCTCCACTGTGCGCTACGCCCAGCTGTTCCCTCTACCGAACGACGTGGAGGTTTTATCCAACCGGGGAACCAACGGTATCGAAGGTTCTTTGTCTACTGCCATCGGCTACGCTACGGCGTCCGACAAACTCAACTTCATCCTCATCGGTGACCTGAGCTTCTTCTATGACATGAACGCCCTCTGGAATGCCAACTACGGAAGCAACGTACGCATCCTGCTACTTAACAACGAAGGGGGAGAAATATTCCATGCGCTTCCGGGACTGGAAATGGCAGACAGCAGCCGGCGCTTCATTACGGCCACTCACCGCACTTCCGCCAAAGCATGGGGCGAAGACCGGGGATTCCAGTATCTTCCTGTACACAATGAAGAAGAACTTGACCAGGCAGTAGAGGTATTCACCCAGCCATCCATTACCTCACAGCCCATGCTGATGGAGGTATTTACCGAAAAGGACAAGGACATCGAACACCTGAAAACGTATTATCACAACCTAAAAAAATAGCAATATGTCACAACCCAGAGAATGGAAAACCATCAAGGAATACCAGGATATTCTTTTTGAGTTTTATAATGGAATCGCCAAGATTACCATCAACCGCCCGAGATACCGCAATGCGTTCACTCCGACCACCACTACTGAAATCAGTGACGCATTGTATTACTGCCGTGAGTGTCAGGACATCAATGTCATCGTACTGACAGGAGCTGGCGACAAGGCTTTCTGCTCCGGAGGCGACATGCACGTGAAAGGCCACGGCGGATACGTAGGCACTGACGGCGTTCCCCGCCTGAATGTGCTCGACGTACAGAAACAGATTCGTTCCATCCCGAAACCGGTGATTGCCATGGTCAACGGATATGCCATCGGTGGCGGACATGTGCTTCACGTAGTCTGCGACCTGACCATTGCGTCTGAAAACGCCATCTTCGGTCAGACAGGGCCTCGCGTGGGCAGCTTCGATGCCGGATTTGGTTCTTCTTACCTGGCTCGTATCGTAGGCCAGAAGAAAGCCCGTGAAATCTGGTTCCTCTGCCGCCAGTATTCTGCCCAGGAAGCACTGGATATGGGACTGGTTAACAAAGTCGTACCGTTCGACCAGCTGGAAGATGAAGTGGTAGAATGGGCTGAAACCATGATGCAGCACAGTCCGCTCGCCTTGCGAATGATTAAAGCCGGACTCAATGCAGAACTCGACGGACAGGCTGGTATTCAGGAACTCGCCGGTGACGCAACCATGCTTTACTACATGACGGAAGAAGCACAGGAAGGTGGGAAAGCTTTCCTCGAAAAGCGGAAACCCGACTGGAGCAAATACCCTAAATTCCCCTGATTATTCTCTCATCTCATTTTTTACCGGACAGAAAGCAGAAACCATTTCCGCTTTCTGTCCGCTTTTATTCCCTTCACAACAGACCAATATGTACACACTGAAAATCATTCCGCGCACACTTCATTTCAAACAACCGGCCGGTACTTCACGCGGGGTATATCACACCCGGCAGGTATGGTATCTGCTACTTACTGACACTGAAACCGGACAATATGGCGTAGGTGAATGTGCACCTCTACCCGCGTTAAGCTGCGACGACCTGCCCGATTATCCTCGCCTGTTAGCTGAAATCTGTGAGAAAACAACCGCAAATGGCTACATTGATTATGAAGCACTTCGTCCTTACCCCTCTATATTATTCGGACTGGAAGCCGCATTTGCCCATCTGCAGGCCAACAGTCTGCAGTTCTGGGATACCCCTTTCAGTCGCGGTGAACAAGGTATTCCCATCAACGGACTCATCTGGATGGGTAATTTCGGTGAAATGTACCGCCGCATAGAAGAAAAGATGAAAGCCGGATTCCGGTGCATCAAGGTGAAAATCGGTGCCATTGAATTTGAACGTGAACTGGAACTGCTGGCTCACATCCGTCACCATTTCTCAGCTGACGACATCGAACTCCGGGTAGATGCCAACGGAGCCTTCAGTCCTGAAGATGCCTTACGGAAACTGACACAGCTGAACGAATTTCAGCTCCACTCTATCGAACAGCCCGTACGCGCCGGCCAATGGGAAGTCATGAAAGAACTGTGTGCCGCTTCGCCCTTCCCCATCGCACTGGATGAAGAACTGATTGGAGTAAATGAAACGGAACGGAAAATCCAGCTGCTGGACACCATCCGCCCACAATACATCATCTTAAAGCCGTCCTTGCACGGAGGTATCCAGGGAAGCAAGGAATGGATTACATTGGCTCAGGAAAGAGGCATAGGCTATTGGGTAACCTCCGCCTTAGAATCCAATATCGGACTCAATGCCATCGCACAGTGGTGTGCCACTCTCCAGCCTGAAATGCCTCAGGGGCTGGGCACCGGTATGCTTTTCACCGACAACATTGACTACCCGCTGCACATTGAAGGCGACTGTCTGTGGTTCCATCCTGAAGAAAAAACGCCCGATTTTCCGACTTATCTACAAACCATCTGATATGAGTGCCACTCCATTTATTACAGAAATAGCCCGTCAGTCCATTTTGATTGACGGGAAATGCTACACCGCTCACGAAGTCCGGAAACCTGAAGGCGAATCACAAAGTCTGTTGCAAAAACGATTCCATGCGGAATATGGAGCAGACAGCTTCCAAGCTTCACTTGCCGATTTCTTAGCAGAATGGCTTGACGACAACACCACTGTACTGGTGCATACCTCCGGCTCTACCGGAACTCCCAAGCCGCTCCGGGTAGAAAAACAGCGCATGATGCAGAGTGCCATGCTGACAGTCCGTTTTTTAGGCCTGAATCAAGGAGACACTGCCTTACTTTGCATGCCTCTGAAATACATTGCCGGAAAAATGGTGGTCGTCCGTGCGTTGGTAGCCGGCCTGAACCTGCTACCTGTTACTCCTTGCGGACATCCGTTGGCAGAGATAAATGCCGCTCCTGAGTTTGCTGCCATGATACCCATGCAGGTGTACAACTCGCTACAAGTACCTGCCGAAAAGGAATGCCTGCAACAAGTACGTCATCTCATTATCGGCGGCGGAGCAATAGACAGCACATTAGCCACGGAATTAGCGTCATTTCCTCATGCCGTATGGAGCACCTACGGAATGACCGAAACCCTTTCTCACATCGCCCTGCGACGACTGAACGGACCGGATGCCTCCGACTGGTACACCCCCTTCCAGGGAGTCAAGGTCTCACTCTCTCCGGAAAACACCCTGACCATTGAAGCACCAGCCGTTTGTGCGGAGAAACTGACCACAAACGACATTTGTGAGTTCAATGCCCAGGGGCAGTTCCATATCTTAGGACGAAAAGACAATACCATCAACACCGGAGGGGTGAAGGTACAGATTGAGCAGGTGGAAAATGCACTGAAAACTGCGCTGCCAGTTCCTTTCATGGTGACTGCCGTGCCCGACCCGAAATTTGGAGAACGCATCGTTCTGCTGCTGGAAAGCGAAGAAAATACCGATGTATCCCCTCTGTTAGCACAGGCTTACGACCAGCTTCCGACTTACTGGCGGCCAAAACAGACCTTCTTCATCCGTCATCTTCCACAAACCGAAACCGGAAAACCCGACCGCGCCACCGCACGGAAAGTGGCCCAAGAAATCGCAAGTACAAAAAAGAAATAAGTGAAAATCCCCTTGTATATGAGCATTTGATTCTTTAACTTTGTTTAAAATTCAAATGCTCATTTTTTTAACTGACATCAAAACTATGGAAGAATACACTTTCCTCGCCCCCTTGCTGCTGACTATCGGGGGACTCATTATTGGAGCAATACTGAAATCCTTGCTCAAACACAGCCGCCTGCCTTACACGGTAGGACTGTTTGCCATTGGAATCATTTTAGGAGTCATGAACCGTACGGGCGTCTTTCAATCGCTACCGGAACTGCATGATGCGGTCAGTTCCGTCGCCAACATCAATCCCGACCTGATTCTTTATCTTTTCCTGCCCATCCTGATATTCGATGCAGCCTACGAACTCAACCTGCACATTTTCAAGAAAACATTGGCCAACGCCACCCTGTTGGCGGCACCGGGACTTATCATCTGCATGCTGCTGACGGGAACCCTCATGATGGGAGTAGCGACCTTCATCCCCGGTTTTGAATCGTGGACATGGGCATTTGCACTGATGTTTGGAGCCTTAATCAGTGCCACCGACCCGGTAGCCGTAGTAGCCTTGCTGCACGAGTTGAAAACCAGCAAACGTTTCTCCACCCTTGTCGATGCAGAATCTCTGCTGAACGATGGTACAGGCATCGTCTGCTTCATGCTTTTCTTCGGAGCATACGCCGCCGGAGAAGCCACTCACGCCTCTCCTGTCATTACGTTTATCCGTGAAGTGGGTCTCAGTACCCTTTTAGGTTTTCTGTTGGCACGGATTGTCATCTGGTTCATCACGCGTATCAACTCGGAAGAGATGGTACAGAACAGTGTCATCATCTTAGCGGCTTACCTCACCTTCATTCTCTCCCAATATTATCTTGGTGTATCGGGAGTGATTGCCCTCGTGGCTTTCGGACTGACCGTCACTTACGTAGGAAAGCCCCGGTTGAAACCGCAGGTGAATACGTTCATGGAGCATTTCTGGGAACTACTGACCTACATAGCCAATACCCTGATTTTTATCCTGGTGGGAGTAGTCATTGCCGAAAAAGTGGATTTCTCCTGGGGAGCATTAGGCGTGCTGATACTTATCTACATCGCCCTTAACCTTATCCGCTTTGCCATGATTATGCTGCTTTACCCAGTTATGAAACGCCTGGGATACGGACTAACCCGACGCGAATCGTTCATCCTTACCTGGGGAGGACTGCGCGGTGCATTGGCCATGACCTTAGCCCTGATGGTATCTTATACCCCGGCTATTCCAGAGGACATCCGCAGCCAGGTATTGTTCTTCACTGCCGGTATCGTTACCCTGACACTCTGCATCAATGCTACCACCATGCGCGCACTGCTGAACCGCTTGGGACTGACTCACGTGCCTTCTGCACGTACCATGCTGGCCTACCGCATTGAGAAGTCAATACGCGACAATTCCGAAAAATACCTAGAAGGATTGAAAAAAAGAGACGCCTTAGAAGGAGCTAACTGGCACAAAGTGGAAAGTTACATGACCGCACAACCGCAGGAGCCGGCCAAAAATCCACAAAACAAAGCCATGCTGCCGGAAATCCGTCTGCGTGTATTGGATAAGGAAAAAGCTATCTGCCGGGAAATCTATGAAGAAGGAGTCATCTCCAAGCCCGTATTCCTCCGGCTTATGAACTCGCTGGATGAATTGTATGACCACGACGGAAACTACCCGCTGAACGTTCGTACCTCCATTTTCAAGTTCTGCCAGCGTACAGACCTGCTGAACACACTGCGGAACATTCCTTATCTGCAAAACTGGATGACCTTCTATTTCCGCGAACGCATCACGGTGGTGTACGACTTAGGCCGTGGCTTCATCATTCTTCAGAAAGGAAGTCTGAAACTACTGGACGACCTGCGTGCCTCAGAATGGGTGACCGGCGAACAGGACTCCGTGTTAGACACATTACGGGAAGAAATAAATGACAATATCAATCGCATGAGTGCCTTTATCAATAACCTGGCCGATAATTTCCCAAAAGCATACGGCCATGCACTGACCATCAAGTCCATCCGCATGCTGCTGAGCAATGAACGCCGCACTGTGAAACAGCTCATCAACAACGGTATGCTTTCCGAGAAAGATGCAGAAAGGCTACTGGACGACATTGACGAACGTACCGACGAAATCAATTCCTTCAGCCACACCTTCACCGCTTCTTTCCTGCGCTGGCTGTTCTTCATCAAGAAAAAGAAAGTCTATCGCAACTAAATAAGAAAAAAGGAAGTTGCGCCCTCACAGGGCACAGCTTCCTTTTCCTATATAATCACTGCTTACTTCTCCCTGGTATTCAGGATGCCGCTGCAGCCAGACCACGGCATAAGAGCAGGTAGCTATCGCCTTCAGTCCTTTGCAGCGCCCGTAATCGTAGGCCGCCTTCACCAAAGCAGAAGCAATACCTTTTCCTCCAATGGCTTCCGGCACAATCGTGTGCCGAATATCCAATCCTTCGTCATGAATCTGATAAGCCACGTGGGCTCTATGTCCCTCCAGTTCCACATAGAACTCCTGTCGGGATGCATCATGTTTTACTTCCATAGTCCTTTTCATTTAACTGATTCTGTCACAAGATAAGCATTTTATCTTCCATGACCAAACGATGAGACTAAAATTCAGGAAAGCATCGCAACAAATACCTTAAATAAAACGATAGGAATTCAATATAAGCACAGTTTTTTTTAAAAACGTTTTTTTACACTTCTCTAAAATCATAGTTAAATTTACCTCGACACGTACGTGACGAGGTCTTGACACG
>CAMFND010000082.1 GCA_945965395.1 uncultured Bacteroides sp.
CAAACAAACATGGTCAAGCACATTGTGTTATTTAAATTGAAAGAAACCCTTTCTCCGGCAGAAAAAGCCGACATTATGAATCGTTTTAAGGCTGCCATCGAGGCTCTTCCAGCTACTATTCCCTTTATTCGTGACATTCATGTAGGACTGAATGAAAACCCGGCAGAAGTATGGGACATCTGCCTGGACAGCAGTTTCGATACGCTGGACAACGTGAAGGCTTATGCCATCCATCCGGCACACGTAGCCGCAGCTGGTATTCTGAAAGATGCCAAAGAAAACCGTGCCTGCGTGGACTATACTATCTAAAACTTAGCCATCATGGAAAAAATCATCAATCCATGGGAAGGAATGGAAGGATACTTCTGTTTCGGCTGTGCGCCCAACAACGAGTCGGGCCTGAAAATGGAATTCTATGAAGACGGAGACGAGATTGTGAGTAAATGGATACCTGAAGCCCGTTTTCAAGGCTGGTTAAACACCCTGCACGGAGGTATTCAGGCAACTCTGCTGGATGAGATATGTGCCTGGGTGATTGCCCGCAAGCTTCAGACGGCGGGAGTGACTTCGCGCATGGAAACCCAATACCTGAAACCCATTCACACGACCGACTCTCACCTTACCCTCAAAGGAAGAATCAAGGAGCAGAAACGGAACTTTGTGTTCATTGAAGCCGAAATCTACAATGCACAGGATGAAGTCTGCACCAAGGCTGTCTGCACCTATTTCATTTTCCCAAGAGAAAAAGCAGAAAAAGAAATGTACTTCAAAGGCTGTTATACGGAAAAAGAAAAGGAATCTTTATAAATTTGACAGCAAAAGCGAGTTTTTTCTGATAAATATTTGCTTTTTTAATTCTTATCTAATATTTTTGTCGCAACAAAAGAACGATAATTATGATTTTAAATACTGTACATCATCGCCATCATCATTACCTAACGGTTCACACGGTAGGCTGACGACGCGTGCAGTTACAAGAGATAAGATTACACAAAGGCTTGCCGTAAGAATTTATTCCTCGGTAAGCCTTTTTTATTTGACACTTTAAAAACTTAGAACAATATGTTAAGAATTGCCGTACAATCCAAAGGGCGCTTGTTCGAAGACACAATGGCCCTGTTTACTGAAGCAGACATCAAGTTATCTACCTCCAAACGCACCCTGCTGACACAGTCCAGCAATTTTCCGGTAGAAGTACTGTTCCTGCGTGACGATGACATTCCACAATGTGTGGCCAACGGCGTGGCTGACCTCGGTATTGTAGGAGAAAACGAATTCGTGGAACGTGCTGAAGAAGCGGAAATCGTGCACCGTCTGGGCTTCAGCAAATGCCGTTTGTCACTGGCTATTCACAAAGAAACGGAATACAACGGACTGGAATGGTTCAATCACAAAAAGATTGCTACCTCCTACCCCAATATCCTGAAAAACTTCCTGACGCAACAACACATTGAAGCCAACATCCATGTTATCACGGGTTCGGTGGAGATTGCTCCGGCCATCGGTCTGGCAGATGCCATCTTCGACATTGTCAGCTCCGGCTCTACCCTAATCAGCAACAACCTGAAAGAGGTAGAAGTAGTAATGAAAAGCGAAGCGCTGCTCATCGGAAACAAGCACATGTCGGACGAAAAGAAGGAAATCCTCCAGGAGCTGCTGTTCCGCATCAATGCAGTCAAAACCGCTGAAGACAAAAAATACGTGCTGATGAACGTGCCGACCGACAAGGTGCAAGAAATCGTAGCCGTTCTTCCCGGTGTGAAGAGTCCGACCATCATGCCATTGGCTACAGAAGGCTGGAGCAGCATCCACACTGTTCTCGACCAGAAATGTTTCTGGGAAATCATCGGCAAGCTGAAAGCCATCGGTGCACAAGGCATACTGGTACTGCCTATTGAGAAAATGATACTTTGATTTTCAGAACCTAATCAAAAAGATTGTTACTATGAACATCATTACTTATCCTGAAAGAAATACATGGGCGGACTTGCTGAAACGTCCGACTCTTCAAACGGAATCATTGCGGGAAACCGTACTCGAGATATTAAACCGCATCAAATTTGAAGGTGATAAAGCTGTGCTGGAATACGAAAAAAAGTTCGACAAAGTGCAACTGAACTCCCTGCAGGTAAGCGAGGAAGAAATTGCCGAAGCAGAAAAGAAAGTCAACATCGAACTAAAGGCGGCCATCACACTGGCCTATAACAACATCCGCACGTTCCACGCCGCACAGGTATTCCAGGGAAAGAAAATCACCACACTGCCTGGCGTGACTTGCTGGCAGAAAGCTGTGGCCATTGAAAAAGTGGGATTGTACATTCCCGGTGGGACAGCTCCTCTTTTCTCCACCGTCCTGATGCTGGCTACTCCGGCACAGATTGCCGGATGCAAGGAAATCATTCTCTGTACTCCTCCTGACAAGGAAGGAAAGATTCACCCGGCCATTCTCTATGCAGCCAAACTGGCTGGCATCAACCGCATCTTTAAAGCCGGCGGGGTACAAGCTATCGGAGCCATGGCCTATGGCACGGAAAGCATTCCCAAAGTATACAAGATATTCGGTCCGGGCAACCAGTATGTCACTGCCGCCAAACAACAGGTTTCCTTGCGCGACGTAGCCATCGACATGCCGGCCGGACCTTCTGAAGTAGCGGTACTGGCCGATGAAACAGCCAATCCGGTCTTTGTAGCTGCCGATTTACTTTCACAGGCAGAACACGGCACCGACAGCCAGGCCATCCTGATTACCACCAGTGAGACTTTGCTGAAGGCGGTGACAGAAGAAGTGGAACGCCAGCTGGCCCAGCTTCCCCGAAAGGAAATTGCCAGCCGTTCTTTATCTGCCAGCAAACTGATTTTAGTGAAGAACATGGACGAAGCCGTAGAAATGACCAACGAATATGCTCCCGAGCACCTGATTATCGAAACCAAGGATTACATGGAAATCAGCGAACGCATTGTCAATGCGGGTTCCGTGTTCTTAGGCTATTATTCTCCGGAAAGTGCAGGCGACTATGCTTCGGGTACCAACCATACTCTCCCTACCAACGGTTATGCCAAGGCCTACAGCGGAGTCAGTCTGGACAGCTTCATCCGCAAGATTACTTTCCAGGAAATTACACCCGAAGGTATTGCCATGATTGGTCCGGCCATTGAAGTCATGGCAGCCAACGAACAGCTCGACGCTCATAAAAATGCAGTATCCGTACGTTTAAATAAGTAACTATGAAACCATTGAAAGAACTTACGCGACCGAACATCTGGGCCTTGAAACCCTATTCTTCGGCACGCGACGAATATAGCGGGAAAGAGGCTTCCGTATTTCTGGATGCCAACGAGAATCCCTACAATACCCCTAACAACCGTTATCCCGATCCGCTCCAGAGAGAATTAAAGGGGCTGATTGGAAGAGTAAAAAAAGTATCGCCAGACCACATTTTCTTAGGCAATGGAAGCGACGAAGCCATCGACCTTCCTTTCCGTGCCTTCTGCCGTCCGGGTATTGACAATGTAGTGGCTATCGACCCGACTTACGGTATGTATCAGGTATGTGCCGAAG
>CAMFND010000083.1 GCA_945965395.1 uncultured Bacteroides sp.
AATTCAATATTCTGTTTAAACCTTTCAATACTAAAAATCTATCTGCAAAGATGATACTTTTTAAATTTGTATCAAAAGAAAATTTATCTCCTCCAGTTAAAAAAACCAAAAGGTCGGGATATTTCTTTTGCAGCAGGGTGATGTAGCCAATAATTTCGAATTCTATTCCTCTGATGACTCCGGCACGGATTGCTGTCTCCGTATCAAATCCAAATTCGGGCGTTTCACCTTTCCTTTCAATCAAAGGAAGTTTGTCGCAACAGGCGTTCAGTGTCTTAAAACGAGTGTATATTCCAGGCGAGATGTTCCCTCCCCAGTAATTCCCTTCTGCATCTATAAATTCATAGGTTAGTGCGGTCCCAGCATCTACTACCAACAGATTTTTTCCTGGCGAAAGATAATTGGCACCTACTACGGCAGCTAGTCGGTCCATACCCAAAGTTTCAGGTGTTTTATATAAATTGTGGATGGGTATAGGGGTCTGGTGGCTCAGCTCAATGATTTCAAATGGCACTCCGGCCAATTGGCGCCGTATTGTATTGCTGAGTGTGATAACTGATGCAATGATACCTCTTTCAATTGGATATTTGTTGCATAACATTGACAGCCAGTCCAGCGAATGATTGGACCCTCTTAAAACTTCCACCACTTTATCACCATCAAATACTGCCAGTTTTGCTACAGTATTACCGATATCAATTACTAGATTCACGTTTCCTTTCTTTGTTTTGCCTGCAAAGTAAGATAAAATTTTGGATATGTACATCAATAAAACTGATTATTTATTTCGCTCTTATGCTAGAATCCGTGTATTTTTGCATGCGGAAAAATATTATGAATTATCCAGATACTTCAGGAGATGCTGGTGTCTGGTTGATATTTGCATTTGTTTATGAAAAGGAAATTTGTTTTTCTGTGTTGGGCTGTTTTGATGAGTTGCCTTTTTTCCCCGGTGAAGGTTAAGGGGGGGATTTCTGATAATATGGAAAGAATACCGCAAACTGATAGCGTGCAGTTTAGCTTGTTGACTTGTGCGCCAGGCAATGAAATCTATGCACTTTTTGGTCATACGGCCATTCGTTATCAGAATTTTTCTAGAGGAGTGGATCTGGTATTTAATTATGGTATGTTTAGTTTCGATACGCCGCATTTTGTCTATCGTTTTGTAAAAGGTGAAACGGACTACCAGTTGGGAATTACACCTTATCCTTATTTTGAATCGGAATATGCATTCAGAGGTTCTTCAGTTTATCAGCAGGTTCTGAATTTGACATACTCGGAGAAAATGTCTTTGCTGAAATTGCTTCAGGATAATTATCTTCCGGAAAACAGGATTTATCGTTATAATTACTTCTATGATAATTGTACGACTCGTGCTCGTGATCAGATAGAAAGAAGCATTCAGGGAAAAGTCGTGTACCCTTCCGTAAGTTGGCATAAAACATTCAGGGGAATTGTACATGAATTTACCAAAGCTTCTCCGTGGGATGAATTGGGTATAGATTTATGTCTTGGTGCGGAGGCTGATAAGCCGATAGATATAAGGCAGCAAATGTTTGCTCCGTTTTATATGCGTTATTTTGCACAGCATGCATACATCCAGAGTTCCGACGGGGGCAGACGGCCTTTGGTCTTGCATGAGGAAAAGATTGTGGATGCAGAACTGGAAGCAGAATCTTCCTGGGGAATAAGTCCGATGGTAGCTGCTACTTTATTTTTGCTTTTGAATGTAATTGTCGGATTTTTTCAGTGGAAGAAGCAAACGATTTTCTGGGGATGGGATATGTTATTGTATGCAGCTCAAGGAATAGCCGGTTGTATTATTGCTTTCCTGTTTTTTGTCTCTTCTCATCCAACTGTAGGCTCAAACTGGTTGCTGGTCTTGTTTAATCCGTTGCCATTGTTTTACCTGCCTTTTATGATTTATCGTGAGTTAAAACATAAAAAAGACTTGTATCATACTTGCAATCTTGTGTATTTAACACTTTTTATGGTGCTATTCCCGTTTTTACCGCAAGATTTTAATTTAACAGTATTACCTTTGGCACTCGGTTTGCTGGTAAATGCTGCAAGCCATGTATTAGTATTGAATAAAAAGTAATGAAAGAACGTATACTGACATCTTTATTGACTGTATTTGTCATCTCTGGTATTCAGGCGCAATCTCCTTCTCCAGTTCCAAGGTTGGTGGTGGGATTGACGATTGACCAGTTGAGGGCAGACTACATAGAAGCTTTTTCGGCATTGTATGGGGAGAGAGGGTTTAAACGCCTTTTAAAGGAAGGACGCATATATACCAATGCTGAATATGATTTTATCAATGTAGACCGTTCGTCTGCTACGGCTTCGATTTATACAGGTACTACACCTTATTATAATGGCATTCCTTCTAATCGCTGGATGGATCGCGGGTCTTTACGGATTATAAAATCGGTAGATGACCAGGATTTTATGGGGGTATACACATCGGAAAACTCTTCTGCTAAGTTGTTGCGTTGTTCCACTTTGTCGGATGAGTTGAAGGTTGCTACTCAGGGACGATCTGAAGTTTATTCTATTGCACCGACTCGTGAAATGGCTATTTTGGCTGCCGGACATGCAGCAAATGGTGCTTTCTGGTTGAATGATGAAACCGGGAAGTGGGCTGGTACGACTTATTATGGAGATTGCCCGTTGTGGGTAAGCAATTATAATGATAGGGAAGGACTTGATTTTCGCATTGATAATTTGGAGTGGCTTCCTTATTTGCCGGTAACTTCTTATCAGTATATCACTACTGAAACCAAACAGCTTAGCTTTAAGCATAATTTCTCGGATGAACGTCTGGATAAATACAAGAAATTCAAAACAAGCCCATATATAAATGACGAGGTAAACCGTCTGGTGAATGCGTGTTTTAGTAATACGCAAATCGGACAGGATGCAGCACCAGATTTGTTGACATTGTCTTATTATGCAGGGAATTATGATCACAAACCTAATACGGAATATGCGATGGAAATACAGGATATGTATGTTCGTCTGGATAACAGTATTGGAGATTTGTTGGATTTGATAGACCGTAAGATCGGGCTTCGTAATACATTATTCTTTATCACTTCTACAGGCTATACCGATCCGGAACCAGTAGATCCGGTTAAATACAAAATTCCGGGTGGAGAATTTCACATCAAGCGTTGTGCGGCTTTGCTGAACATGTATTTAATGGCTCTTTATGGACAAGGGCAATATGTGGAGACGTATTATGACCGACAAATTTACTTGAATCACAAACTGATAGAAGAACGCAAGTTGAATTTGGTGGAAGTGATGACGCGTTCCTCTGAATTTGTGGTGCAAATGAGTGGGGTGCAGAATGCTTATTCCGCACAGCGTTTGCTTTTGGGAGCCTGGACTCCTAAGATAGGAAAAATTCGAAATACATATAATCCAAATTGCTCGGGCGACATTTATGTGGAAGTAATGCCGGGATGGTCCGTGGTCAACGAATATTCTCAGAAGATAGAAGTGGTTCGTGAAGCATATACTGCGGCTCCGCTTGTGTTTATGGGATTTGATGTAAAGCCTGAAAAGCTTTATTCTCCGGTAAAAATTACTTCAATTGTCCCCACCTTAGCTCATTTCATGCGCATACGAGCGCCAAATGCTTGTTCGGAGGCTCCAATGATTAATATTCGTAAATAAATAGTATGCGAATAATTTATAATTTGCCTATCTTTGTAGCAGTAGGATTTTTAAAAATAATTAATTAGTAAATAATAAAAAGAAATATACAATGGGATTTAATGAATTTATAAGCAAGCTATTCGGAAATAAGGCGACTCGTGACATGAAGGAAATTCAGCCATGGGTAGAAAAGGTAAAAGCCGTTTATCCGGAAATTTCCAAGTTGACGAACGATGAACTACGTGCGAAAACAGAAGAGTTAAAGAAGTTTATCAAGGATTCAGCCGCAGAAGAAAATAAAAAGATTGAAGAGCTGAAAGCTACGATTGAATCTACTGACCTTGAAAAACGTGAGGCTATTTTCTCTCAGATTGATAAGTTGGAGAAAGAGGTTCTGGAAAAATACGAGAAAGCACTTAATGAAGTGTTGCCAACAGCTTTTTCTATCGTAAAAGATACGGCTCGCCGTTTGTCGGAAAATGAAGAACTGGAAGTAATTGCCAGCGATTTTGACCGTGAACTTGCTGCACAGGGACGTGACTTTGTTCGCATTGAAGGGGATAAAGCTATCTGGAAGAACCATTGGAAAGCAGGTGGAAACGAAATGACCTGGAACATGGTACATTACGATGTACAGTTGTTTGGTGGTGTGGTATTGCATCAGGGTAAGATTGCAGAAATGGCAACCGGTGAAGGTAAGACTTTGGTAGCAACGCTTCCGGTGTTCCTGAATGCCTTGACGGGTAATGGCGTACACGTGGTAACTGTCAACGATTATTTGGCAAAACGTGACTCTGAATGGATGGGCCCGCTCTATATGTTCCATGGCCTGAGCGTAGATTGTATTGATAAGCATCAGCCTAACTCTGAAGCTCGTCGGCGTGCGTATATGGCAGATATTACTTTTGGTACCAACAATGAATTCGGTTTCGATTATTTGCGTGATAATATGGCTGTTTCTCCGAAGGATTTGGTACAGCGCAAGCATAATTATGCCATTGTCGATGAGGTGGACTCTGTATTGATTGACGATGCACGTACACCGTTGATTATTTCAGGTCCGGTACCTAAAGGCGACCAGCAATTATTTGAAGTACTTCGTCCGTTGGTAGAACGTCTGGTAGAAGCGCAGCGTAAACTGGCTACCCAGTATCTGGCCGATGCCAAACGTTTGATTGCTTCAGATAAGAAGGAAGATCAGGAAGCAGGTTTCCTTGCCCTTTTCCGTAGCCACAAGGCATTGCCTAAAAACAAGCCGTTGATTAAATTCCTGAGTGAACCGGGTATTAAAGCTGGCATGCTGAAGACAGAAGAAATCTACATGGAACAGAATAACAAGCGTATGCCGGAAGCGGTAGAACCTTTGTATTTTGTGATTGATGAAAAACTGAAGAGCGTAGATTTGACTGATAAAGGTGTAGACCTGATTACTGGTAACTCACAGGATCCTACTTTGTTCGTACTTCCTGATATTGCAGCTCAGTTGTCTGAACTTGAAAATCAGAAAGGGTTGTCTGATGAAGAACGTCTGGCTAAGAAGGATGAGTTGATGACCAATTACGCTATTAAAGCAGAACGCGTACACACCATTAACCAGCTGTTGAAGGCATATACCATGTTCGAAAAAGATACGGACTATGTGGTAATGGATGGTCAGGTAAAGATTGTCGACGAACAGACAGGACGTATCATGGATGGCCGTCGTTGGAGCGATGGTTTGCACCAGGCGGTAGAAGCCAAGGAAGGCGTGAAGGTCGAAGCTGCTACACAGACTTTTGCCACTATCACCTTGCAGAACTACTTCCGTATGTACCATAAGTTGTCTGGTATGACCGGTACTGCAGAGACAGAAGCTGGAGAGTTCTGGGATATCTATAAGCTGGATGTAGTGGTGATTCCGACAAACCGTCCGATTGCCCGTATCGATATGAACGACCGCGTTTATAAAACGAAACGTGAGAAATATAAAGCCGTAATCGAAGAAATTGAAAAGATGGTCCAGGCTGGTCGTCCGGTGCTGGTAGGTACTACTTCAGTAGAAATTTCAGAAATGTTGAGCAAGATGCTTACCTTGCGTAAGATTGAGCATAATGTATTGAATGCGAAGTTACACCAGAAGGAAGCTGAAATTGTAGCGAAAGCAGGTCAGAGTTCTACGGTAACTATTGCTACGAACATGGCTGGTCGTGGTACCGATATTAAGCTGAGCGCAGAAGTGAAAGCTGCCGGTGGTTTGGCCATTATTGGTACAGAACGTCACGAATCACGTCGTGTAGACCGTCAGTTGCGTGGTCGTGCCGGACGTCAGGGAGACCCGGGTTCTTCTGTATTCTTTGTGTCGTTGGAAGACGATTTGATGCGTCTGTTCTCATCCGACCGTATTGCTACTGTGATGGATAAGTTAGGATTCAAGGAAGGAGAAATGATTGAACACAAGATGATTTCTAACTCCATTGAACGTGCGCAGAAGAAGGTGGAAGAAAACAACTTTGGTATTCGTAAACGTCTGTTGGAATACGATGACGTGATGAACAAGCAGCGTACAGTGGTTTACACCAAACGTCGCCATGCACTTATGGGGGAACGTATCGGAATGGATATTGTGGATATGATTTGGGAACGTTGCTACAATGCCGTACAGCAGCCGACTTATGATGATGCCAAGATGGAAATTCTTCAGGTACTGGCTATGGAAGCTCCGTTTACTGAAGAAGATTTCCGTTCCAAGAAGAAAGACGATCTGGCAGAGCAAACTTTCCAGGAAGCTATGGCATTGTTCAAACGTAAGACTGAACGTATGGCCCAGATTGCTAATCCGGTTATCAAGCAGGTATATGAGGCTCAGGGACACATGTATGAAAATATCATGATACCTATTACCGATGGCAAGCGTATGTACAACATTTCAGTAAACTTGAAAGCTGCATACGAAAGCGAATCGAAAGAAATTGTGAAGTCGTTCGAAAAAGCCATCTTGTTGCATACAATTGACGATGCCTGGAAAGAAAACTTGCGTGAACTGGATGAACTGAAGCATTCTGTACAGAACGCAAGCTATGAGCAGAAAGACCCGCTGTTGATTTTCAAGCTGGAATCTGTAAACTTGTTTGATAACATGGTCAACAAGATAAACAACAATACCATTTCAGTGTTGATGCGTGGTCAGATACCGGTACAGGAGCCGGAACAAGTGCGTGAAGCAGCTCCCGAACCTCAGGCTCCCCGCCAGCAATATCGTGAAGAAAAGCAGGATTTGACTGACCCAGATCAGCGTGAAGCGGCTGGTCGCGATACTCGTGAACAGAAGCAAGAGCCTTATCGCGCAGAAAAGACAGTCGGTCGCAATGATCCATGTCCTTGTGGCAGCGGATTAAAATATAAGAACTGTCACGGGAAGAATGCCTGATTAAGCATTTGACTGAGATATTTGAGACACGGTTTTCACCGTTTGCAGATTTTTATTTCTTAATTTAGAATAATCTGTGAAAACGATGGAATCCGTGTCTTTTTTATTTATTATTTTTGTTTGCGAACAAAAAAGTAGTGAATTATGAAGAAATACATCATGGCCGGAATCCTTTTTGCTGCTACCGTGCTGGTTTCATGCGGAGGGCTTCAGTCTTTTACATTTGATCAGTTATATCCCGCAGAAGTCACTTTTCCTGAGCAAGTCCGTACTGTAGCGGTAGTGAATCATGCACCTGCCATTCCTTTTCCTAAGAAGGATTTATTGACATTGGGAAGACTGGAAGGAGATGGAAAAGTGTTATCGGAAAGTCTGGCGGGAGGGTTGGCAGACAGCCGTTATTTTCATCAGGTAGTTATTTCTGATTCGGTGATTACACAAGAGTTGACGGGAGGAGAAATTCTTCCTCAGCCAGTGGTAGATAGTCTGACCCAGGTATTTGGTGTAGACATGATTCTTTCTGTAGACAGAATCCAATTGCTGACCGGAAAGAAAGAGGTATATTATCCGGGGTTGATGGCTCCTTTTGCTGCTTTTGACTTGAAAATTCGTCCGGTGTTGCGTGCATATATTCCATCTCGGGTAATGCCTGTTGTGACCATCAACAAGGTGGACAGCTTGTTGTGGGATTTGAATCCTGCACTGTCTGATCATGATGTAGTGAATGAAGCTTCTCAGCATACAGGCTTTACACTCGTAAATCAACTGGTGCCTCATTGGAAGAGTGTGGAGAGAATTTATTTTGATGGAGGAAATCCGGATATGCGTGATGCGGCAGTTTCATTGCGTGAAGGAGACTGGCAGGAAGCCGGTCGTTTGTGGGAGAACTTATACAAGTCATTGAAAAAGGGAAAATTAAAATCGCGTGCTGCTTTCAATATGGCTTTGGCATGTGAGGTACAAGGAAAGATGAATGAGGCTGTTTCTTGGATTGAAAAGGCAAAAAGTTGTGCTTCTAAAGGTTCGGAAGAAGAACGTGCTGCTCTCTTTTATTCTACAATTTTACAGGAGCGGGCTAAGGATTTTCAGTTACTGAACCTCCAAATGGCACGTTTTGGTAACAAATTCAATTAATAATATCTTGTTCGATTCATTTTTTTTGTACATTTGAGTACATAAAAAAGAATATAGCCTATGAAAATAAGTGAACAATCACGTGCTTCAATAGTCTCGGCTCTGAAAACAGCCCTTTGCCGGTATACATCAGGAGGAGATGAAACGGTCGTTACAGATATTCATTTGCAACCAAATTCAGAAAGTGGTGAGCTGATTATTTTCGATGATGACGATCAGGAATTATCGCGTACGATTATCAATGAGTGGGTAGAATATGAGAGTGATGACTTCTATATTGTAGTCGAACCGATTCTTCGTGCAGAGGTTGAGACCTTGAAAGAAAGTGGGAAACTGGAGAAGCTTTGTCTGATGAAGCCTTATTCTTTTGTGTTGGTAGATGAAGACAAAGAAACGGTAGCCGAACTGCTTCTGGTGGACGAAGATGATACCTTGTTGCTGAATGATGAATTGTTAAAAGGGCTGGACGAAGAATTGGATGCCTTTTTGAAGGATTTGCTGGAACGTTAAATTCCGACAGAATGGGAGAGCGAATCACGTTCCGCCGGAATGAGGGGTTGCGGAGCATACATCCTCATTGGAGAGGGAATCCAACCGTGAATGGTAAGTTTTTTAACCGTCAGCACCGTTGGAAACCAGGGGTGGGAAGTGTCCTGAAATGGCGATTCTCTCCTAATCCTCAGCGGAAAGAAAAACGTACAATCAAATGGAATCCTAAAGTATGTTATCTTACTTCTTTGGAGAAAGTGGTAGGTAATTCATTGATTTGGCTGGGACATAACTCTTTTTTTCTTCAACTGGGTGGAAAGCGTTTGATGATTGATCCTGTGTATGGAAGTATTCCGTTTGTCAAACGCCGAAGCCACTTCCCTGCCGATCCGTCTATCTTTCGTCAGATAGACTATCTGCTTATTAGTCACGATCATTTTGACCATTTGGATAAACCGAGTGTAGCACGTCTGGTAGCAGATAACCCTCAACTTAAACTTTTTTGTGGCTTGAATACGGGAACTTTGATAAAAAGCTGGTTTCCCAATCTGGAAGTGATAGAAGCCGCATGGTATGAACAGTATGCCGACGGTGATTTTCGTTTGACTTTCTTACCTGCCCAGCACTGGAGCAAGCGTGGTGTGAGCGATGGAGGAGAGCGCTTGTGGGGCTCCTTTATGATTCAGGGAGATGGTATTACCATCTACAATAGTGGAGATACCGGATATGCCCGGCATTTCGAAGAAATTGCTGGATTTTTTTCTCACATAGATTATTGCATGGTAGGAATTGGAGCCTACAAGCCTCGCTGGTTTATGAAGCCGAATCATATATCTCCCTACGATGCATTAACTGCTTCGGCTGATTTGCATGCAAAGGTTACAATTCCGATGCATTATGGCACTTTCGACCTTTCCGATGAACCCTTGTTCGATCCTCCTCATGTGTTTGCGGCGGAAGCCAAGAAACGGGGTATGCCGGTCATTATTCCTGAATTAGGGGAAATTATCAAGTTGCAACCGATTCGATAGATTGCAGTAGAGAAAATAAAAAAGTCCGGAAATCTCATCTTCTGCATATTGTCAGAAATTAGATTTCCGGACTTTCTATTGTCAATTGTTTTGTTTTCGAATCATAATAAATCCGCCAATCATCGGCAGCGGGTTACTTCGTGTGAGCGTTTTCACTCAACATGATGTACCCCCAGATCATAGGATCTGCATTTGCAATCTTCTTGAAAATCTTTGTTACCTTTTTCATAACTGTTATCCTTTCATTTGCTTTTTTGTTAGTACCTATTGTATCTTAATCTCTAGTTTAGTTATTGTTTTTTGAGGTGCTCTTCGCAGAGGACCTTTTAAACCTTTGTTACCTATTGTTGTTATCCTTAATCTTTTTATCCTTTCCTTTAGAACCCTTTCAGGTTTCTTCGTTCGTTTTATTACACTGCAAAGGTAATGCCTTTTTTTTGAAAAACATGTTTTAAAGCATATAATTTTATTTTTTCCTCTTTTTATTGACATAAATCAATGTATGAGGATAAGCTGACAATAGGACTTGTTCCCTTGTCAGTAGTATCTGACAATTTGTCTTTTATGCTATAAAATAAGGGCTGCCACAGTGTCATGTGACAGCCCTTATAAATAAATATTTCTCGGCTAAAAACTTAACGCTTCAGTGCTGCAATGCTTTCTTTCAATGCCGCAATTTTCGTTTCGGCATCAGCCTGTTTCTTGCGTTCCATTTCAATGACATTGGCCGGAGCCTTGCTGACAAACTTTTCGTTGCTCAGCTTTTTCATTACGCTTTGCAGGAATCCTTCCTGATATTTCAGGTCAGCTTCCAGTTTCTTCAGCTCTTCTTCTACATTGATCAGGTTACCCAATGGTACGGCATATTCTGTAGTACCTACCATGAAGGCTGCAGCCCCTTCCGCCTTGGTTTCTACCTGCTTGATTTCTGACAAGTTGCAGAGTTTGGCAATTACAGAACCAAAGCCGGCTACTGGATTTTCTCCAGTTACTTCAAGTGCCAAAGCTTCTTTCTGAGCAATGTTCTTTTGCAGACGGATGGTACGGATACCACTGATTACTTCTTTCACTGCTTCAAACTGTGCAATCAGTGCTTCGTTGTAAGGCATGTCTTTTACGAGCGTCTGTGTCATGATGCTTTCGCCCGGCTGACGGTCGTAAATGTGCTGCCACAACTCTTCTGTGATGAACGGCATGAACGGATGGAGCAGTTTCAGCAAGGTTTCAAAGAATGTTAATGTCTTTTCGTAGGTTACCTTGTCGATAGGCTGTCCGTATGCAGGTTTTACCATTTCCAGATACCAGCTTGAGAATTCGTCCCAGAACAACTTATATACAGCCATCAATGCTTCGCTCAGACGGTATTTGCCGAAGAGGTCGTTTACTTCTTCTGCGGTCTTGGCCAGCATAGAGTCAAACCATTCAGTAGCCAGTTTGGCATATTCCGGCTGTTCGATGTCGGCTACCTGCCAGCCTTTTACCAGACGGAAGGCATTCCATATCTTGTTGTTAAAGTTACGTCCTTGTTCGCAAAGTGCTTCATCGAAGAGAATATCGTTTCCGGCAGGAGCAGCCAGCATCATACCCATACGTACACCGTCAGCACCGAACTGTTCAATCAGTTCCAGCGGGTCGGGTGAGTTACCGAGTGACTTTGACATCTTACGGCCAATCTTGTCGCGTACGATACCGGTGAAGTATACGTTGCGGAACGGCATGTCGCCCATGTATTCGTAGCCGGCCATAATCATACGTGCTACCCAGAAGAAAATGATGTCCGGTCCGGTTACCAGGTCGGCAGTCGGGTAGTAGTACTTGATTTCTTCGTTGCCCGGGTTATTGATACCGTCGAACAATGAAATCGGCCACAACCATGAAGAGAACCAGGTGTCGAGACAGTCATCCTCCTGACGCAAATCTTCCATCTTCAGGTTTGCGTCTCCGGTTTTTTCCTTAGCCAGTTCCAATGCCTGTTCCGGAGTTTCAGCTACTACGAAGCCGCCTTTCGGCAAGTAGTAAGCCGGAATACGGTGTCCCCACCACAGCTGACGGCTGATACACCAGTCTTTGATGTTTTCCAGCCAGTTGCGGTATGTATTTTTATATTTTGCAGGGTAGAACTTCAATTCGTCGTTCATTACTGGCGGCAATGCCATATCAGCGAAGTGCTGCATCTTGAGGAACCACTGCATAGACAGTTTCGGTTCGATGGCTACGTTGGTACGTTCAGAGAAACCTACCTTATTTGTATAAGCTTCTACCTTTTCCAATAATCCGGCAGCTTCCAGGTCTTTTTCTATCTGTGCACGTACGTCGAAGCGGTCCATACCTACATACAGTCCTGCAGCTTCACTCAGTGTACCGTTGTCATTGAAAATATCAATAGAAGGAAGGTTATATTTTTCTCCCAGCATGTAGTCGTTCACGTCGTGTGCCGGAGTAACTTTCAAACAACCAGTACCGAATTCAATGTCTACATAGCTGTCTTCAATAACCGGAATCACACGTCCTACCAGCGGAACGATAACTTTCTTACCTTTCAGCCACTGGTTCTTCGGGTCTGCCGGGTTGATACACATCGCCGTATCACCCATGATGGTTTCCGGACGAGTTGTAGCTACTACGGCATAACGGCGGCCCTGTGCGTCGCGGTGTACGATTTCACCTTCAGCTCCTGTTTCACCGCTCATGTCGTCATCAGCTACGTAATAACGCAGGTAATACAGTTTGCTATGCTCTTCTTTGTAGATTACTTCTTCGTCAGACAGGGCAGTCAGTGCTTTCGGGTCCCAGTTTACCATACGTACGCCACGGTAAATCAGTCCCTTGTTATAAAGGTCCACGAATACCTTGATTACGCTCTTGCTACGGGTTTCGTCCATGGTGAAAGCCGTACGGTCCCAGTCGCATGATGCGCCCAGTTTGCGGAGCTGCTTCAGAATGATGCCTCCGTGTTCTTCTGTCCACGCCCATGCATGTTTCAAGAACTCTTCACGCGTAAGGTCTGTTTTCTTGATGCCTTGTTGAGCCAGACGGTTTACCACCTTTGCTTCAGTAGCGATGGATGCATGGTCTGTACCCGGTACCCAGCACGCATTCTTTCCCATCATGCGGGCACGTCTTACAAGAATATCCTGGATGGTATTGTTCAGCATGTGTCCCATGTGGAGCACTCCCGTCACGTTAGGGGGAGGAATGACGACGGTGTAAGGTTCACGTCCGTCGGGTTTAGAACTGAAAAGTTTGTGGTCCAGCCAATACTGGTACCATTTTCCCTCCACGTCAGCGGGATTGTACTTACTTGCTAATTCCATGGTTATAATATCTTTATTATTTATGTTTATCGTATAATCGGCTGCAAAAATAATAAAACTACTTGGATTTTAGGGGGCTTTGCCCGAAAACTTCATTTGTTCTTGCCCGATAGTGTGAGTACAGGCATTTTTTTCTTTACCTTTGCGTCAATAAATTATCAAATTAAGCGCGTATGAAAAAGATAGCTTTACCTACAAGAAACGGTCTGATAGACGACCATTTCGGTCATTGTGAGTTTTACACCATTTTTACGGTGGATGAAGAAAACCGCATTTCACGCACACAAGTACTTCCTTCTCCACAAGGGTGTGGATGCAAGTCGGACATCGCTTCCAAATTGCAGGCCGACGGAGTGACCGTGATGCTGGCTGGCAATATGGGGGCTGGTGCACTGGCCAAACTTTCAGCTTGTGGCATAGAAGTAATCAGAGGATGCCATGGTTCAGTGATGGAAGTAGCTGAGGACTATCTGGCTGGAAAGATACAGGATTCCGGTGTAGGATGTGACCATCATCATGAGGATGGAGAACATCAGTGTCCGAATCATTGATTTATAATCTCCTTTGTATGTAGGGAGAAATGAAGCACGGCATTTTATGTTTTCCTTAAGCAAACCGTACGTTTCTCGTGGCGGAGCTATACGTTTCCCGTCCGGAAAACATAAGGTTTCGCGCAGGGAAACATAGACGTTGTTTTATGATTAAGAAGATATTTCAAAGATGTGTCAAGAATCGGGATATTGTCTCAAAAGGAAGAATTTAGAGACTTTTTTCTGATAAAATGACTATTTTTGTAAGAGATTCTTAAGTACGTATTTATGAATAAAGTGATAGAGCTTTGCTTTGCGGTATGTTTATGGGGAGTTATGCTGCAAGGCAGTGCACAAACGCAGATTGCATTTATCTCAGATGCACATATTCAGGATGTGGACGGCCATGCCGAACGGGTGCGTTCTATGGAGGCACAGGTGCAGTCCACCCGCTTGTTCAATGAAAATTATTATGCATTTTTAGCTGCTCTTGATGATGTAGCTCGCAGAGATATACGCTGGGTAGTGTTGCCGGGCGATTTGACGGATGACGGGCAATTTTTCAATCAGCAAAAAATAAAGGAACTGCTGAATTCGTATGCTGCAGCGAAGGGAATGCGTTTTTTTGTGACTACGGGTAATCATGATCCGGCCCTTCCGTTAGGGCTCGTGAAAAAGAATACACATTTTTTAGCCGCCGATGGAAGCCGTGTGACGCGTGAGGATTCGTGTGCCGGTTATGTGTCGCAGATGGAGTGCTATGCCGATTTCGGTTTTTTTCCTCGGAAGGACGACCGCTATTGGGAAAGTCCTTTTACCTCTTATACGTATGACAAGTATGCTTACGAAGAAGCCTGCCGTGAAAGCGTATTGGATAAGCGGACCTACACACTGTGTGATTCGTTGACGGCTACAGATGCCAGTTACCTGGTAGAACCGGTAGACGGACTCTGGCTGCTGGCTATTGACGGGGGAGTTTATCTTCCAAAAGAAATGAAGGATGGAAAGTGGACCTATCAAGGTTCCAGTGCCGGATATAATCTTGTGCTGAAACACAAACCGTTCCTGTTGCCTTGGGTGCGGAAGGTAGTAGAAGAAGCACGGAAACGCCATAAGACGTTGGTAGCATTTTCACATTATTCGTTGGTCGATTTCAATGACGGAGTGTCGGAATCTGTACGTCGGATGTGGGGGGACCGCCGCTTCGATTTGCACCGTGTGCCGGAGGCCGAAGTGAGTGAGGCTTTTCTGCAAGCCGGACTTCGTTTGCATTTTGCCGGACACATGCACGTGAATGATACTGGTATTTGGGAAGGAAAAGACGGGAAACACCTATATAATATACAGGTTCCTTCAATTGCAACCTATGTGCCGGCCTATAAGATTCTGACCATTGAAAGCGATGAGGCATTTCGGGTGGAAACGGTGACGCTGGACACGGTGCCAGGATTCGATAGCTTGTTTCCTTTGTATCGGGCGGAATACCAGTCGGATAGTTTGAGAGGACATTCACCTGTATGGAATAAGGAAATCCTTTCTGCACGTACGTATGGAGAATTCTGTGATTATCAGTTTCGTGATTTGGTTCGCTTGCGATTCATACCGCGCGACCTTCCGGAATCCTGGCGGGCCTGCCTGGATTTTACCGGTGCCCGGATACTGAAAGCCGTGTCGGGAGAAGACAAGGCGAATAATGCCAACTGGACCGGCTGGTGTATGAAAGACCTGGTGCTTGATGTATATCGTCTGCGTTATGCGGAGCGCTTGGCGTTGAAAGATATTCCGGAAACTCGTTTGGCGGCTTATCGTTATCTGTTTGACCGTGCGCGTACTTCTCCACTTCGTTCGGCAGAAGTGGAGATTGTGAACGGGCTGGGTACGCTTTTCCTTGCTTTTCTGAATGGAGAACCTTGTCAGAATTTTGTGATTGACCTGGAAAAAGATACAATCACAGGCGATTAACTTCCTGAAGTGTACTATTTCCCTCTTAGTTTGCATTATTTTCCTCTTTAGGCTGGGTGTTTCTCCTTATTTTTGCCTAAAATGAGAATTAAATGTTTGCTTAAACTTTTGTTGAAACTATATTACTTATGTGGAACACAAAATCAATATGCTTGTTTCTACTGGGGTTCATTGGGGTAGGAACAGTGGAAGGACAAACTTCCGTAGATTCTTATGAGTATTCTTCTTATGTCGACCCTCGTATCGGTTCCGAGGGACTGGGACGTGTATTTATCGGACCGTCGTGCCCGTATGGCATGGTAAAGCCTTCGCCCGATTGTACGCCTTCACCCAATAGCGGATGGTTGCCTATGCCGGAACGAGTGGATGGATTTGCTCAGGTACATGTCAGTGGGACGGGGGGAGGCCCCAAGTATGGCAATGTGCTGGTCACTCCGTTTGGAGATGGAATGGACCGGGTTAACCATTATGATTATCGTGAGTATGAAACCATTCGTTTGGGATATTATGACACGCAGTTTAAGCAAAGTGGTATTCGTACGGAAATCACTACTGCCAATCGCGCTTCCTTCTATCGTTTTACTTATCCGGAAGATTCTTTGAAATCGCTGGCAGTGGATGCGGGTTTCTTCTTGGGAGAAAATCCGGTGCCGGATGCACGCGAGGCGCAGCAGTTTGTCGGTTCTGAAATTCAGGTACTTTCCGACCATGAAGTAGCAGGCTATACACGTATTCGTGGCGGATGGAACAACGGAAAGGCTTATACGGTATATTTCTATGCGGAAACAGACCGCCCGTTTGTGCAGTCACTTACCTGGAAAGGTAACCGTATTACGGAGGCGCAGTCGCAGTATGACTCTGCAGAAAAGACCGGTGCCTTGTTGCGTTTTGCGAAGAACGATAAAGTGGTGCAGTTGAAAGTGGGCATTTCTTTCCTGAGCATGCAGAAGGCAAAATTCAATGCACATTCTGAAATACCTCACTGGTCATTTGAAAAGGTGCATCAGGATTTGTTAGGACAGTGGGAGCAACTTTTTCAAAAGATAGAAATCGATCCGTCTGCTCCGCTTGCAAAGAAACGTATGTTCTATACCGGACTGTATCACACCATGCTGATGCCGGTAGACCGTACGGGCGAGAATCCGCTGTGGAGTGATCTGGAACCTTATTACGACGATTTTTATGCTATCTGGGATACGTATCGCAGTTCTTCTCCGTTGATAACTTTGATTGACCCGAAGCGGGAAGCTGACATTGTGCGTTCGCTGGTAAACATTTACAAACGTGACGGTTATATGCCCGATGCACGTAGCGGTAACAGTAACGGCCGTACGCAGGGTGGTTCGAATGCGGAGATTGTGATTGCCGATGCCTTTGTGAAAGGATTAAAAGGAATTGATTATGAACTGGCATTGGAAGCCATGCTGAAGGATGCTACGGTACCTCCCGGTGGAAATGAAGAGGCAGAAGGCCGGGGTGGACTGATTCCTTATCTGGAGTTAGGCTACATACCTCATGGTATTGACCGTGCAGGTAACCGTACGGTAGAATATTCTTATTGTGATTATGCCATTGCGTTGGTAGCTAAAGGCTTGGGTAAAGAAGACCTGTATCAGCGTTATTTGAAGCAGTCGGGAAACTGGAAAAACTTGTGGCGTAGTGATTATGAGCATGAAGGGGCGAAAGGCTTTATCATGCCGCGCGACAAGGAAGGAAACTGGTTGGACTCTATTCCTTTCGGTCATTCCACTCGCATGCAGCCGAAGTTTAAATATACACCGGTCACCTTCGAAGGACCGTGGTACACTCCCTGGTGGGGCATGTTTTTCTATGAGGCCAGCTCTTGGGAATATTCGCTGAGCATTCCGCACGATGTGCCGGGGCTGATAGAGAAATGTGACGGGGCGGCCGATTTTGAGAAACGACTGGATATTTTCTTTGACAAAGGTTTCTTCAATGTCAATAACGAACCGTCTTTCCTGACACCTTGTCTGTATCACTGGCTGGGTAAACCCTGGCGCTCAAGCGACCGTATCCGTGAGATTATTGCAAAGAACTATAACGACGGTCCGGTAGGTTTGCCGGGTAATGATGACTCGGGTGCCATGTCTTCCTGGCTGGCTTTCCACATGATAGGCTTGTATCCGAATGCGGGACAGGATTATTACCTGATTCATACACCGTTACTGGAGTCTACGACTTTCCATTTGGAAGGAGGAAAGGAATTTAAGATAGTGGCCAAAGGACTTTCGGATAAAAACTGTTATATCCAGGGTGTGACATTGAATGGAAAAGACTATCCATATTCTGCTTTGCGTCACAAGGATATAATGGCCGGAGGTGAGCTGGTATTGAAAATGGGAAAGAAACCCGGAAACTGGGGAAAGGAACTGGGATTGGATAAATAAGTAAGATGCGTATGAAAAAAAGATATTTACTTGGATTTTTAACGGCATGTCTGTGGGGCACGGGCATGCTGTCCGCACAGACTGCCGTATCGGATACATTGAAGTTTGTGTTCAAGTTGCATGGTCAGACACGGCGTTATCAGGTGGTTTTCTGTCAGCAGGGAGAGAATATACAGATAAATTGGGGTATTGAACGCAACCTGCACTGGCAGTCGGGAAGTTACACCATGACACCGGAGGCCTTGAAAAACGGAAAGCAGTTGTGCTTCCTGCAACCGGAAGATGGAAATCACCTGACGCTCTCATCTTTGGAAACGGCGTATGTGTTACCTCAGAAAGCATTGCAGCAGTTGAAAGAAAAGGGAAGCATGGAGTTTAACCGGACGGTATATGACCGGGTAGCCGATGAATCGGAAAAGAATGCCGGACGTCCGTTATTACATGTAGTGGACCGTTATGAAGGGGGTGAGATGTGGATATGGGACAATCCGTCTCTGCCCGTGGTGTGGCGTATGAAAAACAACCCGCTGGAAATAAACTGGCAGGTGGAAGTGAAATAGGATTTGCTTTTTTGTCGTACCTTTGCAGGGTAAAACAGAAAAATAAAAATCATGCATACAAGAGAAGAAAAAATGGAAGCGTTCGGACGCCTGCTCGACGTGCTGGACGAGTTACGGGTGAAATGTCCGTGGGACCGTAAACAAACCAATGAGAGTTTGCGTCCGAATACGATTGAAGAAGTGTATGAACTCTGTGATGCCCTGATGAAGGACGACAAGAAAAATATTTGCAAGGAATTAGGCGACGTATTGCTCCACGTGGTATTCTATGCCAAGATTGGCAGTGAAACGGGCGATTTCGACATCAAGGATGTGTGTGACAAGTTGTGCGACAAACTGATTTTCCGCCATCCGCATGTATTTGGTGAAGTGAAGGCGGATACGGCAGAAAAAGTGTCTGAAAACTGGGAGCAGATTAAGTTGAAGGAAAAAGACGGCAACAAGTCTGTGTTGAGCGGGGTGCCCGATGCCCTTCCTTCATTGATTAAAGCATATCGTATTCAGGACAAGGCTCGCAATGTAGGGTTTGACTGGGAAGAACGTGAGCAGGTATGGAGCAAGGTGAAGGAAGAGATAGGCGAGTTTGAAGCTGAGGTAGGTCAGATGGATAAAGATAAGGCAGAGGCCGAATTTGGTGATGTGATGTTCAGCCTGATTAATGCGGCTCGCTTGTATAAAATCAATCCGGACAATGCACTGGAACGGACAAACCAAAAGTTTATCCGTCGCTTTAATTACTTGGAAGCGCATACCATTAAGGAGGGAAAGAATCTGAAGGATATGTCGCTGGAAGAGATGGATGCCATCTGGAACGAAGCAAAGGCAAAAGGCCTGTAAAGAAATTGAGATAGCGCCTGCAAAGTGTCATGTTTTTTGTGGAAACACAACTTTCTTGAAAATAATTCTTTTGAAAAGGTGACACATAGAAAGAATTGTCTACCTTTGTGGGGCATAAACAACAATTTATTTTAGAAACAATGGTGAACAAAGCTATTATTACAGTGGTGGGTAAGGATACGGTAGGTATCATTGCTCAGGTGTGTACCTATCTGGCAGAAAATAAGGTGAATATTCTGGATATTTCGCAGACCATCGTGCAGGAGTATTTCACAATGATGATGATTGTGGATATGACCAAGCTGGAAAAGCCTTTTGAGCAGGCGGTGAGTGAACTGACGAATATCGGCTCAGGCATTGGGGTACAGATCAAATGCCAGCGTGAAGAAATCTTTGACAAAATGCATCGTATCTAATAAAAACGGGAAACGGTATGATTAATATAACTGAGGTTCTTGAAACCAACAAGATGATAGAGCAGGAGAACCTGGATGTGCGTACCATTACCATGGGTATCAACCTGCTGGATTGTGCGGATAGTAACCTGGAGGTGCTTTGTCAGAATATATATAACAAGATTACCGGTCTGGCAAAGAATCTGGTGCAGACGGGTGAGGACATTTCCAAGGAATTTGGAATTCCTATCGTAAACAAGCGTATTTCGATTACGCCTATTGCATTGGTGGGAGGAACGGCTTGCAAGACACCGGATGATTATGTGCAGATTGCCAAGACGCTGGATAAGGCTGCAGGAGAACTGGGTGTAAACTTTATCGGAGGATATTCGGCTATCGTGTCGAAAGGCATGAGCCGTAGTGATGAGTTGCTGATTCGTTCTATTCCGAAGGCTTTGGCTTGTACAGAACGCATCTGTAGTTCAATAAATGTAGGCTCTACCAAGACCGGCATTAACATGGATGCAGTGAAATTGATGGGTGAAATCATCAAGGAAACGGCGGAAATGACGAAAGAACGTGACTCATTAGGTTGTGCTAAACTGGTGGTGCTTTGCAATGCTCCGGATGACAATCCGTTTATGGCAGGTGCTTTTCACGGTGTTTCAGAACCGGATGCCGTCATCAACGTGGGTGTCAGCGGTCCGGGTGTGGTGAAATATGCTCTGGAACAGATTCGTGGCAAAAGTTTTGAGGTACTTTGTGAAACTATTAAACGCACGGCGTTCAAGATTACGCGTGTGGGGCAGCTGGTGGCACAGGAAGCTTCTCGCCGTTTGAATGTGCCGTTTGGTATTATCGACCTTTCGTTGGCTCCAACTCCGGCAGTAGGTGACAGTGTGGCAGAGATTCTTCAGGAAATCGGATTAGAATATCCGGGTGCACCGGGAACAACGGCTGCCTTAGCCCTGCTGAACGATCAAGTGAAGAAGGGTGGCGTAATGGCTTCTTCTTATGTGGGCGGACTGAGTGGTGCGTTTATTCCGGTCAGTGAAGACCAGGGAATGATTGATGCGGTCGTGGCTGGGGCCTTGACCATCGAAAAACTGGAAGCCATGACGTGTGTATGCTCTGTAGGGCTGGATATGATTTCCATTCCGGGTAGTACTTCAGCAGCAACCATTTCAGGGATGATTGCCGATGAATCGGCCATTGGTATGGTCAACCAGAAAACGACGGCAGTGAGAATCATTCCGGTAGTAGGAAAGGAAGTGGGCGATACGGTAGAGTTCGGTGGATTGCTGGGCTATGCACCGGTAATGCCGGTCAACCGTTTCAGCTGTGAAGCTTTTGTGAACCGTGGTGGACGAATTCCTGCTCCGATTCACAGTTTCAAGAACTGATTTTACGGATACATAAATAAAAGAGGGAGGCTTTGCCGGATTTGAAGTCGGTAAGCCTCCCTTTCTTTTATAACCTTAATACGATGGTAATTGTTTTACTGTACCGAATATTATAACACATTCAGGAAGAAAATTGTTTAAGGGGAGAGTCGAAAAAAGTGTTAGGACACTGACGGATTTGTGCTATCTTTGTGGCAGATTTATTTTGACCTGTATGACAGACTATTTGAATGAACTGAATGAAAGTCAGCGCGAGGCGGTATTGTATAACGAAGGCCCTTCGCTGGTGATTGCCGGAGCCGGTTCCGGAAAGACCCGCATGCTGACATACAAGATAGCCTATTTGCTGGACAACGGTTATGAACCGTGGTCCATTCTGGCCTTGACCTTTACCAATAAGGCCGCTCGTGAAATGAAGGAGCGTATTGCCCGTCAGGTGGGGCAGGAGCGTGCCCGTTATCTCTGGATGGGAACTTTCCATTCTATTTTTTCACGGATATTGCGGGCAGAGGCTGAGGCGCTGGGTTTTACTCCCAATTTTACGATTTACGATGCGACGGATTCCAAAAGTCTGGTGAAAACCATCATAAAAGAAATGAACCTGGACGATAAGGTCTACAAGCCGGGGATGGTGCAGGGCCGCATCAGCAATGCCAAGAATCACCTGGTGTTGCCAGAGGCATACGCGGCAAATGCCGAACTGATAGAAGCCGACCGGGCAGCAAAGGTTCCTCTGTTGCATGAAATCTACCTGCGTTACTGGAACCGCTGCCGGCAGAGTGACGCGATGGACTTTGACGACCTGCTGCTGTACACCTATTTGCTGTTCCGTACCCGTCCGGATATATGTGATAAATATGCGGCGCGTTTTCGTTACATCTTAGTAGATGAGTATCAGGACACGAATTTTGCACAGCACAGCATCGTGCTCCAGCTTACGCAGAAACACCAGTTTGTGTGCGTGGTAGGCGATGATGCCCAGAGTATCTATTCCTTCCGTGGAGCTAATATCGATAATATCCTGAATTTTACCCGTACGTACAAAGATGCACGGTTGTTCAAGCTGGAGCAGAATTACCGCTCCACGCAGACCATCGTGAATGCGGCGAACAGCCTGATTGCGAAAAACCGCGACCAGATTCAGAAGGAGGTGTTCTCCGAGAAAGACAAGGGGGAACCTATCGGCGTGTTTGCAGCTTATAGCGATGTGGAAGAAGGAGAAATCGTGACCAACAAGATTGCGCAGCTGCATGCCAAGTCGGGATATGCCTATCATGATTTTGCCATTCTTTACCGTACGAATGCACAGAGCCGTATTTTTGAGGAGGCATTGCGCAAGCGCAGCATACCTTACCGTATTTATGGAGGACTCTCGTTTTATCAGCGGAAGGAAGTGAAGGATGTGGTGGCCTATTTCCGTCTGGCGGTGAATCCGCACGATGAAGAGGCTTTCAAGCGTGTCATCAACTATCCGGCACGAGGAATCGGAAATACCACTTTGGGCAAGTTGACCGAGGCGGCCGGACGTTGTGAAGTGAGCTTGTGGAAAGTGCTTTGCGAACCGCTGAGCTACGGAGTGGAGCTGAATAAAGGAACTTATACCAAGTTGCAGGGATTCCGTGACCTGATTTCGGAATTCGTTACTTTGGCTCGTGAGCAGGATGCCTATACGTTGGGTATGGAACTGGTGAAACGTTCGGGAATCATGGCGGAGATTTATCAGGACCGTTCGCCGGAGAATATGAGCCGTCAGGAAAACATTGAGGAACTGGTGAACGGCATGCGTGATTTCTGCGACGGCCGTCAGGAAGAAGGAAACCCGCATGTGCTTTTGTCGGACTATCTTTCAGAGATTGCCTTGCTGACCGACCAGGATGAAGAGCAGGGGGAAGCACAGCCGAAAGTGACACTGATGACCATTCATTCCGCCAAGGGACTGGAGTTCCCGAATGTGTTTGTGGTGGGACTGGAAGAAAATCTGTTCCCGAGTCCGCTGTCATCTGCTTCCTATCGGGCACTTGAGGAAGAGCGCCGTCTGTTTTATGTGGCAGTGACACGGGCTGAAGACCACTGCTACTTGTCGTATGCCAAGAGCCGTTTCAAATACGGGAAGATGGAGTTCTGTAATCCAAGCCGTTTCTTGAAAGATATTGACGTGCGTTACCTGCAGGTGCCACAGGAGGAACTGATGGGTACGCGCATCGAAGAAAAGGCCAGCCGCTTCCGGAAAGAAGCCAGCCGTGCATCTTACGAACGCGAACCTCGCGAAACGGGTCTGTCTATGTTTGATGGCGGGCCGATGCCGGAAGAACCTCATCGCTTTGTACCTCCTCGTACGCTTCGCCGTATACCTGATGCGAGTCCTTCGGCAGCTCCGGCCGGTCCGTTGGCAGGGGGACTTTCTGCTGGTATGTGGATAGAGCATGAACGCTTCGGCAAAGGGGAAGTGACCCGGGTGGAAGGCAGCGGAGACAACTGCAAGGCTACCGTACAGTTCCAGCACGCCGGTGTGAAACAGCTGCTGCTGAAATTTGCCCGTTTTAAGATAATTGATTCAAACACTAAATAACAGAGAAAAAGAATGATAAAAGACTGGGATAAGATACCTTCTCCATGTTATGTCATGGAAGAAGATTTATTGAGAAAGAACCTGACGCTGATTAAGCATGTGGCCGATACGGCGGGAGTGGAAATTATTCTGGCATTTAAAGCCTTTGCCATGTGGAAGTCGTTCCCTATTTTCCGGGAATACATCCGTTACACCACGGCCAGTTCGGAATACGAAGCACGGTTGGCTTTCGAAGAGTTCGGCAGTAAGGCGCATACTTATTCGCCGGCCTATACCGCACAGAACTTTCCTGCCTTTCTGAAGTACAGCAGTCACATCACGTTCAACTCCCTGTCGCAGTTTGAGCGTTTTTATCCGCTGGCAAAGGCGTACCCGGAGCATGTGTCATGCGGAATCCGTGTCAATCCTGAATATTCGGAAGTGGAAGTAGAGCTCTATAACCCTTGTGCACCGGGTACACGTTTCGGTGTGACGGCCGACCTGCTTCCGGAGCAGTTGCCCGAAGGCATTGAAGGTTTCCACTGCCATTGTCATTGTGAGTCGAGTTCCTACGAGTTGGAACGCACACTTCAGCATATCGAGGAAAAATTCAGTCGCTGGTTCTCTCAGTTGAAATGGTTGAATCTGGGTGGAGGCCACCTGATGACGCGTGCCGATTATGACGTAGACCACTTGATTGGCTTATTGCAGGGACTGAAGTCGCGCTACCCGCATTTGCAGATTATTTTAGAGCCGGGTTCGGCTTTCACCTGGCAGACTGGTTCGCTGGTGGCATCGGTGGTAGATGTAGTAGAAAGTCGGGGAATACGGACGGCCATTCTGGATGTGAGCTTTACCTGCCACATGCCCGACTGTCTGGAGATGCCTTATCAGCCACGGGTGCGTAATGCCGAATCACTTCCGGCTGAGGCAGTAAAAACAGCAGCTCGGGAAGAACATGTCTACCGCTTGGGAGGAAACAGTTGCCTGAGTGGCGACTATATGGGCAGCTGGAAGTTCGACCACGAATTGCAGGTAGGGGAGCGAATCGTATTTGAAGACATGATTCATTATACGATGGTCAAGACAAATATGTTCAACGGCATTCATCATCCTTCGATAGCCCTGCTCCATGCCGATGGAGAACTGGAAGTATATCGCACCTTCCATTACGAGGATTATCGTGACCGTATGTGCTAATAAGTATAGTAAAAAATAGCCTTTAGAAAAACGCTTAGGCATTCGTGAAAAAACGCCTAAGCGTTTTGATTCAAACGCAAGTGCGTTTGAGTCAAAACACAAGGACGTTTGGTTTGAAACGCAAGTACGTTTTCAGTCAAACGTCCTTGTGTTTTTTAGGCCGTTGAAATATGTTCTTTGAAACGGTTTCAAAAGCCTTTCGAAACGTTCATTTACAAGGAGTTTTAATCGGAAAGAGGGTAGGCAGATACCTTAATGGGGCCTGTGAAGGCAAAGAATTTTGTCACTTTTTTCAAAAAAAGATAGTCGATAATTTTGGTAGTTTCGAAAAAAGAACTACCTTTGCACTCGCAATCGGGAAAATGATAAACGGTTGTAGAAACAATGCGGAAATAGCTCAGTTGGTAGAGCATAACCTTGCCAAGGTTAGGGTCGCGAGTTCGAGTCTCGTTTTCCGCTCA
>CAMFND010000084.1 GCA_945965395.1 uncultured Bacteroides sp.
TTCCTCTTTTAAAAGAGGAAATACGTATTCGGAATCGTTTTTCTGTTTCTATTATTTGCAGAGTTCTCAAATTAGCCCTATCTTCGCATGATAAAACATTCAACTTTGTTATGACCCGAATGAACAAAATAAAGAAACTAAAAAAAATCCGTCTCCATCATGAAGGAACTCACATTCTGATTACCAGTGCAATTCTGCTGCTTCTTGTAAACGCTGCTTTATACTGGGGGATAGAGTGCCGGATTCCATTTTATATTGTGGCAGCAGTAAGTATCGTAGTGTACTTGCTGATGGTCAATTTTTTCCGCTGCCCCATCCGATTGTTTAAAGGAGATACGGAAAAAACTGTAGTAGCTCCTGCCGACGGACGTATCGTGGTAATTGAGGAGGTGGACGAACACGAATACTTCCATGACCGCCGACTGATGATTTCCATTTTCATGGACATCACCAATGTACATGCCAACTGGTATCCTGTAGACGGGGTGGTAAAACATGTAGACCATCACAACGGACGGTTTATGAAGGCGTGGCTTCCTAAAGCCAGTACGGAAAACGAGCGTTCCATGGTGGTAATTGAAACACCTGAGGGTCATACGGTAATGGCACGGCAAATTGCAGGTGCTGTGGCAAGACGCATCGTAACATACGCTGTACCGGGTGAAGACTGTTACATTGACGAACACATGGGATTCATCAAATTTGGTTCGCGAGTGGATGTGTATCTGCCATTAGGTACGGAAGTTTGCGTCAGCATGGGACAAAAGACAACCGGTAACGAAACGGTAATTGCCCACTTGCCTTAATCCTGAAATACAATATTTACACCTTATTATATTTATACCTTTTTATATATAGGATATGGCTAATGTGATAACCCGGAATATTCCCAATACGATTACGAGCTGTAACTTGTTTTGCGGATGCATAGCCAGCTACATGGCTTTCCATAGCAAATATGAATTAGCCCTGCTTTTCATCGTATTAGGAGCTACATTCGACTTTTTCGACGGGATGACTGCCCGTCTGCTGCATGTTTCTTCTCCCATCGGAAAAGAACTTGACTCTCTGGCAGACGACATCACGTTCGGACTGGCACCGGCTGCCATTGCCTTTTCCTTGTTCAAAGAGGTACATTACCCGGATTTTCTTCAGCCGTTGTCAGGAATCATGCCCTATACGGCTTTCCTGATAGCAGTCTTCTCAGCCCTGCGACTGGCCAAGTTTAACCTGGATGAACGGCAGACTTCTTCCTTTATCGGAATGCCTACTCCGGCTAATGCATTATTCTGGGGCTCACTGACCGTAGGTGCACACAGTTTTTTAGTGTCCGACCATTTCAACGCCTTATACTTGTTCATCTTGGTAGTAGTCATGTCACTGCTGCTGGTGGCAGAACTTCCGATGTTCTCCCTGAAATTCAAAGACTTGTCATGGGGACATAACAAGATAAGCTATATATTCCTGATTGTCAGCATTCCTTTGCTAATCATCTTCCAACTGAGCGGATTTGCAGCTGTCATCGTCTGGTATATCATTCTGTCATTACTGACATATAAGAAATAGCTAAGAAATCGTATGGCACATTTTTTGCATATCTCACATTAAAAACAAAAAACAATGTTCCATATTTTAGGCTTTCTACTTTTTATTATACTGGTTGTGCTGGTGATTGGATTGCTTATACTTTCCAAAATCGTCAGTCTGGTATTCGGATTCAAGCGCCGTATGCAAGGTAAAAATTCGGGCCAGAGGACAACCTATTCCTCTCAAAACTATCAGTCGAACCCTCGTCAGGAAGAGACAACAGACTCTTACTCCACACAAGGAGATGTACCTGTACGTCAACGCAAAAAGATTTTCGATAAAGACGAAGGGGAATACGTGGAATTCGAAGAAATCAACTAAGAATCCTTATCTTTTCTTCCGGAAGAAATCTTTCATCAGTCTGGCACATTCCTCAGCCAGCACTCCTTTCACGACCACGGTCTTCGGATGCAGAGCTTGAGGCGCATAACGCTGATAACCTCTTTTCTCGTCTTCTGCACCGAAAACGAGCCGGCCAACCTGTGACCAGGCAATGGCACCGGCACACATCACACAGGGCTCCACTGTAACGTAGAGCGTGCAATCAGTCAAGTATTTTGCTCCTAACGAATTGGCAGCGGCAGTGAGTGCCTGCATCTCGGCATGGGCTGTCACATCGTGTAGTGTTTCGGTCAGGTTATGCGCACGTGCCAAAATACGGTCACGACAGACCACCACGGCTCCCACCGGAACCTCCCCTCTTTCTGCTGCCCGTACGGCCTCAGCCAGAGCCTGTTTCATGTAAAAAGAATCATCTGCCATAACTTATCTGCGCATATCGTGTTCCTTAAAAAGAGTAGGATAATCTTCCTCCATATTCTGATGGATAAAAGCCAATACAGTCTCGCGAAGCCAGCGTGCCTTGTTGGTTATCTGGTATTTCTCCAGATAACGGTCTACAATTCGCACCTCTTCTTCGCTCATCAGACAAACCATCCGCTGGCGGCGGGGAGGATTACTGACTGGTACTTTTTTTCTTTTTTTTCCGCTATTTACCATCTTCGGTGCAAAATTAGCGTATTCTGTTAAAATGGAAGCATAAAAATGCGTATTTTTGCGAAAAAGCGGAAAAATGGCATCACATAATGAGCTGGGAAAAGAAGGAGAAAATGCGGCCGTGAAGTACCTGCTGGAGAAAGGATATGAAATCAGGCACCGAAACTGGCACTCCGGACACCGCGACCTGGACATCGTGGCACAGAAAGACGGTGAACTGATCATTGTGGAGGTAAAGACGCGAAGCGATGCCTGTTTCGGACAGCCGGAGGATGCGGTAGACAGACGTAAGATAAGAAGCATTGTGGCCTCTACGGATGCGTACGTCCGAAAATTTGCCATTGACCTTCCGGTGCGCTTTGATATTATCACGGTAGTAGGAAACCGCCCTCCCTTCCACATAGAACACATTGAGGACGCTTTTTTCCCGCCCATTTGGAACTAACTTTGAAACAGAAAAGAACAATGACATATCCTGAACCTATTGTATTGGCAGAAACGACCTCTACCAACACGTATCTGGCGGCACTCTGCCAGAAAGAAGCGTGTGCGGAACTGACCAGCGTGTATTCATCTTTCCAGTCGGCTGGGCGTGGCCAGCGCGGCAACAGCTGGGAGTCGGAAGCCGGAAAGAACCTGCTCTTCAGTTTTGTGGTTTATCCGGAGTTTCTGGAGGCACACCGCCAGTTCTACCTTTCACAGGTGACCGCCCTGGCACTGCATGATGTATTATCCTCTTACACGGAAGGCATTTCCATCAAATGGCCTAACGATATTTACTGGAAAGACAAAAAGATTTGCGGTACACTGATTGAGAATGACCTGACAGGCATCTATATCAGCCGTTCTATTTCGGGTACGGGCGTAAACCTGAACCAGGAACGTTTTCTCAGCGATGCCCCTAATCCGGTATCATTATGCCAGATTACAGGCAACCAATATAACCCGCGAGAGATACTGGAACAGATTATGGAAAAAGTGACGGAGTACTATCAACTTCTGAAAGAGAACCAGACAGAGGTGCTGGAAATACGCTACAAAGAGGCGCTTTACCGAAAAGAAGGACTGCATCTGTTCCGCGATAAAGACGGTGACTTCCGGGCACGCATTGCCGACATCGAACCGAACGGACGACTGATACTGGAAGACGAGAATGGACAGACAAGGGGGTATTTATTTAAGGAAGTGGAATACATCTTATGACACGTACTGACCGACAGATTCTTCACATCGCCCTTCCTTCCATCGTTTCCAATATCACAGTTCCCTTGTTAAGCCTGATTGACGTCAGCATTGTAGGACATTTGGGAGCCGCTTCTTACATCGGTGCCATTGCAGTGGGAGGCATGCTGTTCAATATGATTTACTGGTTGTTCGGTTTCCTCCGCATGGGAACCGGAGGACTTACCGCACAGGCCTACGGCAGACATGACCTGCAGGAAGTGACGCGTATCCTGCTTCGTTCACTGAGCATCAGCCTGCTGCTGGCGCTTGCCTTGCTGTTACTGCAATATCCGATACGAAATATCGCATTTATGTGCATGGACACCAGTGAGGAGGTCCGGCAATTAGCTACGTTATATTTCCACATCTGTATCTGGGGGGCACCGGCCACTTTAGGGCTCTATGGCTTCACGGGCTGGTACATCGGCATGCAGAATTCCCGCTTTCCGATGTTCATCGCCATCACCCAGAACATTGTCAATATAGCAGCCAGCCTGTTTTTTGTATTCGTACTGAAGATGAAAGTAGAAGGCGTGGCATTAGGCACGCTCGTGGCACAATATGCCGGACTGGGCATGGCCTGTCTGCTCTGGCTGGCCTATTACCGTCCACTCCGGAAATACCTTCGCCAAAAAGCCCTGTTCGACCGTACGGAAATGAAGCGTTTCTTCCAGGTAAACCGGGATATTTTTTTCCGCACGCTCTGCCTGATTGCAGTTACCGTCTTCTTCACTTCCACAGGTGCAGCTTACGGGGATGTGGTATTGGCCGTAAATGCCCTGCTGATGCAGCTATTCACCCTCTTTTCTTATTTCATGGATGGATTTGCCTACGCAGGAGAGGCGCTGACCGGAAAATACATCGGGGCCAAAGACAATCAGTCACTAAGACTGACTATACGGCACCTCTTCAAGTGGGGAGTCGCCTTGTCACTGCTGTTCACGTTACTCTACGGAGCAGGAGGAAAAAGCTTTCTCGGCTTGCTCACCAACGAAACTTCTGTCATTTCGGCTTCAGAGGAATATATCTATTGGGTACTGGCCATTCCGCTGGCAGGATTCTCGGCCTTTCTGCTCGATGGAATCTGTATCGGTGCCACGGCTACCCGCGTAATGCTCCGATCCATGTTAGTGGCTTCGGCCAGCTTCTTCCTACTCTATTATGGCTTCCATACCACGTTAGGAAATCATGCATTATGGATGGCTTTTATTGTGTACCTGGCATTGCGAGGCATTGTGCAAGCCTTTTACTATTTTTCCTACAAACTTCCCTGGAAAAATTAAACACCTACCACCCCATCCAATTGCGACATAGCCACCAGGCTATCACAATAAAGAAATAAATCCAAATGAAAAGAGGCTGATGTACCCTTATATAAAGTTTAGGGTACTTGGCACGAATAGACTCAACATAAAACAGTCCTATAATAATCGGTAAAGAAACGACCAATAAGGCATTGTACCCCCATGCTGCTGCCACATCTCCATGTAACAAAGCATGAACAGCCCGCTGTGAACCGCAACCCGGACATTTCCATCCGGTCCACACAAAAAAAGGACACTTGGGAAAAAGAGAAGAAGAAGTTGGGCTTAATGTATAATATACCACTCCAGCCAGAATCATCCCTCCTCCTATTCCCAAGTATTTCCAACGCTTAGTCATTTCTTTAATTTAGCATCGAAAAGAATGCAGCTCCATATACGAGCAGATACAATACGATTACAACCAGCCCCACAATAAAGCCAATCTTTGTCCACTTCCCGGCATCTTTACTGGCCTGAAGAGCAGCTTCATAATTACCTGCTGCATATAACGAACTCACTTTACTAGCAAAAACAATTCCAGCTATACCAAAAGGCAAGCAACAAAACACTGTAACAAGGATAGACTCTGCCATCCACGTTTTCGGACATACTTGTTCACTCATAGATTAATTTTTTAAAGTAACATTAATATAATGATTGACTACCAATCAATGCAATCATTCCTAAAAAAAGGAGGTACAACACAATGCAGCCTAGCGCGACAAAAAAGCCCCACAAAGTCCAGTTTTTAGCGGTTTGTGAATAGTGCAAGGCATCATTGTAACGACCGGAATTAAAAGCAGAATCAACCTTTGCAGCGTAGACAATACCAACCACCCCAAAAGGAAGGCAGCAAAGACAAGTAACTAAAATTGATTCCACCAACCAAGACTTAGGCGGTACAGAAGGAGACGCAACAGAAGTGTTAGGGGGCGGAGGCGGCAATTGAGCCAGCAACTCACCCAACTCCTCCATCTCGGACGCTTTTCGCCAATCTGTCATACCTACGTGCCATACCAGCACATCAGCTGTAAGCCCATTCTGTAATAATTCTTCAAAGCCGAATGGTCCCTTCTTCAATCCACCAATCAATAAATAATAATCCATTTCTTTAAATTTATTGAGTTATAGACACAAATATAGCAAAAAAAGCAAACAATCTGAATATTTGTAAAAATAAATTACCTACAAATATCAATCCACAATTCTTTTTCGTCATTGAAATACGCCACATATCCCCAATTATTTCTACCTTTGTTCCAAATTACTAAAACAAAAGAACTATGGCAAAATTCAAACGCATCCTATTAAAACTCAGCGGCGAAAGCTTGATGGGAGAAAAGAAATACGGTATTGACGAAAAACGTCTGGGCGAATATGCACAGCAAATCAAGGAAATCCATGACATGGGGGTACAGATTGGTATCGTGATTGGTGGCGGTAACATCTTCCGCGGACTGTCTGGAGCTGGAAAAGGTTTCGACCGTGTGAAAGGTGACCAGATGGGTATGCTGGCTACGGTTATCAACAGCCTGGGATTAAGTTCTGCCTTGGTAGCAGCCGGTGTAAAAGCCCGCGTACTGACAGCCATCCGCATGGAACCCATCGGTGAGTTCTACACCAAATGGAAAGCCATTGAAGCCATGGAAAACGGAGAAGTAGTAATCATGTCAGCCGGAACAGGTAATCCGTTCTTTACTACAGACACTGGTTCTTCATTGAGAGGTATTGAAATTGAAGCCGACGTGATGCTGAAGGGTACGCGCGTGGACGGTATCTACACTGCCGACCCTGAAAAAGACCCGACAGCTACCAAGTTCGATGACATCACTTACGATGAAGTACTGGCAAGAGGACTGAAAGTAATGGACCTGACCGCTACTTGTATGTGTAAAGAAAACAACCTGCCGATTATTGTATTCGACATGGATACAGTGGGCAACCTGAAAAAGGTAATGTCTGGCGAAAACATCGGTACACTGGTACACAACTGATTATTCATTTAAATCAAAAAATATACGGCAAGACTGGAAGCGCATCCTGGTCTTGCCGTTTTTGTTTATTCACGTGTCAGTTCATAACGGTGAAGTTCTGCATTTTTCATCAGTGGAACCGTACGCAGTTCCTCCAGCGGGACGCCTGTAATACGGGCTTCCAGGCAACGGTTGATTTGTCCGTGTGCCACTACCAGCACACGCTTCTCGTCATAATGCTGCCACAGATAGTCCAAGAAAGCACCGGCCCGGTCGTACATCATCTGGCGAGTTTCCACTCCAGCGGGAGGATTACTTAAATCGACACTCCCCACAGACAGCCCGGTCCAAGGCCCCCAGTCTATTTCCCTCAACAACGTAGTCTGCTGCCAAGGCAGCTGCCGGCTGCCTACAGCCAGTTGCACGGTATTCACCACCCGTTGCAGATCACTGCTGACCACTGCATCCAGTGCAATGTGCTGCAACGATTCTCCCAAATCCATCGCCTGCTTTTTTCCTTCTTCTGTCAATGTGCCGGGCAAGTGCCCTTGAAAAATACGGCTCAGGTTTTCCACCGTCTGCCCGTGGCGCGCCAAATAAAGTGTAATCATACAACCGTGCTGTTTTATAGTGATAAAACAAAGATAAGAAGTTTTTCAGGATATTTCCGAAACCGGAAGACACAAACTTATTTTCAGAAGTATTGCAAGGAAATAAAAAATAGCTTATTTTTGTTCACATAAATACTTATCAACGAATATAAAACCTATAAATGCAAGAAATATATGGCAGATTCTAAAACAATTATCAGCGAAGCTGAAGAGAAAATGGATATGGCAGTCATGTATCTGGATGAGTCACTGGCTCACATCCGTGCCGGAAAGGCTGACGTACGTTTGTTGGACGGTATCCGCGTAGATTCTTACGGAAGCATGGTGCCCATCAACAATGTAGCGGCAGTAACTACTCCTGATGCGCGCAGCATCGCCATCAAGCCGTGGGACAAGAGCATGTTTCGCGTAATTGAAAAGGCTATCATCGACTCTGAACTGGGTATCATGCCGGAAAACAACGGTGAAATCATCCGTATCGGTATCCCGCCGTTGACAGAGGAACGCCGTAAACAGTTAAGCAAGCAGTGCAAGGGTGAAGGTGAAACTGCAAAAGTAAGTGTGCGCAACGCACGCCGCGACGCCATCGACGCTCTGAAAAAGGCTGTGAAAGATGGTATGCCGGAAGATGAGCAGAAGAACTCGGAAGCCAAACTGCAAAAAGTACACGACAAGTACATCAAGCAGATTGACGACATGCTGGCTGCCAAGGACAAAGAAATCATGACAGTATAATCTTATTCACCATACACGAGGAGAGAAGAGTCCTTATGGTCTCTTCCCTCCTCTTTTTAATTTTGCACATATTCATTTTGGAAAAAGGTCTGGTCATTAAAAATACGGGAAGCTGGTACCTGGTCAAGACGGACGAGGGAAAGCTGATTGAATGTAAGATAAAAGGAAATTTCCGCCTGAAAGGAATACGCAGCACGAACCCCATTGCGGTGGGCGACCGTGTACAAATCAATGTCAATGCGGAGGGAACCGCATTCATTACAGAAATTGAAGACCGGAAAAATTACATCATCCGCCGTTCTTCCAATCTTTCCAAACAGTCACACATCATTGCAGCCAATCTGGACCAGTGCATGCTGGTGGTCACAGTGAACTATCCGGAGACTTCGACAGTCTTCATCGACCGTTTTCTGGCCTCAGCAGAAGCCTATCGTGTGCCAGTCTGCCTGGTATTCAACAAGGTAGACCGCTATACGGAAGAAGAACTGCATTACCTGGATGGCTTGACAAACTTATACACGCACATCGGCTATCCATGTTACCGGATTTCCGCCTTGGACGGTACGGGAGTAGACGAAATCAAACAGGCATTAGAAGGAAAAGTAACCTTATTTTCCGGCCACTCCGGTGTGGGAAAATCCACCCTTATCAATGCCATCTTACCCGAACAGAATGTCAAGACAGGAGAAATCTCCACCGCACATAACAAAGGTATGCACACCACCACATTCTCAGAAATGTTTCCGGTGGCAGGCGACGGATACATCATTGACACACCGGGTATCAAGGGATTTGGTACGTTCGACATGAAAGACGAAGAGGTGGGACACTATTTCAAGGAAATCTTTGAATTCTCTGCCCAATGCAAATATGGCAACTGTACCCACCGCCATGAACCGGGATGTGCCGTACGGGAAGCCGTAGAAAATCACTACATCAGTGAATCAAGGTACACTTCTTACCTGAATATCTTAGAAGATAAAGAAGAAGGGAAATACCGTTCCGCATACTAACAGCAAATAAAACAGACAGCCCCGCTCCGATAATACGTTGACATCAGAGCGGGACTGTTTTTATAATATAGGGTAATATCAGAAACGTCCTCCTCCCAAAGAACGGTAAAGAAGGGTATGAAGCTGACAATAAGCTACATTCAAGTCGATACGTTCCAGCTCGCAATCCAGATAGCGTTCATCGGCCGACAACACGTCCAGATAACCTACAAAACCGGTACGGAACAATTCGTTCGCATTCTCAATGGAACGGCGATGCACGCGACTTTCCTTGGCTTTCAACAATTTACGTTCGTCCATCCGTTCAGATGCCTCCAGCAAATCGGCTACTTCCTGATAAGACTTCAACGCCACCCGGTGATATTCCAGCAATGCCATACGCTGACGTGCTTTCGATTCATTCCACAAAGCCCTGATTTCATGGCGCTTGAATAAAGGAGCACTGATACCTGCTGCTAAGTCGTAGACCAAAGAGGCCGGTGAGACAAACCATTTGCCCAAATCAAAGGCATTGAATCCGGCTCCTCCCCCGATAAGCAAGGAAGGGAAGAAAGTCTTACGGGCAGCAGAAGCATCCGCCTTACAAGCCAACAGTTCCAGTTCGGCAGCTTTCACATCCGGACGGTTACACAGCAAGTGGGCCGGTATACCGGAAGCTGCGGGGAACTGCGATTCCGAAATTTCCTCAAAAGTGGAACGCTTGATTTCAAAAGGCAATTTCCCCAACAACAGAGCCAATGCACGTTCTGCTTCTGCAATCTGCTGACGCGTGTCGAGAAGCATCTCTTCCAGCTTCAGTCCACGCGACTGGAACTGATCGACTGACAAACGGGAAACTTCTCCTTCCTTCATCAGTTCATTGGTCAGTTCATAAGCTTCCTGCGCCTTCTGGATTTCTTCTTTCAGAATGACGCATTTCTTGTCCAGTCCCACCAAATGATAATACTGTGAGGCCACTTCGGAAACCAACATGGCTTGTGCCAAGCGTGCAGCCTCCACCGAGTTCATCCAGCGAAGCGCTGCTGCACGTTTTTTATCTGTCAGTTTTCCCCATACATCGGCTTCCCATTGAAAGCTTACGCCCAAATTCAGGTTTTTATAAGGATCAGGAATATGCTTATCCTTTGCCAAATCGGGGGTATTGGTCGTACTGTTTCCTACCCCATCCATGGTGTATTCACCAAAACGCTGTACACCGGCACTCAAGCCTAAAGATACTTCAGGCAGCAAAGCTCCCCGGCCCACCCGTAATTGTTCACGGGCAAGTGATACCCTCTCCAAGGTTTGCAGAAAACTGTGGTTTCTTACCAGTGCCGTATCGATATACGCTTTTAAATAGGTATCCGGAAAGAATTCTTTCCATGACAAGTTGGCTATACTCAACGTGTCCGAGGTTCCCCCGACAAAAGTCTCGGGCAGAGCCACCTTCTCTTCCGAAAGGAGAGAAGGTGACTTACAGCCACTCGACAACAGTATAACAACGGCAATTGCGATATAATTTCGTAAACTATTAGTCTTCATCTTCATCATATTTTTTATCGGTCTTTAAACGAGACGACCAAGTTTCAAACAAGATATACAAACCGGGGACTAGGAAGATTCCTACAAAGGTTCCAATAAACATACCTCCGGCAGCGGCTGTACCGATGGAACGGTTTCCTAACGCACCTGCTCCGGTAGCCACCAGCAACGGAATCAATCCGCAGATAAAGGCAAACGAAGTCATCAAGATAGGACGCAGACGGCTTACCGCTCCCTTTACTGCCGCTTCCATAATCGAAAGTCCGCTCTGACGATATTGGTTCGCCATCTCAATAATCAAAATCGCGTTCTTACCTAACAAACCAATCAGCATGACCAGAGCCACCTGTGCATAAATATTGTTTTCAAGTCCGGCCAGTTGCAGGAAGAAATAAGAACCGAAGATTCCTGCAGGCAACGAAAGGATGACAGGGAAAGGCAACAGCAGACTTTCGTACTGTGCCGCCAACAGCAAGAACACGAACAACAGACAGATTCCGAAAATCAATATGGTCTGTCCGCCCGAATCCTTTTCCTCACGGGTAATACCCGACCATTCCACATCGTAACCACGAGGAAGCACTTCCTTGCTGATTTCTTCTACGGCCTGTATCACCTCTCCCGAACTGACCCCTCCTTCTCCTTCACCTGTAATCAAAGCAGAAGTAAACATGTTGTAACGGGTAATCTGGCTGGGGCCGAACACACGGTCCATGGTCATGAAGTTTGAATAAGGTACCACATTACCGTCGTTGTTCTTCGCATACAGGCGATACAAATCCTCCGGATTCATACGATACTCCGGTGAAGCCTGAATCATCACCTTATACATCTGTCCGAAACGGATAAAGTTGGACGAATAGAAACTTCCGATATACGCCTGAAGTGTTTCCATGGCCTTATCCAAGTCTACACCTAACTTGGCAGCTTTTGCCAAATCCACTTTCAACAAATACTGCGGGAAGTTCGGATTAAAACCAGACGTAACTCCCTGAAGACGCGGGTCGGCATTCAACTTCTCGACCAATGTATTGGCCACTTCCGCAAAATCATGGAAATCGCCTGCCGTCTTGTCCTGCAAACGAAGCTCAAACCCACTGGCATTACCGAAACCGGGTACGGAAGGTGGCAAGAAGAACTGTATGTCGGCGTCTTTGATATGAGAAGTACGCTCCTTATACAGCTGCATCAGTTCCTCTACTCCCTTATCACGCTCATTCCAAGCTTTCAGGTTGATCATACCCATGCCGTAGCTGGCTCCTTCTGTCTCCGTCATCAAACTGTAGCCGGCCAGTGTAGAGATGCTTTCAATCTCGTCAAAAGGCAGCAAGGCAGCCTGAATCTGATTCAACACCTTTTCGCTTCGCTCCACCGTCGCTCCCGGAGGAGCATCCACGTTTACATAAATCATACTCTGGTCTTCATTCGGAATAAATCCGGTAGGAAGCACTAAATTGATGCCATACGTAGCCAGAAAGAACAACAGTAACGTAACGTAAGTAAAAGATTTCCGTCCTAAATACTTGTGCAATCCTAACTGATAGCTGCGTTCAAAGCGGTCGTAACGGCGGTTAAACACCACAAAGAACTTGCGGAGCCAGGTAGCTTTCTTGCGTCCGTGACCTGCCGGTCGGAGCAGCAAGGCACAAAGTGCAGGCGAAAGCGTAAGCGCATTGATACCCGAAATCACGATAGCCACAGCCAGGGTCAAAGAGAACTGACGGTAGAAAATACCCACCGTACCTTCCATGAAGCCCACCGGCACGAATACCGCCGACATGACCAACGTAATGGCAATGATGGCTCCACCAATCTCTTTAATAGCGGCTACAGATGCCTTATAAGGGCTCAACTTTTCTTCGTGCATCTTGACATGGACAGCCTCGACCACCACAATCGCATTATCGACCACAATACCGATGGCCAGTACCAGTGCAAACAAGGTCAGCATGTTAATGGAGAAACCTAACATCTGCATGAAGAAGAAGGTTCCAATCAAGGAAACCGGTACGGCAATGGCCGGAATGAGTGTAGAACGTAAATCCTGCAAGAAAAGATACACTACGACAAATACTAACAAGAAAGCCTCCAACAAGGTCTTCAACACAGAAGTAATGGAAGCGTCCAGAAAGCGGGATACGTCGTATGCAATGTTATAGTCCATGCCGGGAGCAAAACTGCTCTCCTTGATTTCCTCCATGCGCTGCTTGATGTTTTCAATGACTTCACGCGCATTGGACCCCGGGCGCTGCTTAATCATAATAGAGGCAGAAGGACGCCCGTCGGTCATGGACACCATGTTATAGTCTTCTGAGTCAAACTCGATGGTAGCCACATCTCTCAGACGGAGCAAAGAACCGTCGGGGAGAGCCTTGAGCACAATCTCCCCGTACTCTTCGGGGGTACTGAACTTTCCGGTGTACTGCAATACGTACTGCAACTGCTGAGGCAATTTATCGGAACTGATACCTGTCTTTCCGGGAGCCGCCTCAATGTTCTGCCGACGGATAGCATCCGTCACATCCTGGGGCACCAGGTTATAGGCCGCCATACGAGCTGGATTCAACCATACACGCATGGCATAGTCACGGCTTCCCATGATTTCTACCAGCCCCACTCCGTCAATACGTTTCAACTCACGAAGCACATTGATGTCGGCAAAGTTATACACAAACTTCTCCGTATGCGTGGTATCTGTGCTGAACACATTCAAGTACATCAACATACTGTTCACTTCTTTCTCTGTCACCACGCCGGCACGGATTACCTCTTCGGGCAACTCATCCAGTACGGTGGTCACGCGGTTCTGCACGTTTACTGCAGCTACATCCGGGTCGGTTCCAACCTTAAAATAAACGGTTGTGAGCGACATACCGTCATTCGTACATACCGTGGTCATATAGGTCATACCCGGCACACCATTGATGGCACGTTCCAGCGGAGTAGCTACCGTCTTCGCCATCACATCGGCACTGGCTCCTGTATAACGGGTCGTCACCGTTACCGAAGGAGGCACGATATCTGGGAACTGCGTAATAGGCAACGATACCAATGCCAGTCCTCCCAAACAAACGATGATGACGGAGATAACAGCCGAAAGAATCGGGCGACGAATAAATAACTTAAACATAGGCCCTTATCTTTGCAACATGTTCAACTTCAATTCCTTTCTCACATCTTCAAACGGAATGGTATCTGCCTTAATCTGCATACCGTCCTTCACCAACTGTACGCCCTCGTACACAATTGTCGTACCCGCCGGAAAATCCTGCGTTACATAATAGTTCTGGAAACGCTCAATCGGATTAAAGCTGCGCACCTCTACCTTTCCTTCTTCATTAAACAAATACACATACGTAAAGTCCTGAATTTCAAAGGTTGATTTCTGAGGAATCATGTACACATCCTCCATGTGAGTCATCATACGCACCTTTCCGGTTACTCCATGCTTCAACAGTCCGTCAGGATTCGGGAAGCGTACACGGAATGCGATAGAACCGGTTCCCCGTTCAAAGTCCCCTTCCACAGTTTCCTGCTTTCCTTTATGTGAATACACCGAACCATCCGGCAAAATCAGTTCCACGTTATCCAGCTGCTGCAGGTTTTCTCCGCTTAACTGCGCACGCTTCAAGCGCAAGTATTCGCTTTCATTCACCTTGTAATAAGCAAAGATTTCCGAAATATCACTCACGGTAGTCAACAGACTTTCCGGGTTCACCAGACTTCCCACTTTATAAGGTATACGGTCTACATAGCCGGTAAAAGGAGCGGTAATCGTGGTGTAACTATATTCCATCTGCGCCCGTTGCATTTCTGCACGCGCCTGCTCCACTTTCATTCGAGCCACTTCCCGCTCACGCTTTACCTGGTCCAGACGAATCGGTGAAATAATCTGTTTGTCCACCAGACGCTGTACGCGTTCAGTTTCATAATTCGCCAATTCCAACTGGGCCTGTGTCTGCTTGTAGTTCGCTTCAGCCGCCTTAAGCACCTCCATATAATTCTCCGAATTCAGACGGAACATGGGCTGTCCTTTTTTCACCAGCTGACCTTCATCGACCAATACCTGCTGGATAAAGCCCTCTACACGAGCTTTTATTTCCACAAACTGAATCGCCTGAATATCGGCCACATACGAACGTGGCAAGTCAATGGTAGTAGGCTGAAGTACCGTCACCGGTATGGTTTCCTTACTCTTTACTTGTTTTTCGCCTGACGACTGACAGGCAGGCAACAGTCCGGCCACACACGACCAGATTGCAACCTTGTGAAGAAAATTTTTCATAAGATGACAAAATAAAGATTACTATGTTATTTGATTTTTAAAAACAAGAATAACCCTCCGGTCTGGCATACACCGGACCGGAACACGCTTTTTTCACGCAATGCGCGAAAAGACTAAATCAATAAGGTACAAAAAGTCACGTACGGGCGTACAGAAAATACGCGTAAGGATACAGTACGGACTATTACAGAAATATCAGCAATAAAGTTTCGAAAGCAAATGAAAAATAAAGGAAGCGAACCTAATACAAACCACCAGAAAAAAGAACGTACAGAGGTTTTTGAATAAGATAAATCTTCCCACTCAAGGACATTCACATCTTCTTCCTGAAAAGTATCAGCAGCAGAAGGTATCGTCATTTCATCCTGTATATCAACCTGACATGCACTGATTACCTCATACGCATACGCATCCAAATGTATGAGTAACAACATCATCATACATAAGGCACGGAAAAGCTTATTTTTTCTGACAACATGAGATAACATAGTATAAATACACAATCGGTATGCAAAGATAGTAGTACGATAACTAATATAAAAAAGCCTTTCTCAGTTTTCCATAAAATTAACAACCTAAGCCTCTCTTTTTCACAAATTCCCCTCTGATAATTATGATTTCACTTCCCTAAAAGGGCTCTTTTAACTATAAAAAATATAAAAAACATGGTATTCTTTCAATAAATCAATATGTTTGCCAAATAATTATTTAACCAGACTCTAATAAACACATGGACAAACGAATTAAATGGGGAATTATCGTTTTGGTAGGTGCAGGGCTGACCGCCTTGGGCATTCATACATTTACTCCCGGAGAGAACAAGGAACTGGCTGCTGCCGAGAAGAAATCGCCAGTCGACAAAAATAAGGCGCTGAATGTAAATGCGAAGATTATCAAGCCTCATCTGCTTACGGACCAGCTGTTCGTAAGCGGGAAGCTGATGCCGGACGAAGAGGTAGACCTGTCATTTGAAACCTCCGGAAAAATTACCAGCATCGAGTTTACGGAAGGTAGTTTCGTATCAAAGGGACAGTTGCTGGCTAAGGTGAACGACAGCCAGTTACAGGCTCAGTTGAAACGCCTGGAAGCCCAAATGCCGTTGGCTGAAGACCGCGTGTTCCGCCAGAATGCCCTGCTGCAACGCGATGCGGTTAGTAAGGAAGCCTACGAACAGGTAAAAACGGAACTGGCTACCCTCAATGCCGACATCGAAAACGTAAAGGCCAATATTGCCATGACGGAACTCCGCGCCCCATTCGACGGCATCATCGGATTGCGACAGGTCAGCTTGGGAGCCTATGCCTCTCCTACTACGGTTATCGCCAAACTGACTAAAATCACTCCGTTGAAAGTAGAGTTTGCCGTACCGGAACGTTATGCCCGACAAATTCAGAAAGGTACCAACCTGACCTTTAAAATTGAAGGCCGGCTGGAAACCTTCAATTCGCAAGTATATGCCACTGAATCGCGCATCAACGAGGAAACACATACCCTGACCGTACGTGCCCTCTATCCGAACCGGAACGGAGAATTGCTCCCCGGACGTTATGCGGACATCGCGCTGAAACAACAGGAAATTCAAGATGCCATTGCCATCCCCTCGGAAGCCATCGTGCCGGAAATGGGTAAGAACAAGGTATTCTTGTACCGTTCGGGAGTGGCAGAACCGGTAGATGTAGAGATAGGTATCCGCACGGAAGCAGAAGTGCAAGTCTTGAAAGGCCTGTCTACCGGAGATACCATACTGACCTCCGGTACCCTGCAGTTACGCACCGGTATGCCGGTAATTCTTGACCAAATCAACTAACCTTCTGCCGTATGAACATATCCGAACTTAGTATACGAAGGCCGGTACTGGCCACCGTACTCACCATCATCATCCTGCTATTCGGACTGATTGGTTATACGACTTTGGGAGTACGTGAATATCCGTCGGTAGATAACCCGATTATCTCTGTGACCTGTAGCTATCCAGGAGCGAATGCAGAAGTCATTGAGAATCAAATTACGGAACCTCTGGAGCAGAACATCAATGGTATTCCAGGTATCCGCTCGTTATCGAGTACCAGTCAGCAGGGACAATGCCGTATTACGGTAGAATTTGAGTTGTCTGTGGATTTGGAAACAGCTGCCAACGATGTGCGTGACAAGGTATCACGTGCGCAGCGTTACCTGCCACGCGACTGTGACCCTCCTACCGTTTCCAAAGCCGATGCGGATGCCAGCCCCATCCTGATGGTAGCCATCCAAAGCAATACCCGCTCGCTGCTGGAGCTAAGTGAAATAGCCGATTTAACGGTCAAGGAGCAGTTACAGACCATTCCGGATGTCAGCAGCGTGTCCATTTGGGGAGAGAAACGTTACTCCATGCGTCTGTGGCTGGACCCGGTAAAAATGGCTGGTTACGGAATCACGCCTGTAGACGTCAAGAATGCCATCAATAACCAGAACCTAGAACTTCCTTCGGGAAGTATTGAAGGAAATACCATGGAGCTTACCCTGCGCACCATGGGACAGATGCATACGGCTAAAGAATTCAACAACATCATCTTAAAGGAGCAAAATGGACAGGTAGTACGCTTCAGTGATATCGGGTATGCCGAATTGGGACCGGCCGACATCAAAAGCTATATGAAAATGAACGGTGTGCCCATGGTCGGTGTGGTAGTTATCCCTCAGCCGGGAGCCAACCACATTGATATTGCAGATGCCGTATACGAACGTATGGAGCAGATGCAGAAGGACTTGCCTGATGATGTAGAATATACCTACGGTTTCGATAATACCCGCTTCATCCGCGCCTCCATTGCGGAAGTAGAGAGTACGGTATACGAAGCTTTTGTATTGGTCATCATCATCATTTTCCTCTTCCTGCGCGACTGGCGCGTGACACTGATACCCTGTATAGTGATTCCGGTTTCCCTAATTGGAGCATTCTTTGTGATGTATGTCGCAGGATTCTCCATCAACGTGCTTACGATGCTGGCTGTCGTCTTGTCTGTGGGACTGGTTGTGGATGATGCCATTGTCATGACGGAGAACATCTATATCCGCATCGAACGGGGAATGAAGCCTTTTGAGGCTGGTATTGAAGGAGCCAAGGAAATTTTCTTTGCCGTCATCTCTACCACCATTACACTGGCGGCTGTATTTATCCCGATTGTGTTCATGGAAGGAACCAGCGGACGTCTGTTCAGGGAATTTAGTTTCGTGGTGGCCGGTTCGGTTATCATCTCTTCTTTTGCGGCCCTGACATTCACCCCGATGCTTGCTACCAAGCTTTTGAAACACAGGGAAAAACAAAACTGGTTCTATCGGAAGACAGAACCTTTCTTTGAAGGAATGAACCGTGTCTACTCCCGTTCGCTCAATGCCTTCCTCCGAAAACGTGTCATTGCCATTCCGTTTACCATCCTCACCCTGGTGCTCATCGGGTATTTATGGGGAGAAATTCCTGCCGAAATGGCTCCATTGGAGGACCGTTCGCAAATCAATATCCGAACCCGTGCGGCAGAAGGGGCCAGCTATGAATACATACGCGATTATACGGAAGAAATCAACACGCTGGTAGACTCCATCGTACCGGATGCCGCCTTCGTCTCCGCCCGCGTATCTAGTGGTAGCGGAAACATTCAGATTACATTGAAAGATATCAAAGAACGCGACTATACGCAGATGCAGGTGGCCGAACAGATTTCGAAAGCCATCCGCACCCATACCAAAGCACGTTCTTTCGTGCAGCAACAGTCTTCTTTCGGTGGACGAAGAGCCAGCATGCCGGTACAATACGTACTGCAGGCTGTCAGCATCGAAAAGCTACAGGAGGTATTGCCGGAATTCCTGGCACAAGTGTACGACAACCCGACCTTCCAGATGGCTGACGTAGACTTGAAGTTCAGTAGTCCCGAAATGCGTGTCACCATCAACCGCGACAAGGCGGGTACCATGGGAGTAAGCGTACGCGACATTGGAGAAACCTTACAATACGGATTGAGCGGACAGCGTATGGGGTATTTCTATATGAACGGAAAACAATATGAAATTCTCGGTCAGATTAACCGCCAGCAACGCAACCAGCCTGCCAATATTAAATCCATCTATATCCGCAGCGACAAGGGTGAAATGATTCAGCTGGATAACCTGGTGGAATTCATAGAAGCGGTAGCGCCCCCCAAACTGTATCACTACAACCGTTTCATCTCAGCTACGATTTCTGCCGGATTGGCTGAAGGGAAAACCATCGGTGACGGTCTGGACGAGATGGACAAGATTGCAGCCAACGTACTGGATGATACCTTCCGTACGGCTTTGTCGGGCGACTCAAAGGAATATCGTGAAAGTTCCTCCAGCCTGATGTTCGCCTTTATTCTGGCACTTGTACTGATTTACCTGATACTTTCAGCGCAGTTTGAAAGTTTCAAGGACCCGTTCATCATCATGCTGACTGTCCCTCTGGCCATTGCCGGAGCATTGGTCTTCATGTATTTTGGAGACATTACCATGAACATCTTCAGTCAGATTGGTATCATCATGCTGATTGGTCTGGTAGCCAAGAACGGTATTTTGATTGTAGAGTTTGCCAACCAAAAACAAGAAGCAGGTGAAGACAAGATGCAGGCCATCCGCGATGCTGCCCTTCAGCGTTTACGCCCCATCCTGATGACCAGTGCTTCGACCATCCTGGGCTTGTTACCGCTGGCTTTTGCCTCAGGAGAAGGAGCCAATCAACGCATTGCCATGGGAGTAGCTGTAGTGGGTGGTATGCTGGTATCTACCTTCCTAACCATGTACATTGTACCTGCTATCTATTCGTATATTTCGACAAACCGTGCCAAAAAAGAAAGAAAATGAAAAAACGGGTTATTTATTTCATGATATGTCTGCTGGGAGGCGGAATAACCGCACAAGCCCAGTACACCTATACGCTAAAACAGTGCCTGGAAGAGGGACTGGCGAACAACTATTCACTCCGCATCACCCGCAACGAAGAGCAGATGAGTAAAAACAATGCGACATTAGGGAATGCCGGTTACTTGCCCACAGTAGACCTGACTGCCGGGTATACCGGAAATGCAGACAACAGTAATACGCAGGCACGGGCAACGAGTGAAACTACCAAGCTTCGTGGCGTGTACGACCAAACTCTGGATGCTGGCGTAGATTTGAACTGGACTATCTTTGACGGTTTCAATATCAGCACCACTTACAAGCAATTGAAAGAACTGGAACGTCAAGGTGCCACCAATACCCGAATTGCCATCGAAGATTTCATTGCCAGCCTTACTGCGGAGTATTATAATTACATCCAACAGGAAATCCGTTTGAAAAACTTCCGTTATGCCGTGTCGCTGTCCAGAGAACGCCTGCGTATCGTAGAAGAACGTTATCATATCGGGAATTTCTCCCGACTGGACTATCAGCAGGCCACCGTCGACTTCAATGCTGACCGGGCACAGTACATCAAACAAAGGGAACTGGTGCACACTTCACGCATTAATCTCAATGAACTGATGGCAGCCAAAGACATGGACCGCCCGCTCAGTGTGAAAGATTCTGTGATTGACGTAAACGAGAGCCTGGAATTCAATGACTTGTGGGAAGGGGCCCTTCAAACCAATGCCTCCTTATTACAAGCTGACCAAAATACCGTATTGGCTCAGTTAGATTACAAAAAGGTATTATCGCGCAACTATCCGTACGTACGACTGAATGCGGGTTGCGGATACACCCTCAACAAATACGACGTAAATGCTACACGCCAACGCAGTAACTGGGGATTCAGCGGAGGTGTCACTATCGGATTCAATATCTTCGACGGTAACCGGAAACGGGAAAAACGAAATGCCAGCCTGGCCATCCGCAATGCACAATTTGCCCGCGATGAACTGGAACAAAGTTTACGGGCCGACCTGAACAACCTGTGGCAGGCTTACCGAAACAACCTTCGTCTGCTGGAACTGGAACGTCAAAACCTGGTTTCTGCCAAGGAAAACCATGAAATCGCCAAGGAACGCTACCTGCTGGGTGATTTATCGGGTATTGAAATGCGTGAAGCACAAAAAAGTCTGCTCGATGCCGAAGAACGAATTCTTTCTGCCGAATACGATACCAAAATGTGCGAAATCTCTTTACTGCAGCTCAGCGGAAAGGTTACACAATATCTGAAATAAGATATTCAGTAATTTTTCCTACCTTTGTCGGACAATAAAAAAACAGACAAAGAAATGGGGCTTTTTATTCGAAAAAGTATAGAGGCTTTACAAGCAGAAGCCAAAGAAACTGGAAGTGGTACCCTTAAACGAGTGCTGGGTCCTGTCAGCCTGGTAGCTCTCGGGGTAGGTGTAATTATCGGAGCCGGATTATTTTCTATTACCGGAACCGTAGCTGCATCGTATACTGGAGCAGCTATCACACTTTCCTTTATCATTGCAGCCATCGGCTGTTGTTTTGCCGGACTCTGTTATGCAGAATTTGCTTCCATGATTCCGGTATCCGGGAGTGCCTATACCTACTCCTATGCCACCATGGGAGAACTTATCGCCTGGATTATCGGATGGGATCTGGTACTGGAATATACCGTAGCAGCTACCACAGTCAGTATCAGTTGGAGCCGTTACATGACCGTATTCCTGCAAGGAGTAGGTATAGATTTACCCCACGCATTCACAGCGTGTCCATGGGACGGGGGCATTGTCAATATTCCTGCTATGATTATCGTGGTCCTCATGAGCTTGATTCTGATGCGAGGCACTGCTGGAAGTTCTTTCTTTAACGGACTGATTGTCTTTCTGAAAATAGCAGTCATCCTGATTTTTGTGGTACTCGGCTGGCAGTTTATTCAAAATGACAACTATACTCCTTACATTCCAGCCAATACCGGTACATTGGGAGAGTTCGGTGTTTCCGGTATTTTCCGTGGAGCAGCAATCGTCTTTTTTGCCTTTTTAGGATTCGATGCGGTAAGCACAGCGGCACAGGAAACCAAGAATCCGAAACGAGATATGCCCATCGGTATTTTAGTATCCTTGCTGGTCTGCACCATCTTATATATTCTCTTTGCCCATGTGATGACAGGAGTAGCCCATTATACCGATTTCAGCGGACAAGTGGGAATTGCTCCGGTAGCTGTAGCCATTGAAAAAATGGGGTATCCCGATGCTGCAGGTGTTATACAACCCGCTTATCCGTGGTTGAACAAAGCCATCATTCTGGCCATTCTATTCGGATACTGCTCGGTAATCATGGTCACCCTGCTCGGACAAAGCCGTGTATTCCTGAGCATGAGTCGCGACGGCCTTTTGCCACCGTTCTTTTCCAAAATCAACCAGCGTTTCCGCACACCGGTACACAGCAATTGCCTGTTTATGGTACTTGTCAGCCTGTTGGCCGGATTTATCCCGGCACAAGTAGCCGGTGAAATGACCAGCATCGGTACACTTCTGGCATTCACCTTGGTCTGCGCAGCTATCCTGATTGTACGCAAGACCATGCCCGATGTGCCCCGTGCTTTCAAAACTCCCTTTGTACCCTTCGTTCCGATTATGGGTATCCTCACCTGCTTGTGCATGATGAGCTTTCTTCCGGCCGATACCTGGATACGTCTGGTGCTGTGGATGCTTATCGGACTGGATGTCTATGCTTCATACGGAATCCATCACAGCAAACTGGAGTACGGTCAAAAACACCGTAAGGGAGATATTGTATTAAACCTGACCGGACTTATTTTGTCTATTCTAAGTGTGATTACCGGACTATGGCACCAGCAAACCGTAGGATGGGATGCAGACAAGACCCTGCTAACCATCTCTTTTGTTTTTGCCTTCACACACTGTGCTTTTTACATGTGGCGAATCTGGAAACATCCGCACAATCGGACCAAGGTTTCTTAAAAGAAGTTATAAAAAATCATCAGGAACAGAAAATACGAATAATAAACCACAACCAACATATAAAAAAGCAGTTATTTTACAGCGATTTATACTATTATGGATAAGAATATATTGTACACGGCCATTCAGGCCGCCCTTGCTGCGGGAGCAGAAATTATGTCTGTCTACACAGATCCGAAAGCAGATTTTGAAATAGAAAAGAAAGCGGACAATTCTCCGCTGACCATTGCCGACCGCAAGTCGCATGCAATTATAGCCCAAGCACTGGCTGTGACTCCCTACCCCGTTTTGAGCGAAGAAGGGGCTAAAATCGCTCCAGAAGAAAGACAACAATGGAAAGAGCTGTGGGTAGTCGACCCACTAGACGGCACCAAGGAATTCATCAAGCGTAACGGAGAATTTACCGTAAACATTGCCTATGTAAAAAATGGTTGTCCTGAAGCGGGAGTCATCTATATTCCGGTAAAACAGGAACTCTATTTTGCCGACATTGAACTGGGAGCCTACAAAATCAAAGACATTACCGATACAGAAGCTTGCCCGTCGCTGGATGCGCTGATGGAGCAAGCCGAACGTCTGCCGTATGCCAACCGGACAGACGATACGTTCATTATTGTGGCTTCACGTTCACACCTGACTCCCGAAACGGAAACCTACATCCATGAAATGCAGCAAAAACATGCATACGTGGAAACAATCTCCAAGGGAAGTTCATTAAAGCTATGCCTTATTGCTGAAGGGAATGCAGATGTATATCCTCGTTTCGCTCCTACTATGGAGTGGGATACTGCAGCCGGACATGCCATTATCCGTGCTTCCGGGAAGGAAGTATACCAGGCAGGAAAGACAGAACCGCTACAATACAATAAAACAGACCTGCTGAACCCCTGGTTCATTGCAGAATAACCCACTAATTTATGTCTATCGAGATTATCATCGTACTTCTTTCACTTGTGGCCATGCTGACCGCATTGATTATGGACAAGATGCGCCCGGGAATGATTCTGTTCTCGGTCGTTGTCGTGTTTCTCTGTACGGGTATTCTTACCCCTAAAGAAATGCTGGAGGGCTTCAGCAACAAAGGAATGATTACCGTTGCCATGCTGTTTCTGGTAAGTGAAGGTGTCCGCCAGAGCGGTGCCTTGACTCAGCTTATCAAGAAGCTGCTTCCTCAGGAAAAGACTTCCGTATTCAAGGCACAAATACGCATGTTGCCCAGTATCGCCTTCATTTCGGCCTTTCTGAACAACACACCGGTTGTAGTCATTTTTGCCCCCATCATCAAACGGTGGGCCAACTATGTCAAGCTTCCGGCCACCTACTTTCTGATACCTCTTTCGTATGTAACAATTTTAGGAGGTATCTGTACCCTGATAGGAACTTCTACCAACCTGGTGGTACACAGCATGATTCTTGATGCGGGAATGAAAGGATTCAGCATGTTCGAATTAGGAAAGGTCGGTATCTTCATCGCATTGGCAGGTATTATCTATCTGTTTCTGTTTTCCAAAAAACTGTTGCCCACCAACCGTCCGGAAACAACAAATGAAGAAGATGGCGATTCCTCCCTGCACCTTGTAGAAGCCGTAATCGGTCCCCGATTCCCTGGTATCAACAAGAAGGTCCGTGAATTTGATTTCAAGCGCCATTATGGAGCCGAAATAAAAGAACTTCGCCGTAGCGGACGTACCTATACCAACCTAAGCGAAGTCAGCTTCCGGGAAGGAGATACCTTAGTGGTACTGACCGACGACAGCTTTATCCAGACATGGGGAGAATCTTCCGTCTTCCTGATGCTGGCCAACGGAAAGGAATACGAACCCGCCGGAAAAAAGAAACGCTGGTTTACCCTTTTCCTGCTCTTGTTCATGATTGTGGGAGCTACGGTAGGCGAACTGCCGGGCATCGAGAAATACCTTCCCGAAGGCATCAAGCTGGATATGTTCTTCTTCGTATCTATCACAACGGTCATTATGGCGTGGAGCAAGATATTCCCTCCGCAGAAATATACCAAATATATTTCATGGGATATTCTGATTACGATTGCCTGTGCTTTCGCTATCAGCAAGGCCATGGAAAACTCGGGAGTAGCAGATTTACTGGCTGGATACATCATCAGCCTGAGCCATGACTATGGTCCCTACGTATTGCTGGCCGTATTGTTTATCATTACAAATATCTTTACGGAGCTGATAACCAACAATGCGGCGGCGGCACTGGCTTTCCCTATAGCCTTGTCCTTGTCCACCCAGTTAGGCGTCAACCCGATGCCCTTCTTCGTGGTCATTTGCATGGCAGCCTCAGCTAGTTTCTCCACCCCTATCGGCTATCAGACCAACCTGATTGTACAAGGTATCGGAAACTACAAGTTCACCGACTTCGTCCGTATCGGATTACCGCTGAACATCATCACGTTCCTGATTTCCGTTTTCCTCATCCCGCTGATATGGCCGTTTTAAAACTGATTTAAATACGCTTTAAAATATGAACAACCAAGAAACAAATCATATCTATCCGATATTCGACCGCATGTTAGGTCGTGCCGACAAAGAAGAATTGCTGAAACAACACGGACTCATGATCTGGTTTACCGGACTAAGCGGTTCCGGAAAAAGTACCATCGCCATTGCCCTGGAACGTGAGTTGCAGCAGCGCGGCCTGCTGTGCCGTATCCTGGATGGCGACAACATCCGCAGCGGCATAAACAATAACTTAGGATTCTCGGCAGAAGACCGAGTGGAAAACATTCGCCGCATTGCAGAAGTCGGCAAGTTGTTTGTCGATACCGGAATCATCACTCTGGCTGCTTTTATCAGTCCCAACAATGAGATACGTGAAATGGCTGCCGGAATTATCGGAAAAGAGGATTTCTTAGAAATCTACGTCAGCACACCGTTAGAAGAATGCGAACGTCGCGACGTAAAAGGCCTGTATGCCAAGGCACGCCGTGGAGAAATCAAGAACTTCACCGGTATCTCTGCTCCGTTCGAAGCTCCGGCTCATCCGGCTCTTTCGCTCGACACATCAAAATTATCCCTCAAAGAATCTGTCGACCAGCTGCTCGACCTGATTCTCCCGAAAGTAATCAAAAAATAAACATATATAACCATGCAAGAAGAATACAATTTAAGCCACCTGAAAGAACTCGAAGCCGAGTCTATTCACATTATTCGTGAGGTGGCTGCTGAATTTGAAAATCCGGTGATGCTCTACAGTATTGGAAAAGACTCATCCGTCATGGTCCGTCTGGCTGAAAAAGCCTTCGCCCCGGGGAAAGTACCTTTTCCACTGATGCACATCGACTCCAAATGGAAATTCAAGGAAATGATTCAGTTCCGCGATGAATATGCCAAGAAATACGGCTGGAACCTGATTGTAGAAAGCAACATGGAAGCTTTCAACGCAGGCGTAGGCCCTTTCACTCACGGAAGTAAGGTACATACCGACCTGATGAAGACACAGGCCCTGCTTCATGCACTCGACAAATATAAATTTGACGCTGCCTTCGGTGGCGCACGCCGCGACGAAGAGAAATCACGTGCCAAGGAACGTATCTTCTCTTTCCGTAACGAATTCCACCAGTGGGACCCTAAAAACCAGCGTCCTGAACTCTGGGACATCTACAATGCCCGTATCCGCAAAGGTGAAAGTATCCGTGTATTCCCATTGAGCAACTGGACAGAACTGGACATCTGGCAATATATCCGTCTTGAAAATATTCCAATCGTACCGTTGTATTTCGCTAAAGAACGCCCGGTAGTCAACATGGACGGACAGCTGATTATGCCCGACGACGACCGCCTGCCGGAAAAATACCGCGACAAGATTGAAATGAAGAAAATCCGTTTCCGTACCTTGGGATGCTGGCCGCTGACAGGAGCTATTGGAAGCGAAGCCGATACCATCGAAAAGATTGTAGAGGAAATGATGACCACCACCAAGAGTGAACGTACAACCCGTGTCATCGACTTCGACCAGGAAGCCAGTATGGAACAAAAGAAACGTGAAGGATATTTTTAATTACGCAACAACATGGAACAATTAGATAAAAGCAAATCAGGCAACCCGATGGAAGGAGAAGCCAGAGGCAAGATGTCCATCGAAGAATTCCTGGCAAAAGATGAACAAAAAGACCTGCTCCGTTTCCTGACCGCAGGTTCAGTAGACGACGGTAAATCTACACTAATCGGTCGCCTGCTGTTCGATAGTAAGAAATTGTACGAAGACCAGCTCGATGCTTTGGAACGCGACAGCAAACGTATGGGAAATGCCGGTGAACACATCGACTATGCCCTGCTGCTCGACGGACTGAAAGCTGAACGTGAACAAGGTATCACTATCGACGTAGCTTACCGTTATTTCTCTACCAACAACCGTAAATTCATCATTGCCGACACTCCGGGACACGAACAATACACCCGCAACATGATTACCGGTGGTTCTACCGCCAACTTGGCAGTCATCCTGGTCGATGCCCGTACTGGTGTCATCACGCAGACCCGCCGTCACACTTATCTGGTATCTCTGTTAGGTATCAAACACGTGGTATTGGCTGTCAACAAAATGGACCTGGTAGACTACTCAAAAGAAGTATTCGACAAGATTGTAGCCGAATATACCGCTTTCATCTCCCCGTTAGGAGTTCCCGACGTACAGTGCATTCCGCTTTCAGCCCTTGAAGGTGACAATGTAGTAGAAAAATCCGACCGCACTCCATGGTACGAAGGTCCGGCCCTACTGGAATTCCTTGAAACCGTACATATCGGTAACGACCATAACCTGAACGACTTCCGCTATCCGGTACAGTATGTACTCCGTCCGAACCTCGACTTCCGCGGTTTCTGTGGAAAGGTAGCTTCCGGCGTTATCCGTAAAGGCGATGAAGTGGTAGCTCTTCCTTCCGGCAAGCGTTCGCATATAAAAAGCATCGTGACCTACGACGGAGAACTCGACTATGCCTTCCCGCCTATGTCTGTAACCCTGACACTGGAAGATGAAATCGACGTATCCCGTGGCGAAATGCTGGTACACCCGGACAACATGCCACTGATTGGACGTAACTTCGAAGCCATGCTCGTATGGATGGACGAAGAAAAGATGGACATGGAAAAATCTTTCTTCCTGAAACAGACCACCAATACCAGCCGCACCCGTATCGACAGCATCAAGTATAAGGTAGATATCAACACCATGGAACACCTGTCTGTTGAAAACGGACGCCTGGCCAAGGAAGATGTTCCTATGCAGCTCAACCAGATTGCCCATGTGGTACTGACTTCTTCCAAGGAGCTGTTTTTCGACCCTTATACCAAGAACAAAGCTACCGGTGCCTTCATCCTGATTGACCCGATTACCAACAACACTAGTGCAGTAGGTATGATTATCAATCAGGTGGCCGACAAAGACATGCACAACCAGATGGAACTGCCTGTCCTCAATCTGCCGAAACTGGGAATTGCTCCAGAACACTACGATGCCATTAAACGTGCCGTAAAAGAACTGGAACGTCAAGGTATCGCAATTGAATTAAAAGTTTAATTGACAAGTTAAGTTTTTCAACTGTCAATTGCCAATTATTAATTATCAATTAAAAGAAATGGGATTACTTGAATTCAACAAACTCCCCATCAATACTTTAGTGGGAGCCGACTGGAAAACCTTCAACCAGATAACCGCTGGTCGTACCATCGATCCTGCGTATAAAGGAAAATACCGCCTGACCAAGGCTGTATGCCGCCTGTTATCTACACTGGCTCCTCTGCAGGACAAGCGTTACGAAAAGCTGTTGGCCGACAAGCCACTGGAACACGATCCGGTATTTATCCTCGGGCACTGGCGCAGTGGAACCACGTTCATGCACAACGTATTCTCTTGCGACAAGCACTTCGGCTATAATACTACCTATCAAACAGTATTCCCACACCTGATGATGTGGGGACAGCCCTTCTTCAAGAAGAACATGAGCTGGCTGATGCCGGACAAACGCCCGACCGATAACATGGAACTGGCCGTAGACCTTCCGCAAGAAGAAGAGTTCGCCTTGGCTAACATGATGCCCTACACGTACTATAACTTCTGGTTCCTGCCTAAACACATGCAGGAATATGCCGATAAGTACCTGTTGTTCGATGACATCAGCGAGGCCGAACTGAAAGTGTTTGAAGAAACCTTTACCAAACTCATCAAGATTTCTTTGTGGAACACTCACGGTACACAGTTCCTCAGCAAAAACCCGCCGCATACCGGACGTGTGAAAGAGCTGGTGAAAATGTTCCCTAACGCCAAATTCATCTACCTAATGCGTAACCCGTACACCGTATTTGAATCTACACGCAGCTTCTTCACCAACACCATTCAACCGCTGAAATTGCAGGACATCAGCAACGAAGAACTGCAAGAGAACATCCTTTCGGTTTATGCCAAATTGTACCATAAGTACGAAGCCGACAAGAAGTTCATTCCGGAAGGCAACCTGGTAGAAGTCCGCTTTGAAGACTACGAAACCAATGCTTTTGACATGACGCAGGAAATCTACCAAAAACTGCAGATTCCAGGCTTTGAGGACGCTCGTGCCGACATCGAAGCTTACGTCAACAAAAAGAAAGGTTACAAGAAAAACAAATACCAATACAAACCTGAGACGGTAGAACTGGTGGAAAAGAACTGGTCGTTCGCCTTAGAGCAGTGGAGGTATAAATTGTAAAACTAAACTCAATAGAACAAAAAATGCGGGACATACGTTCCGCATTTTTTGTTACACATTCTCAATCTGTTTACTTACATACGATTCGGAATCCTACAGCTGTTTTCAGATGAGCAGAATCAGGATAAACAATACTCAATCCATCAGCCTCTTGCTTCCATTCTATCTTATTCTTCTCTCCCAATAATTCCACAGAAGTCACCTGCTTTTGTCCTATACCCGCATCACTTCCTAAAGAGACGATTTTCAATTTATCACCAGCCTTTGGCACAGTCATACACCAAGCATAGATGGCCCCATCTTTGCCAACTGTAAAACGAAAATCGGTGGTATAGAAGGAATGATTCGCCTGATTTGCCCCAATAAATCCGCCAGGCAACACATTCAACTTACCATCCTTACCCTCGCCTAGTACACTCCAGGCAGAGCTTCCATAAATTCCCTGTCCGTTTATCCGCATCCATTCACCAACTTCTTTCAGCATCTTCACACAGCCTTCATCCAGAGAGCCGTCAGGGCGAAGTGGAATAGACACGCCTACCGCACCATCACGAGCCACTATTTCCAAAAGATAACGTATCACGGCATCTGAGCTATACACAAAATTCGGTCCATAGAACCAGTCACCGACCGGAGTCTCTGCAATCCAGGCCTGGTCGGTTTTGATATTCTCCGGAATTCCCGTCTCACAAGTATTGACCGTACCATTTGTCTGCTTCCTGAACTTCACGATACTAAATACATCCACCTTTCCCCGTCGATCCAGCGTCTTATTATAAAAATCCGCTATTACCCGTTGCATGGCATCACATTTGTATCCAGTACCTGTTCCAGATCCACTGAAAGGTTGCTGGTCTATACCATCTGTATAAATGAAATCCGGATTGTATTTATCTACGGCATCCATCATTCTCAACGCCCACCATTTAGCATACCATTCAGCATACTCCAAATGCCCGCTAAAGATGCCGGCTTGAGGAGGAGACCATCTTGAGTTGGCCGCCTCAGCCACCGTTTCATACTCCCTCAAATTAATCCCATAAAGATATTTAGGGTCTAATCCTTCCCACCATTTACCTTTGCCGTCGGCCAGTGTCAGGTTTCCGTCGTATGGCACTCCTTTCTTATCACCTTTCGTATCACTTTGAAAAGCTGTTTGCCACCACCACCAGGAATACTCATGATGGAAGGTAAGACCAAAACGGATTCCTGCCTTTCTTGCAGCTTTCTCCCATTCACCAATCAAATCACGCTTTGGACCCAGACGCGTAGAGTTCCAAGGCTGATATTTAGAATCCCACATATCAAACTGGTCATGATGCACACCCTGGATGATAAGAAATCTTGCCCCAGCATCCTTGTAAATATCCACCAAAGCCTGCGGGTTAAACTTCTTCGGCTTCCAGTCGCGCAATACCTCCTTGTATCCCACTTCCGAGGGATGTCCATAATTTTTCAGATGATTTTCATATGCCGGTGTCCCCTCCACGTACATTTTTCGGGCATACCAGTCGCCGCTTTCTCCTGCCGACTGCGGTCCAAAATGTATCCAGATTCCGAATTTGGAATCCCGTAACCATTCCGGTGTGCCCGGATAATTTGCCTCAATCGACTTCCACGTAGGTTCATACGGTCCGGAAGTTATCGGCAAATCTAATTTTACCTCTTCAAAACTCTGAATATTCCCCATCGGAACAGAATTTTCCGCCAACGGTTTATGTACTGACGGCATCGGACCTAACTGATAATTCACTCCATTAGTCTGTTGCTGGGAAAAAGCCGTCGCACAAGCCCCCAACCACAAACAACCTAACATTACAAACTGATTCATGCCTAAATTTTTTATTTAATACACATTCTTAATAATCTATGAATACAAAAGTAATAGCCTCATTCAGCATCATAAAGCTTATTTATACGAACATATACACTATAAGGCTCATCCTCTATACTCAACAAAGGCTTTAAATAATACTTTTTGCCACCATTATTCAATACAAACAATAAACTTTCCCTGTCACCAACCTCCAGATTTGACAATATATCATCCTTTTCTCCATACAATGATATTTCCTCCGCACTTTGAAAAGCTAATAATAAGGGACCATAAAAAATAGCGACAGTGTTCTTGTCATCAGGCATCAATTCCACCCGAAACTTAAAATCAAACTGCACACGAATGCTATCACGACTTCTCCATTCCCGATTTAAAGTAAAGAACGAATTTTCAGAAGCAACACCTTGCAAATGATTATTTACATACACCTTTGCTCCTTTTCCCCATGAAGGAATAAAAAGATTCAATGAAAGGAACTGAGCAGAATCTGACGCCACGGTCAGCTCCGCTTTTTGATCACGAATAAAATCTCCTTCCTGAGAAATCTTTATATGACGTTCTTTCCAGTCAAGCACAGTTGGAATATACAAGTTAACCCATACATTTTTATCATCATGAAAATAAATATTCTTGTTCAGCAACGAAAAAGCCTCTATGCTGGAGCCATTGCAGCATCTGAAATCGGAATAGCTGTTCAGAAACTTCTTCCTTCTGGGAGACCCCAATGGCAAATGATACACATACTCCCCTGTTTTCGCATTTTGCAAGGCCATTATTGAATTATAGAATGCATTCATATACCAATCAGCATACTGAGGTTTACAAGTCCATTCAAATAACTTGCTTGTAAGCCTTTGGGTATTATGTGAGACACAAGTTTCCGCTATTTCCCCTGTTAAAGTGTTACTCAGTTGCCCCGGTCTTCCCCAATGTTCAGAAGTAAGAGAAGTAGGAGTAGTGACATTAGGACGAGGGCCACTGCTGGACCCGTTCACATAAGCATGTTTATAAGCCAGCATATCCCAAAAGTGAGTCACGGCATTATAATAGATTGGATTCTTTGTAATCTCATAACATTCCGAGAAACCGTTCACCAATACGATATGCGTATTTGAATGTAATCCAGATAAAATATCCACATTGTTGGCCAAAGGCATCAGAAACCATTTCCGGTCAAATATCTGAGCCAGTTTCAGGTGTTTCTCATCTTTTGAAATCCGATACAGTTTATACAAGACATCATTCATACCTCCGGGCTCATTCGCAGGATTTGCCTGAGTGGTATACAGCATTTTTGATATGGACTGGGCACTTAGTTTCTCCATTCTCAGCCCTACATAATCGGCCATATTCAACAATACATCATAGGCTTTTGCATTGCCCGTGTTGATATACACATCCAATAACCCTTGCATTATCTTATGATATGTATAATATGGTGCCCAGACTCCTTCCGCCTTCGTTTCAAGAATATCAAATTCCCTTTCTGGAAATGCCGACAAATATCCTTTACCAAGTGCCATCTGACATTTAGATAATTCATCGACCATATATTCCAGACGTTTACCTAATATACCGTCATGATATTTCTTTACGACAAAAGAACATGCAGACAAATAATGACCGACAAAATGACCTCTTAAACCGATATTAGGAGCTTCCCATCCCTCCAAAGGAGTCGCAGAAGAAGGGAGCCCTGCATTTATTCTGAAATTATGCAGTAATCTGTCCACATCTAAGGATTGTAGATACTCTATGTTTAATGCCTCTCTGCGCTGAATCCAGGACTCCTTCAATGTAACACTTTCTATTGGAAAAGCATAAGCTTGTGTTGCATCCTGAGCATTGACATATCCTCTAATACACCATAGCCACAAAACAAACACCCACAATATGTACCTATATTCCCGCATATTCATCCCTATTTAAATCTATATCCAAAAGAATTATATTCCTTCTTTTTCCAAGAAACAAATATAGACGGATAATACGAACAATAAATAGGATGAAAATGTGGAATTATAGGAGGAAATCGATAGATAAATTACTATTCTTTAAAAATCTCAATATTTGTTTTATCAGATTCCACATGAATAACTAATTCCTTATTTTTTCTATCAAATTCCCAAGAAGATGCATTTTTCACCTCTTTCACAACACTATTTATCCCCCTTAGAACAAAAGTAAAGGACTTATTGTCTTTCCCATATACATTAAGCCTACCTTTTATATCATCATAAGAAATTAAATAGTCTTCATACTCTGTCCCATCTCCACATGGTAAATGCAAAGTTCTACAAGATACCCCATTAGGATAAAGCAAAATTGTCACATGATTTTCCCCTGACCTTTTATCTATAGAATTCTTAATATACTTTTTACTTTGAACAGGAATAATGGCACCGGCCTTCACAAACAAAGGAAATTCAGTTAATGAATAAATTCGATTAATCACAGATCCTGCTTTATACTTCTGACCACTAAAAAAATCAATCCATTCACCTTCTGAAGGCAAATGAAAGGAGACACTCCCCCCTTTAGAAGTTATAATCTTTGTAAAAAAATAATCTCCAACCAAATGGCTTTCTTCATTAAAAGACATATTTTTTATCAAAGAACCACCATATAGATGACAATCTACAAGTGTAGAAAATAAATAAGGAATCAAACTATTATGAAATTCAACGCATCCCTTATATATTTTTTCAATGTCTTTACCATGCCACCACGGCAAATGATTACTGAACGCTCCATTCTCCCCTCCATTAATCATGCAAGCTGTCATACTACCAAACTGTGCATATCTAACAAATGATTCCTTATCAGCCTTTACACCATAAAATCCAGCTACTTCACATCCTATAGCACCATATCCTCTCTGAGATGATTTATAAATATTCTGTATTTGAAGTTTCAAACCATCCCAATCGCCAGAAAAATCACCGCACCATCCTAAATTCATTTTTTCCACACTAGCTGCAAAACCACCTTGATGAGAATAAGGGCGAGCTATAATAATTGCATTAGGATTTCTTTTTACTGTATAATCAAACATCGCATCATAATAATAAGGACGAAATAACTCATTACTCATCTTACCTATAGAAGTTTCTACGATGTCACCAAACCAAAATTCACCCTGATCTACTTTCCAACCATATACGCCATCTCTAAAAACTTTATCAAGTTGCTGAGACCACCACGTCACAGCTCGAGGGTTTGTAAAATCAATATGAATCCCCTCTCCTTTCCACCAAGGAGTAACCATATTTTTATTAATACCCAGATTAGCATTGACAACCTCATCAAAAGTTGAACTTTTTTGTAGTTTCGTATCCTTACTTTTATTGTTTACGACTCCTGTTAACCATAAAATAACTTTTACATTCTTCTCTGAAAAAAAATCAATCATCTTATCATGGCTAGGATATCTAGAAGAATCCCATTCAAAATTATTATAAGCAGTACTCCATGGACTATCTATAATCACTGCATTTACAGGAATATCTCGTTTAAGATACTCATTAACAATCAGCTGGGCCCCATCTTGAGTATTTAAGCTATCTTCCCATACAATATGTCCTAATGCCCATGCAGGAGTAATGGGTGGATACTGTGCTCTTAAAGCCCCACATAAAACAATTCCCAACAAGAAAATAAATACTTTATTCATAAACAGCCATTTTTTCATTTATCAATATATAGAGTACACAGAAAAATCGTTATTTATTCCGTGTACTCATTTTTCAGAGAATCTATATAATATCAAAAACAAAATGACATCTATGGCAGATTCCTTCTTAAAAAATTACTCTCCTATATTAAGTAAAGCATATGCACACCATAAAAATGGAGCCTGCCCATGAAAATCACCTGCAATTCTTGGCCTATCCCTATAATACTGCTTACTATTCTCCTTCCCTGTTCCTATACATACTTCAGTTACAAATGCTTCATCATTAATATAATTACATAAACTAAGCCATGCCCTGCGGATTATAGGAGCATATTCATCCATATCTAACCAACCATTTTGAACACCAATAATCATTGAATACAGAAACATTGCTGAACCAGAAGTTTCTGTCCAAAAATCACTCTGATCTATAAGCTGATTCCATAAACCGTCTTTATTTATAAATTTTTTAAGATTATTCATCATCAACAAATAACCTTCCATTATTCGCTGTCTATTAATATCTGTTTGTGGTAATGAAGCCAGTAACTCTGTCATTCCGACAGCCATCCAACCATCACCACGAGCCCAATAATAGGGAACATCTGGAGCATGATAAAACAATCCATTGGAATGTTGTAACTCGTCTAAATACATCGTCATTTCCTTCGCAGCCCTATTAATATATTTTTTATTCCCTGTCGCATAATAAGCCTCAGACTGTACAATAGTAATCATATACATATCATCTATCCACAATCTAGTTTGCCATGAATACCCTTTATCATGCCATTTCTTTTCTTCTGGAAGTGCATTTTGAGGTAATTCCCATTGAGAATCAGCATATAATAAACCTAAATCCAGATATCTTTTATCTTTTGTTATTTTATAAAATCTCAAAGGCAAACACCCAAACATATTTTGATCAACATGGATTGGAGGAGGCAACAAATCTTTCTCTAAATAAAATAACAGTTCAAAACGATTTCTTAAACTTGTAATTAATTCTTTATCATTAATTTGTTCTGCAAATCTAAGGGCTCCATACCAAGTGCAAACTTCTGCATAATGAATTCCTCTATCACCATAAAGATGATGTTTACTAAGCAAAAATCTTTCCGACAACTTCTTTCCTACAATCTTAGGATTAGCTCCCACTGGAAAATCTTCAAAATAGACATTTGAATAAGCGCCAATTGGTACTAATAAAAACAGAATCAAATAAAGAGGAAATATTCTTTTTTTTAACTTATTCATGACATTCCTTATTAATTTACATATTTACATTATCAATAAAATATACAAAATAAAAACTTATTCCTATATCTTAGCAGAAAAATTTACTTCACTAACGTTACCTCAGGACCAAGATATGAACGTTTCATACCTCCAAAATCAACTACAACCTTTTGAATAATAACACCCGGATCCTTACAAATTAATTTTAATGTATGTTTTCCTGGTTTATCCACCGTGAGACGTATTGCATTGATAGAACTATTCCTTGCCACATTTTCCTTCCAGTCACTAGAATACTCTTTCGCATCATTAGATGCAAACTTTATAACACCATCATCTATCATTACTCCGAATCGCGTACTACATCCAGAATGCAGCGGGAATGTGGGAATCGCATAAGTATACACAGTTACAGAGCCTGCATTAAATGAATAAAAGTCATATTCCACCCGACCTGTCGCATTGGTACGATAGGTACTTTGCACTGGTGCCAAGGGACTTCCCAGTTGGACACATTGCCCTTCATATCCCAATCCATTTATGAACTGAATTTTTACATCTTTGTTATCATATTTACGATGATAACGTCCTGGGTTAATGACAACACATCCATTTTCTTCCAAATAAAGACCTTTTACTTCCTCAATAGATGGAGAAGCCGGATTCATTACGGTCAATAATATTACCTCTTCCGATTGATTACCAACAATATTTATAGTTCCGGAAACCTTTTCTCCTACAGGAACCTCAGCCCAGTCAACAGAAACTTTAATTCTTTGATAATCACATAACGTACCCTTTTCTGTACTAAGCAGAATCCACTTATCAGAAGTCTTTGTACTCCATTTCACCTCATTTTTTCCTTTATTATACAAGTCAATATATGTATCTTTCTTGGTATATGAGTTTAATACAGGTAAGCTATTTACAGCTCCTAAAGTAAGGTCCTGATTAGGCAATTGAATACAAAGCTTTCCCTCATCAGGCAATTTTATAGTTTCAATTGGAGGCATATTCTGATAAGTAGCAACCCATCCAGGAGCAAGCGACATCATATGATTCCACTTTCCATCAAGCTGTTCATTATATAATTTAGTATAATAACCTATACTATCATGATAAGCCTGGGCCTTACGGGCATAATCATTTGTCATGCTCCTTCCTTGACGGGCAAACCAACGATTCTGTTGAGCTGTAAGCATTTTTTTATTCATTAATGCAGCACCTTTCACAGGGTAAAATACCAATTCATAAAAACAGGCTTGATATTCTTCAGGCAACGATTTCCATATACTCTCCGCCATATTCGAAATACGTTCATATTCAGCCATGCGTTTTTCTGCTTCACAATAATTTGTAAACGAAAAATCGGTATCCGTTATCCGTTCTTGTGAATGTTCGTTATTCCACTCATATCCCCATCCCATTGATTCCGGTTTACGCTGAAAGCCTAATTTATAATATGCAAACATTATATCAGACAAATCTTGACGATATCTTTCACCAAAAACAGAGACAAGAAAATCTATTTGATGAGTATTTATATTATCATAATTAAAACCCTCGCAATTCCATGCCATATCCAGAAATGTTTTCATTCCTAGCTCTCCAGGCTTAATATCACCCACATTAAGCAACCAGTAATTCTTTGTTCCCGTAGCATAAGCCTTACTCATTTCCTCATACATCAAAGCTGGTGGAGTAGTATTTAACCATAAATAATCATGAGGTTCACCCAAATAAGAAATATGATAATATACTCCACTTCCACCTTTACGTTCTGACTCTTTTTTTGTATTCAATTTCTTTATATAACCAAAATTATCATCAGGCCATACCAAAGTTATATCTTCAGGAAGCTTCAGACCACGTTCATAAATATCAAGAACTTCCTTATAGGGAACAAAAATTTGTGGAATTGAATCAATAGGAGCATCAATATATTTACTCAGAATCCCACGCTGGTCTTGAATTACTTCCTCCACCAGTTCCACTTCCTTATCTTTAGGAACTCCAACCAATCCAGAATCATGAATACCACGCATTGCTATCGTATAGACATTTTCATAAGCACTGTTTTCCAAGATTCGCTTATCCAATACATCTATAATACCCTGCTTATTGGTCATATAATTCCATTCCCCATGTATATCCTTATGCCATTCCGTTACGTTATTAAACAATAAAGGTTCACAATGAGAAGAAGACATCACAATTCCATAACTGTCAGCAACTTCCTTATTTTCAGGATATTTATTAAAAGCTCCTGAACTTGGATGCATTGCGGGAACCAGCATATTTCCCTTCATCCGCAAGATTAATTCACAAACTCGTGCATAAGTTTTAGGTCCAATATCACCCAATTCCTTATCGTATGTTTTACCAGCCCAAGGAGTAATTCCCCAACCTTCGTCATTAATAAAGATACCTCTATATTTTACAGAAGGAGAAAGAGACACATATTCTTCCGTATCAAGATAAATTGATCTCTTTTTCTTTACAGGAACATCAGCCCACCAATACAATGGTGAAACTCCCATTGCCTCCGATACGGTAAAAATACCATAAGAAGTACCTCTCCTGTCAGAACCAGCAATTACAAGAGCCCGATCCACCCCCTTCATTGGATTCTTTACCACCTTTATAATAAAACTTTCCCATTTACCGTCAATAGATGTCACGTCCAGCTTTCCTTCTTTTACCAAAGAATCAATATACCTGTTTTTACCTATCGTACCAACCAATACTAATGAATACCCCTTTGTACTTTTAACACCAGAAGAAACTAAGCCGTCCACCCCAGTTACCCGACCAATATCTTCAGCAAATAGAGCAGCACATTTTTTTACAGACTCATAATCAGAAGCATCTACCAGAATAGTCGTTTTACTTTGATTTGTGTAAATAGGAAAGGAAGTTGACTGAACCTTATTTTCAGAAATTATAATTTGGGAGTATAATGAAACAAACGAAAACAACAATACTCCAATACATACCAGCTTTTTTATTTTCATATATTATCAGATTTAAACTCCACCCTTAGCCTCACAAGAGTGGAGTAATTATATTCATTAATATCCAGGATTCTGTTCCAACACTGCATCCGTATTAGCTTCTATTGCAGAATATGGAATAGGCCACACATTATATTTTTCCTGCATACCAATTCCGTCACCATTTGTTTCAGGATTAGCATAAAAAGGATTACATTTCATCACTCTATCATAAAGTTTTCCCATTCGCATCAATGTTAACCGACGCTTCTCTTCTACCCCCAACTCTCTCATCCTCTCATCCAAAATATAATCTACATCCACATCTTCAGGAGATATTGGATTTGCATGAGCACGACCTCGCACTTCATTAATATCTGCAGCAGCCTTTGTTTTATCATTCAAGTTCAAGTATGCTTCTGCACGCAACAAATAAGTTTCCGCCAATCGGAACATATACTGATCTACATAAGTAGTACCCGCAATGCTTTTAAGTTGCCAGATAGAGGCATCTAAAAAAAGCTCACTAGGATGATTATAAGGAGTAGTACACTTTGACTGATAAGCATATAAATAACGTCCAGGTACTGTCATACTTGCCCCTTGTCCAACAATCAAGTTCGCAGGAGGATTATCCACATCAATATATGCAATATCAGGGAATTGCTTTTTAAATTCCGGATTATTTACCTCAAATCTTCTGACAAAATTATGATTTGCATTCCGAATATCATTATCAAAATCACTTTCCCAAATCTTATTGCTAAAATATTGAGTAGATATACCCCAGCCAATACCTCTACCACCAGTATAATCACCTATAGGCCATAAGAACGGAGAATAATCTTTAATTGAGCCATCAGGTTGTGTAACCCTGAGTTTTACATCACGAGTCATTGGTGCACAATGACGTTCCAACATATAATTACCATCTAATTTAAGATCGGCTGTCGAACTACCACCTCCTGGCAAATTTGTCTCAAATTGTATTACCCATACACCTTCCGTGTTACCAGCTTCTCTATTTTGATTATTCTTTCTAAATAAATCCCAATAAACATCTCCTGGAGTTTCTGTTGAACGAGAACCAAACCTTGTTTTCATCAGGCCTAATGCCGGATTATCAATGACTTCACTGGCTGCATACACAGCTTCTTGATTCATGCCTAAAGCTAAATAAATTTCCGATAACAAATGATAAGCAGCAGAAGAAGAAATTTCGCCATCTTTAACAGCTGTAATATCTGGCAAATTTTCGGCTGCAAACTTCACATCCTCCATAGCTTGCCGTAATGTCTCCTCCTTAGTAGCTCTTACAAAATCTGTTTTAGGAGTTGAAACCTCCTCCAAAACCAAGGGAACTCCTCCATATAAATATGCTAATGTGCGATATGCCATTCCTCTAAAAAATCTTGATTTAGCCACATATTGAGTTTTTTCTTCTTCAGTGAAATCTGTTGTAGCAACTCTTCCTATAACCACATTTGCATCAGAAATTAATTTGTATAAATAATCCCAATGAGCTTTAGGGATATTACTTGTCGGATCATATGCTGCAACCATATTACCATGACGATTAATGGTTCCAGGCTCTCCGTCATAAAGTAAATCCGTCCCATAAATATAATCAAATGGGGTATTTTCATCAACTCCATAAAATTCTTTACGAACAGAATAATACAATCCATTTATAGCCATATCAAAGTCCGTAATCGTAACGTAAGAATTATCTGAGCTCATAAAATCTTCCGGAGCTTCTTTTAAGAATTCACTTTCATTACATGATACAGAAAGTAATCCTATACACATGCACAATATAATATTTCTCTTTTTCATAATTAATCAGAGTGTTAAATTTAAACCAAAAGTAAAACTTCTCATTACAGGACGTCCATAATAATTACTATCTGCTTCAGGATCCCATCCTTTCCACTTTGTAATCGTAAATAGATTCTTTCCACTTATGTACAAACCTAAACCTTCAACACCGATATTTCTCAACCATGATTTAGGAAAATCGTATGACAGATTTATATCTTGCAATCTTAAAAAACTTCTACTTTGATAAGCTGTTGGGACAATGGCACCAGCAGCAGTAGATCTTGAATAAGTAGCATTGGGATTATTAGGAGACCAATGATCTGCTGCAAACTCAGCCGGCATATTCCAAATTAAAGAGTTTGTATTACCTCGATTCAAAGCACTTGAATTAGTTCCCAAATATCCGTCTTTTCCACCTAATATAGAATTAAAGAATATACTCAAAGAGAAGTTTTTATATCTAAACTTATTCATAAATCCCAACCGACAGACAGGATCTTTTTGACCTAGAACAACTCTGTCATCAACTGTAATATCTCCATCACCATTAGTATCCCTTATCTTATAATTCCCAGGATGATAACCATCCGGTATATCATCCCCCAACTGATATATACCGTCGATTACATAACCATAAACAGCAGTAGTTGATTCACCGATAAACAGATTACTTGCAATTAAGTCATCCTCCCTTCCATCACCATCAGTATCCTTTCCAAACAAAGAAACAATCTTATTAGAATTATGTGAAATATTAAAGGTTGTGCTCCATTCAAAATCTCTATTAGAAATATTTCTAGATGTTAAAGTCAATTCTATACCTTTATTTCTTATTTTCCCAATATTTGTATTCACAGAAGAAAAAC
>CAMFND010000085.1 GCA_945965395.1 uncultured Bacteroides sp.
GCTTTGTTGTTCAGTTTGAAATCTGTAACCTTCACTGAATTGGCAGCTGTTGCCAACCATACTTCATTACATCCTTTAGAACTGATTTTGGACATTGGCACCGGGCGGGGAAATCCTTCGGTATCAATTGAGGCAATCGTAATGTCCTTACATTGTGCAAGCAAGCCTGTTGCTTTTTCTGTAAGTGTCCTTTCATCTTTTTCTTTCCATCGTTTAAGGTTAGGGAAAAATTGTCTCATTTGTTCCTTAGCCTGTTCCGGAGTCAGACTCCATCCTGCCTCCTTATTTATCTGTTCTGTAAATTGAGCACAAAATTCTATCATCTGGTTCATGGTGAAATCTTGTGTGAATTTCCCTTTCTGATAACAATAAGAACAGTAGTCATTGTTCAAACTTCCGTCTGAGTTTGTTCCTTTATTTGTATCAGTAAGAGGCATACCGCAACTTTGGCAAAATTGTTGTTCCATAATGCTTTCTGTTAAAGATTAAACTATGATTTCAAAAATACGGAAATATCTTCAATATTCATTGGAGAGTTTAAAAAGATATTCTGATAATTTTTCAATACTGCTAAATACTTTACCGGAATTATATCTTTCCAGATCTTCATTGATAGAATTTTCCACACTCCAGGCAGCTGATAAACATACTACATTTACCATCTTACATTGCATTATATCAGAAACAGTATCTCCGACATACACGATTTCTGCAGGGGAAAGATGGTAAATATTCAACAATTCATTCAAAGCTTCATGTTTGGTATTTCGTTCTGCATTACCTGTTATTATTCTGTCGAAATCAGAATTCATCCCCAATTGCTGCAATGTAATCTCACAGCTCTTTGCTCCTTTGCCTGTAACAAGTGCTACAATTAGGTTATTTTGTCTTAATAGAATAATCAGTTCACGTATACCTTGAAATGGCTGTGGACACATAAAACGATGCAGTTTTATGTAAATAGGATAAAAATCTTGTAGTGCCTGTTTCCAATATTCATCTTTAATCACCTTTCTTATCATTCCTTCTTCGTTCAGACCAAAAGTTTTTATGATATCACCTTCTGATAGAGTCTGTGATATATATGGTTGTACTGCTATTCTGAAAGCTTTTATGCATAGTGGAAGCGTATCCGCAATGGTACCGTCCAAATCGAAGGCTACCAACTTAATCCTGTTCATTAGGCACATTGATTTTACGGATGATTTTACAAGGATTACCTGCTGCCAGACAATCTGCCGGAATAGATTTGGTAACGACACTTCCTGCACCAATGACACTTCCTTTGCCTATGGTGACACCTGGTAAAATGATGACTCCACCGCCAATCCAACATCCATCTTCGATGGTTACAGGAAGTGCATACGTATGGCGTATATATTTTATTCCGTCAGGCGTTTCCACAGGTGTTAATCGTTTATCCAACTCAACCGGATGGGTTGCTGTATATATTTGTACATTCGGCCCTATCAGTACGTTGTTTCCTATAGTAATTCTATTACAATCAACCAGTGTACACCCTGTATTGATACTGACGTTGTTGCCAATCGTTATGTGGCATCCATAATCACATACAAATGGACTGCCTACAGAAACATTCTTCCCAATATTTTCAAACATATCTTTCAGTATAGCATACTTCTTCTCTTTTGCATCGTAGGGCAAGGCATTGTATTCCAATAACAGTTTATGCGTCTTCGTCTTAAATTCGATGAAGACAGGAGCATGACAATCATACCATTCTCCGGACAGGCATTTTTCCAGTTCTGTTTTCATAATCAGTTTCCTTTTAACTACAAAGGCAAAATTATACAAGTTTTCTGATTTTACTCTGTAATATCTTTCCTGTAATCTGTATCTTTGTGAATATATACAAGCCCATGAAAAGAGAAAACTTACACCAGCCTTTCGAAATCACCCTCAGTGAGGTAGATGATACTAACTTGAAAGAACATGATCATACATTTTTTGAATTGGTATATATTCTGACCGGTACGGGAATTCAATGGATAAACAACCATAAGTTTCCGTATCATGACGGACATCTGTTTCTGATTACCCCCGGCGATATTCACTCATTTGAGATTCATACCAGAACAACTTTTGTCTATATCAAGTTCAATGATATTTATATCCATTCTGCTGTTTTGGGTGATGATAATATTAAGAGACTGGAGTTTATTCTCCAGCATGCCAACCATCAGCCTGGGTGTATCCTAAGAAACACCACTGACAAACTGCTCGTCAAACCCATGATAGAGGCTATCATGCGTGAATACCGAAATAAACATATCTATAGTACCGAGATAATTACGCAATTGATTAATACTATAATTATAGTAGTAGCCAGAAATGTAGCCATGTTTCTTCCTGAAAGACTGGATGACAATTCGACAGATCTGGTACTTAATATCCTGCAATATATACAATCCAATATCTGTTTTCCGGAAAAGATTAAAGCAATAGAAATATGCCGGCATTTTGGTATCTCTCCCAATTATCTTGGAAAATATTTCAAGAAGCAGACCAATGAAACCATGCAACAATACATATTGAATTATAAGATGAAGATGGTGGAAGTCAGACTTTTACATAGTGATATGAGAATAAATGAAATAGTAGAAGAACTGGGATTCACTGATGAAAGCCACCTGAACAGATTATTCAAGAAATATAAGGATGTTAGTCCTACTGAATTTCGGAAAATAAATAAACTAACATAAGAATTGCTTGGACATCACAAAATTTGTCAGTTCCAGCTGATTGGCTCTGCATTTCTGAGACTTAACCACCTTGTATCCCTTTTGTTCAAAGAACGGTTTTGCAGTCAGACTAACCTCCGACGTAATTTCAGTAACTCCATACGCTTTGGCCATCTTTTCTACTTCCGAAAGCAACAGGGTAGCTACTCCCCTGCCCTGCATATCCTTATGTACAAACATGGAATGTAAATACCCGCCTTTATTCATAGAAGAGAAACCAGCCATATTACCTTGTTCATCAAAAGCCCCAATAAAATGATGTTGAGACAAAAGTTCTTTCCAGTGCAACAAGTCATCACCACAAGAAGCCCAGTCTACTACCTCTTCTTTTGTATAGTCCCTTAAATTCACATTAAGCACAGTAGAACGGAACAAGTGCTGCATTTCTGAAATGTCTTTTTCTTCGAGCGGACGAATGTTATAGTTAGGCTTTAACCATTTAATGACTTTACACGGATTGCCCACAGCGACACAATGTGCCGGAATAGATTTTGTAACTACACTTCCCGCACCTATTACGCTTCCTCTACCAATAGTCACCCCTGCAAGAACAATACTTCCACCGCCAATCCACACTTCATCTTCTACCGTAATAGGCAAGGCTTTCGTTCTAAAAAACAATTCTCCAGAGTTTTCATTCCAGTCCTCCACAAAACGCTCTTCAAAACACACAGGATGAGTGGCAGTATAAAACTGTACGTGAGGAGCTATCAAAACTTTACTGCCAATGTAAATATAGTTCTCATCCATCAGCGTACAATTGTCATTGATGATTGTTTTTTCACCAATAAAAATATGTTTACCACACTGACAAGTAAAATTTCGGCCAATACTGGAATGTTGTCCGACTTTGCCCAGCATGCGGATAAACAATGCTGTTCTTTCTTCTTCTGACAAGGTGATATTATCAAGCATTGATAAAAGTTCCCTTGTCTGTATAATCATATTCAAGACCTCTGAATCCAATCTATTACAATACTCACCAGACAAAAAACGTTGATAATTACTCGCTTCTTTCGTTATATCTCTCACCATAATAAATTCTTCCTCAGTTTCCTTCATAATTCTAAATCCAAGTTTTAAATACATACGAACAGCATAATTAGCCTTTTGAACAGAAAGAGAAACATGATGATAGCCTTTACTTTCCAGCAGTTTCATCATCTCCTTCATCAACTGTCTGCCCATCCCTTTATTCCGATATTCTTTATATAAAGAAATGGAAAGTGAAGGAGTTTCATCATCCACATGACCATAATCATTCATAATACGTGTCCACACTGCCCCAACCACCTTACCATCATACTCGACAACCAAGCAGCAATCATCTTGTTTCTTGCCAAAGTCCTGAATATATAGCTTCAATTCAGGCAAATCCACCACATCCCTTGGCAGAGGTTCAACTCCTTCAGGAATAAAAATCGCTTCATAAAGAAAATCCCTCAACAAATGGATTTCCTCAGGATACAAAGGACGGATAATATAGTCTACCACGCTATCCATAGTTTCAATGATTCATCTTTTCCCACTCTTCTTTCGTCAACAAAGTAAAATGTTCTGTCCGCACATCACCCAATGGAGAAGGTTTGCCCTCTTCCGTATGATGGAACTTGAAACCACATTTATCCATTACTCGGCGAGATTTGGTATTCCCGTCATAATAACCACACCACCCCCGTTTTACTCCCAGTTCCTCAAAACAACACCTCAACAGGCGATTAACGGCCTCCGGAATCAGCCCCTTTCCCCAATAAGGAACTCCAATCCAATAACCAATTTCTGCATCTCCTTCCTGCATGTCAGCGCTGTGTACGCTGTCTCCAAACATAATGCCCACACTACCAACAGGTTCATTAGTTTCTTTCAACACTACCGCATAAGTTTCCGGCGCTGAAAGAATATCACGTATCACCTCTCGGCTGTTTTCTACAGATGTGTGCGGTGGCCAACCAGCAATCGGCCCTACAGCCGGGTTTTTGGCATATTTATAGAGCGAAAGGGCATCTTCCTCACGCCACGGTCTGAGTATCAGTCTTTCAGTTTCCATAATTATATGCGGTATATTTTATTTTTTATACATTGCAAGATTAGCTATCATCTTTTTCAAATTAGCTTCATTTTCCTCATCCGAAATGGAAGGGTCCTTCATAAAACGACCACAAGGTAAATCCGGGCATCCTTCACAATTTTCCCGCTTTTGTTCCTTACAGCATTTCCAGATGGGACATACCGCATCGCCTGTATACTGAAGCCAGAACACCTTACCTTTTATCTTTCTGCATCCTTTGCATTCCTTTGGGAATGACGCACAATCCACACACCTTGCTCCACACGGAGAGGGATAAAAATAATCATCTTTCCAATACCACCATTTACATTTCTCTCTATCCGGGTTTTCCGTATGAACGAAATACTCTAAAGCCCGGTACAGATAAAGCTGGCAGCGGTCTATCGTACACCCACGCAAACGGCATTCTTCCTCGTACAAATCCTCTGCTTTCTTTCCTTTAAGCGATTCGATAGAGGTATACCCCATAGCTATCAGGTCTTGCTCAGTCTGTAAACCTACGTTAGGGATTTTTCGTAAAGATGATTTTTCCTGATTGTTAGTCATATCTTATTTTTTTAAGTCCTTATATACAAGCATCGGCGAATAGAAAGTACTCAATAGCACCAATACCCACAGATTTCCAGTCATAGGATTATATGCTTGACACAATTCTTTCCAAGAAGAACCGGATGACAACCCCAGACCAAATTCAAAACAGACCGTAAGACACATCCATAACCCTCCTACAAGGATACAATCTTTTTTTGTCAAGTCTTTAATACGTGGTAAAAGCAGAAATGTTACCACATAAATTAGTCCTGCAAGTAATACGCCGCTTAATGCCAAAGCTACGCTTTCAGACAAGAAACGATGCCATACATATTCACGAAGTCCTCCATTTAAAATGGCCAGCGGGATAAAACTGCACCATATTCCAATTATTTTACTCCATTTCATCATTTTTCTTTCTCAACAATCCGATTACTTTCATTGCATTTCTCCTGGCTGCTACGATGCTTGGCGTCATTTCGTATTCCAGCATATCAAGACAGGCCGCCAGTTCATTTGCCAGCTCCGGAACAAACCGACACATCTTTGCAGCCAGTTTTATCATCATCGAGCGACTGCTGTCCGATTCCTTCTTGTCGGCAGCATGGGCAAGACAAAAATCAAACAAATCCGTCCTGAAGTTCTGCTTCGCAGACAGGTCAATCAAAATAGATAGAACAAGTCCCCGACGTATATGCAAACAAGGCTCCATTGTCCGGTCTGCAATCTTATCATAAAAGGGAGAGACATAAAGTCTTTTGTCTTCTGCCGGTAAATGATACAGTATCCATGCCGCATTGTATGCCGACCGTGCATCTTCCGCATAAAGCATAAGGTCACACATCTTACCGATGCCAACCTCATCATGATGCAGCTCGCGAGACAAAGCCATTACCTGCCATTTGGACAGCCTATCCTGCAAATGTTCCATTTCGTTTTACTATGTTTCATATGCAATAAGAGCAAATCTAAACAATAAGAAACAGAATAACAAATGAAAAATGAATTCTTTTAATGATGAGTCCTATCCATATTTTTATATTTTTGTATAAAACAAACTTTTAAACACAACGAAGATCAAACAAATTACATCTTATAATACTATAATTTTCGATCCTTACATAGGCAAACGAAAAATTAATATTGACCGTTATAAAAATAAATGTCATGTACGATTAGCTAAAAGATATATGATTTCTTTTTGCAAACGAATTAAGAATATAGAATTCAATCAGAACAAATAATATGGATGATGTCATAATTACAATATTCCTTTTTCCAATTTTCTTCATGATACATGAGTTTGAGGAAATAATCATGATACAAAAATGGATAAATCATAACCAAATCAAATTAACCCAACGATTTCCTCATTTGTACCCAATAATAAAAAAAGTATCAAACGTTGATACAAGTAAATTTTCAATAATTGTTGCTGAAGAATTTATCATTGTATCTATCTGTTGTACTATCAGTATATATACAAAACAAATCATCTACTGGTATTGTTGTCTTGCAGCATTCAGCTTACATCTCCTCATCCATTTATTGCAATTTATCATTTGGCAAAAATATATACCTGCTATTGTAACGACTTTATGCTGTCTTCCATATTGTATTTGGGCTATATACAATACCAGCCATATATTCCCATTTCAATTATTAGTTTTTTATGCATTTATTGGTTTTATAATTGGGGGTGTAAATCTACTGATAATGCACAGACTCGTGATATGATTTATTCCGTCATAAATTCAATCATCCTTATACGCTTCGTACTTCAAGTCACCCCTCAAAAAACGCAAGTATATTTCAACTCAAACGCCAAAGAGTTTCAAACAAAACGCCTAAGCGTTTTAAGTAAAACGTACTTGCGTTTGAATCCAAACGCACTTGTGTTTTCAATCAAACGTAAGTACGTTTTTCCTCTGTGCTTAAAAAGCCCCAATTTTTCTTTATTTATTCAGAAAACATACATTTAAAGGCAGTTTTTTAGTATCTTCGTCCCAAACCAACTAACCTATGTCTGTACTCCGATATTTTATCATCATAGGGATACTTGCCGTGGGAGTATACGTTTTTTCGTGTACCTCCCCAACTGAAGCGCCTTCCCCTGAATCTACAGAAATAAATACTCATACCGATAGTCTGTTGCAGTTCAGGATTTATCTTGAACAGGCCCGCATCAGCCGTTTTAAAGGAGAAAATCAGGAAGAAGCTCATTTCTTAGATGCTGCGGAAAGTATCGCTCAATGCCTGAACGACTCGTCTGTATATGCAAACTTATGGCAAGAGAAAGCCATGCTTTACCTGCCGCATCAACCGGAAAAGGCCAAAGAATTCTTTCAGAAAGCACTTGCTTATATGCCTTCCGGCACTCCGGTCTCCATCGCACAAAGTGAACTTTACCTTTCCCGCATTTATTTGGAACAAGGACAGACGGACAGTGCCTTCCATTACATCAATAATGCCATCTGCCAAAATTTGCCGGACAAGGAAACTGCCGCCTTGCATCTTCAGAAGGGCTACATTTTTTCCTCTCTTCTGCAAGCTGACTCGGCCACGCATCATATCCTGCCTTTTTTGTCTGATGCCTCCTTAAAACAACGCACGGAAGCCTATCGCCGTCTGTTCGAAATGTACGGAAGGAAACAGAATGAGAAGCAGGAAAACATCTACATGCGAAAATACATTCTGTCGCATGACTCGCTAAGTACCGAACGTAAGGAAATGGTCATCGAAAAGATACAGGATATGCACGAATACAAGCTGCAACGCGAACGGGCCAACAAAGCAGAGATGCAGGCAGCACACCACAAACTGGTTTTCTACCGGATTGCGGTCACCTTAGGCGTGGTGATTCTTATCCTGCTTTTACTTCTTCATCGCATCCGCGTGCACAAGCAAAAGCTGACAGAAGAACTAAAGGCTACCCAGTGGATGCGCATGGAAGAAACGCTGAAAAGGAAAGAAGCGGAAGTAGCACTGGCTCACGAACAGGAAAAATTGAAGCAGCAGGAAATTGACCGGCTGAATAAAAGCGTAGCATACTACCGGCAACTGAATGCCATCACGCTTCCTTCTCTGTTGCGGAAAAGGAACTCGCAAGGTGCGCTTCACCTGACGGAAGAGGAATGGGACATTATTCAGCAAAACGCAGACACTTGCTTCGACGGATTTACCAGACGACTGAAGGAGTGTTACCCGCAACTTACGGAAGAAGAACTTCGTTTCTGCTGTCTGGTAAAGATGGATCTTCCCATGTCGTTACTATCCGAAATTTACCATATCGCCAAAGGAAGTATCTCGCGCCGGAAAATGAGACTGAAGGAGAAAATGCACATCGAAAACAGCAGTTTTGACGAGTTTATCACCGCATTTTAAGTGTCATGTACATCATAAAAATTATCAACTATCTAATTTTCAATAGATTAAATTTTACTTGTGTACATCAGATTTTTCCCTGACTTCCATCTGTTCACTTTACCTTTGCAGCCGTAAATCTATTTAAACATACGCGACTCATGAAAGTGAAACAACTACTTTATGGGATGATGTACGGCTTATTGATTTTCTTCACTGTATCTTGCAGTGAAGAAAATTCAGAAAATCTACCCGATAATGTAGCTATTTATCAAAGCTACCTGGTAGCTTTTTCTGATTCACAGCCTACCCTGACCTACGCCCGTTTCTCTCCAGAGAAAGACGTACCCCTGAAAGAAATCAAACTGACAGGCGGAGCATCCATCATGGCCAATGGCAAAGAGATGGAATACCATTATTTTGATGGAAATACAATATTCGGTTATTCCTATTCACTGGCACTCGGAAAAGACGAACAAGTCTCATTCGTATTCCAACGCAAACGGCAGCAAGAAACCCGTATGCTGACCAATTATGCCTACAAGGAATGGATTAATGAAATACATATTCCTTCGGAACTTACCACGATTGCCAATCAGGAAGTGGTTGGATGGAAGGGTGAGAAAATCGCGTCCAATGAAGAACTGGAGGCCACGCTGGACAACCCCTCACATTTGGAAGAATATACCGCTTATTATGGTACATTAAATGAAAGCCGTGACGGAGTTTCGTTTAAGAATGTGCCGAAAGGAAAATATATGCTCACGCTGAAGCGCATCCTGAAACTGGAAACCAAAGACAATGACGCTCCCGCCAAAGGAGAAATCAGACTGGTTTTCTACGACAAGAAAGAAGTAACGGTGAAATAACAAAACATAGCTTAAAATGAAAGGAATTTTTGTAATCATTTTGCTAATCTGTAGCTTGTCAGTGTACGGTCAGACTGAAAAGCGCCCACTTTGGAAGATACAACTGGAGGGCGCACTGGACAATTACAGCAGATGGGAAGTAGAACCATCTGTCACTTTCCAGCCCTTCAAGTATGCCGGCATCGGAGTCAGCTTTCTTTTTAGCAAAAGCCTGGATGGCATCCATCTCAACGGAGTCTCGGCTGACAAAAAATTCCGCTTTGAATTGAACGATGAAAAGGTTCTGTCCACCCACCTCGCATGCAGAATTGCGCCACAATTCTACTCGCCTTCGTGGATATTAGGACATGACCGGGAATATGCCTTGTACCTGACATTCAGTCCGGGCATCACTTGTTCGTTTCCACCCACTAAACATATAACCCTGGCCTATTTCCCAAACTCTACAGGTGTATGGACTCCCCACCACTATGAAGAAGTCACAACTTCCCGTGCGGAGCCTTTATCCTTTCAGCTGAAAACTTCCGTTTCGTTGGAAATAGAAGAAAGCCTGATAATCTCTCTGGGATACACCCTCTCTAACCTTGACCCTTACTCGGGCGTCCGGGAAACCGTTTTCGACGGAAACATGCTGAACCTCGGAAAGAAGCGCCCATTTTTTCATTCACTCTCGATCGGGATAGGCTGGCGGTTTTAAAAACTGGGTCGGATTAACGTCCGGCCCAGTTTTTTATTCTACTCATTGCTTCCTGGCAATCCTCACGTTTGCCAAAGGCCGTCAGTCGCAGGAATCCTTCTCCGCTTGGTCCAAATCCTACTCCCGGAGTTCCTACCACATTGACTTCGTGAAGCAACATTTCAAAGAAACTCCATGAATCCAGTCCTTCGGGTGCCTTCACCCAGATATAAGGCGCATTCACTCCTCCATATAGTGTAAATCCGGTAGCATGCAATCCTTCACGCATCAAACGGGCATTCTCCATATAATAGGCTATAGTTTCCTTAATCTCAGCTTGTCCTTCGGCGGTATAGATGGCCTCTGCCCCTCGCTGGGTGATATAGCTGGTACCATTGAACTTCGTACACTGCCGACGGTTCCATAAATGATTCAAAGCTACTTGCTCGCCCGAAGCCGTCATGGCTTTCACTTCTTCCGGCACTACGGTATAACCGCAACGTACTCCAGTAAAACCGGCTGTCTTGGAGAAGCTGCGGAATTCAACGGCGCAAGAGCGGGCTCCTTCTATCTCATAAATAGAATGTGGCACATCACTTTCGTGAATGTAAGCCTCATAAGCCGCATCATATAATATCAACGCTTTGTGCTCCAAAGCATAGTCCACCCACTTCTGCAATTCGGCTTTAGTCAGCGTTGTTCCCGTAGGATTGTTCGGATAACACAAATAAATCATGTCTACCGGCTCCTGGGGGAGAGAAGGGATAAAATGGTTTTCTGCCGTACAAGGCAGGTAAGTCAAACGGTTCCATTGCCCGTTTGCCTGAAGTTCTCCAGCTCTCCCGGCCATGACGTTACTGTCAATATACACCGGATACACCGGGTCTGTTACTGCAACTTTATTGCCTATGCCTAAAATATCTCCAAAATTACCGGTGTCACTTTTAGCCCCGTCACTCACAAAAATTTCTGTCGGACGCAATTCTACTCCACGCGAGCGGTAATCATGTTCCAGAATAGCCTGAATCAAGAAATCATATCCTTGTTCAGGACCGTACCCATGAAAGGTTCCGGCATTGGCCAGTTCGTCTACCGCACGGTGCATGGCTTTGATAGAAGCCGGTGGAAGCGGACGAGTCACGTCGCCAATTCCTAATCGGATAAGTGCAGCCTCCGGATGAGCCGATTTAAAGGCATTCACTTTCTTAGCAATGCTCGAAAACAGATAGTTTCCGGGCAACTTGATGAAATTATCGTTTACTTGTATCATATATCTTGTCTTACTCTTTTAATTCGATTGTTCCGTCAAATACTTTCACTGCGGGGCCTGTCATATACAAATGCTGTCCCTCTCCCGCCCAGTCGATGGTCAGGTCACCTCCATCCATACAGACTGTTGCGTGGGAGCCGCATTGTCCGGAAAAAGCTGCTGCCACAGCGGTAGCACATGCTCCCGTACCACAAGCTTGTGTGATACCGGATCCTCTTTCCCATACCCGCATGCGTATGTTTTCTATGTCCAATACCTGAGCGAACTCCACATTTACCCGATCCGGGAAAAGCGGATGACGTTCAAGCACCGGTCCTACTTCTGCAAGAGCCACCTCTTCCATTTTATCTACAAAAATAACCAGATGAGGGTTTCCCATTGACACGGCCACTCCTTTCCGAAAGGGATAAGCATCGCCCAAATCTACCCAGTGAATATCGGCAGGAATTCCCATATCCACCCGAACAGACTCTACTTTTCCTTCCTTCACCTGCAAATGCAGTTCCCTGATACCAGAAAGCGTATCCAACAGAATATCCGTCTTCGTAGTCAGTCCATATTCATACAAATACTTCCCGATACAGCGACTGGCATTTCCGCACATCTTGGCCTCAGAACCGTCCGCGTTAAAAATACGCATGCTGAAATCAGCCTTGTCCGAATCGCCAATCAGCACCAGTCCGTCACTTCCTATCCCCGCATGAGGACGACTCCAGGCTATGGACTTTTCTTCCGGATTAGTCAGCGGGTATTTCATCGTATTCACAAAGATGTAATCATTACCCAAACCATGCATTTTTGTAAATTCTATTTTCATATCTGATAATCAGTTTAGTTTTTGTATCCCTCTTCATGTACATCGGTTACCGCACGTCCGCTCGGCTCATTGATATGCTGGAAAGCTTTATCCCAAGCCAGTGCCTCCGCTGTAGAACAAGCCACACTCGGTACACTGGGAACACTCTTAGCCGCACTTTCACTCGGGAAATGCTCCTCAAAAATAGAGCGATAGTAGTACTCTTCCTTGTTGCGAGGAGGATTCACCGGGAAACGTTCAGCCGCATGCGCCATCTGTTCGTCGGATACCTCTTTTGCCGTGAATTCCTTCAGCGTATCAATCCAACTGTATCCCACACCGTCACTAAACTGTTCCTTCTGACGCCATGCTACGCTTTCAGGCAACAAGTCGGCAAAAGCTTCGCGTACGATTTTCTTTTCGATGGTTTTTCCGGGGCACATCTTGGCTTTCGGGTTCAACCGCATGGCCACATCCAAGAATTCCTTGTCAAGGAACGGCACACGTCCTTCTACTCCCCAAGCTGCCAATGATTTATTGGCCCGCAAGCAATCATACAAATAAAGCTTAGACAATTTACGTACAGTCTCTTCATGGAAAGCTCGTGCATCGGGAGCTTTGTGGAAATACAGATAACCACCAAAAATTTCATCTGCTCCTTCTCCACTAAGCACCATCTTGATGCCCATACTCTTGATGACACGAGCCAGCAAGTACATAGGCGTAGAAGCTCGGACTGTCGTTACATCGTAAGTCTCAATGTAATAAATCACATCGCGAAGTGCGTCGAGACCTTCCTGAATGGTGTAGTGAATTTCATGGTGCACAGTACCGATGAAATCAGCCACTTCACGTGCCTTGGCCAAATCGGGGGCTCCCTCCAGACCAATGGCAAAGGAATGAAGCTGAGGCCACCATGCCGCCATCTTTCCATCCGTTTCCACACGGCGGGCTGCATAACGCTTGGCAATGGCAGAAATGACCGAACTGTCCAGACCTCCAGAGAGTAATACGCCGTAGGGTACATCACTCATCAGTTGCTCACGTACGGCTTTTTCCAAGCCTTCCCGCAAAGCGCTTACCGATGCCGGTGCATCAGCTACTGCCTCATACTGAGTCCAGTCGCGAACGTACCAGCGGGTCATCTTCCCGTCCTTGCTATAATAACAATGTCCGGGTAAAAAGGGTTCATAGCGTTCACAAAAACCTTCCAACGCTTTCAGTTCGCTGGCACAATAGACTTTGCCATCGCTGTCATAACCAATATAAAGTGGAATCACCCCGATAGGGTCGCGAGCGATGAGAAACTCATCTTTTTCTGAATCGTACAGCGCGAATGCAAAAATACCATTCAGCTTTTCCAGAAAATGTATTCCGTATTCTTGATAAAGTGCCAAGATTACTTCACAGTCACTTCCTGTCTGGAAATCATATTTTCCGGCATACTCCTTACGAATCTCACGGTGATTGTAGATTTCTCCGTTCACGGCCAGTACCACTTTCTTATCGGGTGAGTACAATGGTTGTCCGCCACTCTGCGGGTCTACAATCGACAAACGTTCATGCGCTAAGATAGCCGATCCCCCACAATAAATTCCACTCCAGTCGGGACCACGATGACGAATCTTTCGAGCCATGGCCAATGCTTTTTCACGCAACTCTGGAGTCTGTTTTCTGATATTTAAAATAGCTGCAATGCCACACATAATCGTAAAGTTGTATTTATATTTTGTATGTAATCAATTATTTTCGGCTTAAATATGCATCAATGTCGGCTGCGGCCTTCCGACCGCCTGCAATGCACTTCACAACCAGACTGGCTCCGGTAGCTGCATCACCGGCCACAAAAACATTTGCCGGGAATTCAGGTTGTACCGGACGAAGGAATCCCATCGCCAGCAATACCAAATCGGCTTTCAGGACTTCTTTCTTCCCAGTCGGCTTCATCACCGGACGTTCTCCTTCGGCTCCCGGAGTCCATTCCACTTCTTCCACTTCTACACCACACACTTTCCCGTCTTCTTCCAGGAAGCGGTTGGAAGTCAGACTCCACCGACGTATGCATCCTTCTTCATGACTGCTGCTGGTTTTGAGAACCACCGGCCACTGCGGCCACGGAGTATTCGGATTATGACCTACAGGAGACTTCGGCATAATTTCAATCTGCGTCACACTGAGTGCTCCCTGACGGTTACTTGTTCCGATACAGTCACTACCCGTATCTCCACCTCCAATTACCAGCACATGCTTGCCTTTTGCCGTGATGCGTTCTTCCTCAGGAATACGCTGCCCGGCCAGCACGCGGTTCTGCTGCGCCAGCATCTCCATGGCAAAATGAATACCTTTCAGTTCACGTCCGGGGATATTCAAATCGCGTGCCTGCGGCGTACCCGTACAAATGCAATATGCATCAAATCCTTCGGGAAGGTTTGTCACGTCAATATCAGCATTGACCTTGAAAGTGATCCCTTCTGCCTCCATCACTGCCACCCGGCGATCGATAACCGACTTGCTGAGTTTAAAATTCGGAATACCAAACCGCAACAAGCCTCCCACATATTCCAGTTTTTCGAACACCGTCACCGCATATCCTCTGCGGTTCAACTGATTGGCGGCAGCCAGTCCTGCAGGTCCGGAACCGATGACAGCCACAGATTTTCCGTTTCGTTCATATTGACGAGGCTGTACGTACCCTTCACGAAAAGCAGCTTCAATGATGGCAGCTTCATCTTCACGAATGGTTACCGGTGCATCCATACTCAACTTCAACACACAACTCTTTTCACACAATGCCGGACATATACGGCCGGTAAACTCCGGAAAATCATTGGTTCCGGTAAGTATCTCATAAGCTTCTTTCCATTTTCCCTTGTACATGGCATCCTGGAATTCCGGAGGACGATTGCCCAACGGACATGCCCAATGGCAGAAAGGTACACCACAGTCCATACACCGCGATGCCTGGAGCTTTCGCTCGCTTGTGTTCAACGTCTGTTCCACTTCACTGAAGTCCATGATACGGTCGTGTACCGGACGGTATCCGGCTTCTTGTCTGGGAACGGTCAGAAATGCTTTTGGATTTCCCATATATCTAGTTTTTTACTGTTCAACAATTAATCAATAATCACGCTGTACTTCGGCTATCTTCTGCTGCAGTTTGCGCATCTGCTCTTCAGCCAGCACTTTCTTGTATTCAATCGGAGTTACCTGAATAAATTCTTCCACATAACGGCTCCAGTTATCCAACATCGTACGTGCCAGTTGAGAACCGGTGTACAGATAATGCTGACGAACCAGTTCATGCAGTTCCTTGCGGGCTGTAGCATCTTCCAACAGAGAAAGTTCTACCATTTCCATGTTACAGAAATAATCGAAGTTGCGGTCTTTATCCCATACGTAAGCAACTCCCCCACTCATACCTGCAGCAAAGTTACGTCCGGTCTTACCCAGTACGACTACTCGTCCGCCGGTCATGTACTCACAGCAATGGTCGCCTACTCCTTCTACTACTGCAATGGCTCCGGAGTTACGTACGGCAAAACGTTCACCTACGCAACCATTGATATACACCTCTCCACTTGTGGCACCATACAACAAGGTATTACCAGCGATTACGTTGTTTTCGGCCAGGAAATTACTTCTTACCGGAGGCTGTACCGAAATATGTCCTCCACTCAAACCCTTACCCAGATAGTCGTTCGCTTCACCTTCCAGCTTGAAGCTGACCCCATGCGGAAGGAAAGCACCGAAACTCTGTCCGGCTGAACCTTTGAACTTCACCTGGATGGTCTGTGCGGGCAATCCAGCCTGTCCATACTTGGCAGCAACAGCTCCAGAAAGCATGGCTCCTACTGAACGGTCGGTATTGGATATGGCATATTCCAACGATACCTCCTTACGGTTTTCCAGTGCTTCGCGTGCAGCAGCCAGCATGCTGACATCCTTCACGTGGTCTATCTCATGACGCTGTTCCGTTACATTATGTAAAGCAGCTCCGTTATCGACTCTGTGCAACAATTTACTGAAATCGAGCAATGAAGCCTTTTCATGAGTTGTCGGGCGTATCTCAATCAAATCCGTACGTCCCACAATGTCTTCCAAACGGGAGAATCCCATCTCTGCCAGGTATTCACGTACCTCTTGTGCCAGGAAACGGAAGAAGTTGACTACATAACGGTAATGTCCGCGGAAATGTGCCCGCAACTGCGGATCCTGTGTAGCTACCCCGACAGGGCATGTATTGGCATGACATTTACGCATCATGACACATCCCAAAACAATCAATACAGAAGTTCCGAATCCAAACTCTTCTGCTCCCAGCAAAGCCATGCTGATGATGTCACGTCCAGTCTTCAACTGTCCGTCAGTCTGCAAACGTACCTGACCACGGAGTCCGTTGAGTACCAGTGTCTGCTGTGTCTCGCTCAGACCGATTTCCGGAGAAATACCGGCATAGCGCATGGAAGAGGCCGGAGAAGCTCCTGTCCCACCTTCTGCTCCTGAAATGACAATCAAATCAGCCTTTGCTTTTGCCACACCGGCTGCAATGGTACCAATACCACTTTCAGCCACCAGTTTCACACTGATTTTGGCTTTCGGGTTCACATTCTTCAAATCGAATATCAACTGAGCCAAGTCTTCAATTGAATAAATATCATGATGAGGGGGAGGCGAAATCAACGAAATACCCGGAATAGAATGACGCGTCTTGGCAATGACTTCATTCACCTTGAATCCCGGAAGCTGTCCACCTTCACCCGGTTTAGCACCCTGCGCTACCTTAATCTGAATTTCTTCGGCATTCACCAAATATTCAGTGGTTACACCGAAACGTCCGGAAGCGACCTGTTTGGTCTTACTGCACAAGGAAATGCCATCGTAGGTTTCATGGAAACGGTCGGAATCCTCTCCTCCTTCACCCGTATTACTACGGGCGTTCAGCTTGTTCATGGCCAGTGCCATGGCTTCATGCGCCTCTTTACTGATAGAACCAAAAGACATGGCGCCCGTTACAAAATGCTTTACAATTTCCTCTACCGGCTCTACATCTTCCAATGGAATCGGATTACGTCGGAAAGAGAAGAAGTCACGCAAGAATATCGGACTTTCCTTTTCATCTACCCGACGCGTATATTCCTTGAACTTTGCATAACTTCCCAAACGAGTGGCCAACTGCAAAGCGCTGATAGTTTCCGGATTCCAGGCATGCTTCTCGCCATCCTTACGGTAGGAGAACTGGCCGATGTAAGGCAACAAATCGTCGACCTCTTTTGCAAAACCTGCATCATGGAACGCCTGGTAATCTTTGGCAATGCTTTCCAATCCGACACCTCCAATGGATGAAGAAGGAGTACCGAAGTAAGTAGAAAGCACTTCACTGCCCAAACCAACGGCTTCAAAAATCTTGGCTCCACGGTAAGAACGTATCGTACTGATACCCATCTTACTCATTACTTTATAGAGTCCCTTGCAAACGGCTTTTATGTAGTTCTTTTCGGCAGTTTCATAATTCAACTGCACATCGCCTTTCTTCACCATGTCATCCAGAATAGCAAATACCATATACGGATTGATGGCGCTCGCTCCATATCCCAGCAACAAGGCAGCGTGCATCACTTCCCGAATTTCTCCACTTTCTACCACCAATGCGGTCTGTACTCTCTTTTGTACAGAAATCAGGTGATGGTGTACGGCACTTACAGCCAGCAAAGAAGGAATGGCTGCATGTGCTGCATCAATTTCACGATCGGAAAGAATGATGTAGTTTACCCCTTCATCCACTGCCGCCTCGGCTTTCTTGCACAACTCATTCAATGCCTCACGCAGACCTTCCGCCCCTCTTGCTGCATCGAACAGCATCGGCAACTTCACGGTATTGAACCCTTTATAGCGAATGTTGCACAAAATATCAAGCTGCGTATTGTTCAGAATCGGGTGTGGCAGACGCACCATCTTACAATGCGATTCACTCGGCAACAAGATGTTGGTTCCTACAGCTCCGATATATTCCGTCAGCGACATCACCAGTTCCTCACGTATCGGGTCGATTGGCGGATTGGTCACCTGAGCAAACTGTTGACGGAAATAATTGAACAATATCTGAGGCTTGTCGGACAACACTGCCAGAGGAGTATCGTTACCCATAGAAGCTGTAGGTTCGGCCCCATTCATACACATTGGAGTAAGTGTACGTTCTATGTCTTCGCGAGTAAATCCGAATGCACGCAGGCGACGTTCATAATCAGGTACAGAATTGGAAATTTTACGGCCACTGCGTAATGTATCCAGTTCAATACGGTTGGTAGAAAGCCACTGACGATAAGGCTTGGAAGCTGCCAACTGGCTCTTCAGTTCGCCATCGTAGTAAATACGTCCTTCCTGGGTATCTACCAACAATATCTTGCCTGGCTGAAGACGGCCTTTTTCCTTAATGGCTTCAGGTTCAAAATTAATGACTCCAGCTTCGCTGGCTACCACCATCATATCATTTTTGGTAATCAGGTAACGCGCCGGACGCAAACCGTTACGGTCGAGCATACCACCTGCATAACGTCCGTCGCTGAACAACAAGGCAGCCGGTCCGTCCCAAGGTTCCATCAAAATGGAATGGTACTCATAAAACGCCTTCAGCTCCTCACTAATCGGATTCTTGTCATTGAATGACTCTGGCACAAGCATAGCCATGGCATGCGGCAGGCTCAATCCTGACATCACGAAAAACTCCAACACATTATCAAGTGAGGCACTGTCGCTCATTCCCGGCTGTATAATCGGACCTATTTTCTTCACGTCACCTAATAAAGGAGTGGAAAGTACACTTTCACGCGCCTCCATCCATCCTCTGTTTCCACGAATGGTATTGATTTCTCCATTATGGGCTAACAAGCGGAAAGGCTGTGCCAAACTCCAGGTCGGAAATGTATTCGTACTAAAACGAGAATGTACGATGGCCAGTCCGCTGGTAAAGTAAGGCTGGGTAAGGTCCTGGAAATATTCACGCACCTGTACCGAAGACAGCATACCTTTATATATAATATTTTTACTGGACAAGGAAACAATGTAAAAGTCCTTATGATGTACACGGCGTTCAATCTTTTTACGTACAATATATAAGGTACGTTCAAAGTTTTTCAGGTCGGTTGCCCCGGTAATGAACACCTGCTTAATGTCTGGTTCAGTCTCCAACGCACTTTTTCCTAAGATAGAAGAATTCACGGGCACGGAGCGCAAGTGCATCAATGACAAGCCTTCACGCTCTACCTCCTCAATCAGGATGCTCAGAATGGACTCCTGTTCCTTCGCGTCTTTCGGAAGAAAAACCAATCCCGTACCATATTTCCCCTTTTCAGGCACTGGAATTCCTTGTAACAATATAAACTCATGTGGAATCTGCAGCATAATACCTGCACCGTCACCCGTCTTGTTGTCTGCGCCTTCTGCGCCACGATGTTTCATATTTTCCAAGACTTTCAAGGCTGCATCCACCAATTCATGTGATTTATTACCATGAATGTCTACAATCATACCTACTCCACAAGCATCGTGCTCGTACTCCGGTTGATAAAGCCCGGAAGATGTCTGATGACATTCTGTTACTTCCTGCTCTTCTTTTCTCATAAATTTTCCTGCTAACCTCATTTTATCTTTCATTATTAATACCCAAAACAGAGTTTACATTCTATTTGTCCACAAAAATAATAATATCACTTCCAATATGACACTTTTATAGGATTTTTCATTACAATATTTTCATCTACCATAACCAGAGCTTTCATTTTCTTTATATAGCAAGCAGAAAAGTTTCAGAATAAAACAGAATAAATACTTTTTGATTACATTTATCACAAAAAGACAGAAACAATGTATTTTTTCAGGCACAGCACATACCTCTTTTAATAATTGTCTGTTATTTTGTAAACGAAAATTATAATATGGCTTGAAAACAAAATACAGATGGAAACATTAAAACATGAATGCGGAGTCGCTCTTATCCGACTCCTGAAACCACTGGAATATTATCAGGAAAAATATGGTACATGGATGTATGGCTTGAACAAGCTTTATCTGCTGATGGAGAAGCAGCACAACAGAGGACAAGAAGCTGCAGGATTAGCCTGCGTAAAACTGCAAGCCAACCCTGGAGAGGAATACATGTTCCGTGAAAGAGGACTCGGAGCAGGAGCCATTACAGAAATCTTCAACAACGTTCATCAACAATACAAAGATTTAACGGAAGAACAGTTGCACGATGCTGAATTTGCAAAGAAGTGCCTGCCCTTTGCCGGAGAACTTTACATGGGACACCTGCGTTATTCAACCACCGGAAAAAGCGGTATCTCGTATGTTCATCCATTTCTTCGCCGCAACAACTGGCGTGCCAAGAACCTGGCATTGTGCGGTAACTTCAATCTGACCAATGTAGACGAAATCTTTGCCGATATTACTGAAGCCGGACAACATCCCCGTAAATACGCAGATACCTATATCATGCTGGAGCAGGTAGGTCACCGGCTGGACAGAGAAGTGGAGCGCCTTTACAACCAGTGCAAAGAAGAAGGCTTGAAGGGAATGGACATCACGCATGCCATTGAAGACCGGATTGACCTGACAAACGTACTGAAAACATCTTCCCCATCCTGGGATGGAGGTTACGTCATCTGCGGAATGACAGGAAGCGGCGAGACCTTTGCCGTACGCGACCCATGGGGTATTCGCCCGGCGTTCTGGTATCAGGATGATGAAATTATGGTATTAGCTTCGGAGCGCCCAGTCATTCAAACGGTACTGAACATCCCAGCTGAAAGCATCCATGAACTGATGCCAGGACAGGCCGTATTGGTCAACAAAAAAGGTCAACTCAGATTGGCACAAATCAACAAACCTGGGAAATTAAAACCCTGCTCTTTTGAACGCATCTACTTCAGCCGGGGAAGTGACGTAGATATTTACCGAGAACGTAAAAAATTAGGAGAAAAACTGATTGAACCGATTCTCTCAGCAGTCAATCATGATATTGCCCATTCCGTATTCTCATTCATTCCCAATACAGCCGAAGTGGCTTTCTATGGAATGCTGGAAGGACTGGACAATTACCTGAATCAACTTAAAATCAAGCAAATCGAAGCTATGGGGCACACACCGAACCATGAAGAGCTGAAACAAATTCTTTCTCAACGCATCCGAAGCGAGAAGGTAGCCATCAAGGATATTAAGTTGCGTACCTTTATTGCAGAAGGAAATACCCGTAACGGCCTGGCAGCTCACGTATACGATATTACCTACGGAAGCCTTGTGTCACAGGAAGACAACCTGGTAATCATCGACGACAGCATCGTACGAGGAACGACCTTGAAGCAAAGTATCATCAGCATTCTCGACCGTCTGCAACCCAAAAAGATTGTCATCGTATCCTCCTCACCACAAGTCCGCTATCCGGATTACTATGGCATCGACATGGCCAGCATGGAGCAATTCATCGCTTTCAAGGCTGCCATCGCTCTGCTGGAAGAACGCGACATGCAGCACGTCATCGAATACGCCTATAGAAAGTCAAAAGAACAGCTGAACCTGCCTAAAGAAAAAATGCGCAACTACGTAAAGGAAATTTATGCTCCTTTCAGCGATGAAGAAATATCAGAAAAGATTGCTGCATTACTGACTCCTGCCACTACGCGGGCAAAAGTACAGATTGTTTACCAAACGTTGGAAGGACTACATGAGGCATGTCCGGCCCATCCGGGAGACTGGTATTTTAGTGGAGACTATCCTACCCCGGGAGGAACACGCCAGGTGAACCAAGCATTCATCGACTGGGTGGAAAAGAATTATCAATTCTAATTCTCCCTCCCCAAAAACAAACAGAAGCAAGTTTCCAGTACTCCCGAAGAAGTACTGTAGTACTGCCTATGAAGTACTTCAGTACTTTCACGGGAGTACTGTAGTACTTCTTTGAAAGTACTGAGAATTGACTTTTGCTGATATAACCAGACGTTTTTTCTTTTTATAAACTGGGACAGTAGACACTTTGCATAAAGTCATCCTAAAATAATAGACTATTAAGCAAAAGTTATGCTGTTTTTACAGCTAAAAGTTCCGGACAATTCCCCTCCTTACAAATTATCAAATCGAGAATCTATACCTGAAAAGCAAACCAACAAATCCCCACCTTTGACGAACCAGAAGAGATTCAAAAAAACTTAATCAAAAGATGAATTTTTGACAACTCCAGTTTGCAATATTATGAAGTATTCGTATATTTGCAGCCTAGAAACAGAATTCATGGAAGCATTTTACAGAACACATAATTATTTGGTTGAACATACCAACGCTCCTGTTCGCCGTGATCTCATGGATGAAATAGACTGGAATGATCGCTTGATTGGTATAAAAGGTACAAGAGGGGTAGGCAAGACCACATTTCTTTTACAATATGCAAAAGAAAAATTCGGGACTGACCGTTCCTGCTTGTTCGTAAACATGAATAATTTCTACTTTTCACAATACAGTTTAGTAGACTTTGCCGGGGAATTTGTTAAAAGAGGGGGAAAAGTCCTGCTTATTGATCAGGTTTTCAAGCTTCCAGACTGGAGTCATGATTTGCGTACATGCTATGAACGTTATCCGCAACTGAAAATTGTATTTACCGGTTCTTCTGTAATGCGCCTGAAAGATGAGAATCCCGAGTTGAACGGGATTGTCAAATCATATAACCTGAGAGGATTTTCTTTTCGTGAATTTCTGAACTTACAGACAGGAAATCATTTTTCAGCTTATACGCTGGATGAGATTCTGCACAATCACGAGCATATTGTGAAAACAATCTTACCACACATCAACCCGCTCAATTATTTCCAGGATTACATCCATCATGGTTTCTATCCTTTTTTCCTTGAAAAAAGAAATTTCTCGGAGAATCTGCTGAAGACCATGAACATGATGATTGAAGTGGACATTCTGCTGATTAAACAAATCGAACTGAAATATCTGTCAAAAATCAAAAAATTATTATATTTGCTAGCGGTAGATGGTCCTGTGGCTCCTAATGTCAGTCAATTGGCTAATGAAATTCAGACATCACGTGCCACAGTCATGAACTACATAAAATACCTGGCAGATGCACGACTCATCAACATGGTTTATCCGAAAGGGGAAAGTTTTCCTAAAAAGCCGGCTAAAATCATGATGCATAACACAAACCTGATGTACAGCATTTACCCAGTAAAGGTGGAGGAACAAGATGTGCTGGAAACCTTCTTTGTCAATACCTTGTGGAAAGACCACAAAATCAACAAAGGTGATAAAGGTACCTCTTTCCTTGTAGACAATACGCTGCATTTCCGGATTTGTGCAGAAGGAAGCAAGTATAAAAGCAATCCGAACATATACTATGCTATGCATAAAATGGAAATAGGACACGGTGACCAGATACCTTTATGGTTATTTGGATTTTTATATTGACAATAACGATTTTATTACTTCATATTTAATTAGTAATTGTATGACTAAACAAAAAAAATTCATCACTTGTGATGGTAACCAGGCTGCAGCACATATTTCATATATGTTCTCAGAAGTTGCAGCTATCTATCCTATCACCCCGTCATCTACAATGGCTGAATATGTAGACGAATGGGCTGCCGCAGGTCGTAAAAACATCTTCGGCGAAACTGTTTTGGTTCAGGAAATGCAATCTGAAGGTGGTGCTGCCGGTGCAGTACACGGATCTCTTCAGGCTGGTGCATTGACAACTACTTATACTGCTTCTCAGGGTCTTCTGTTGATGATTCCTAACATGTACAAAATTGCAGGTGAGTTCTTGCCATGCGTATTCCACGTTTCTGCACGTACACTGGCTTCTCACGCATTGTGTATCTTCGGTGACCACCAGGACGTAATGTCTTGCCGTCAGACAGGTTTCGCTATGCTTTGTGAAGGTTCTGTACAGGAAGTTATGGATTTGGCCGGTGTTGCTCACTTGTCAACAATCAAGTCTCGTGTTCCGTTCTTGAACTTCTTCGACGGTTTCCGTACATCACACGAAATCCAGAAGATTGAAATGCTGGAAAACGAAGACCTCGCTCCGCTGGTAGACCAGAAAGCTTTAGCAGAATTCCGCGAACGTGCACTCAGCCCTAACAAACCGGTTGCACGCGGTATGGCTGAAAACCCGGATCACTTCTTCCAGCACAGAGAATCTTGCAATCCGTTCTATGAAGCTGTTCCTGCTATCGTAGAAGAATATATGAACGAAATCAATAAGATTACAGGACGTCACTACGGCTTGTTCAACTACTATGGTGCTGAAGATGCTGAACGCGTAATCATCGCTATGGGTTCTGTAACCGAAGCTGCTCGTGAAGCTATCGACCACTTGGTAGCAAACGGCGAAAAAGTTGGTTTGGTTTCTGTACACTTGTATCGTCCGTTCTCTGCTAAACATTTCTTGGCAGCTGTACCTAAGACTGCAAAACGCATCGCAGTTCTTGACCGTACAAAAGAACCGGGTGCAAACGGCGAACCTTTGTATCTTGACGTAAAAGACTGCTTCTACGGACAGGAAAATGCTCCTCTTATCGTAGGCGGACGTTATGGTCTGGGTTCTAAGGATACTACTCCTGCTCAGATTCTTTCTGTATACGAAAACTTGGCATTGCCGACTCCTAAGAACCACTTCACTATCGGTATCGTAGATGACGTTACCTTCACTTCTCTTCCTCAGAAAGAAGAAATCGCTTTGGGTGGCGAAGGTATGTTCGAAGCTAAATTCTATGGTTTGGGTGCTGACGGTACTGTAGGTGCTAACAAGAACTCAGTTAAGATTATCGGTGACAACACTAACAAATACTGCCAGGCTTACTTCTCTTATGACTCTAAGAAGTCAGGTGGTTTCACTTGCTCTCACTTGCGTTTCGGTGATCATCCTATCCGTTCTACTTACCTGGTAACTACTCCTAACTTCGTAGCTTGCCACGTACAGGCTTACCTGCACATGTATGATGTAACTCGTGGTCTGCGTAAGAACGGTACATTCTTGCTGAACACTATCTGGGAAGGTGAAGAATTGGCTAAGAACCTGCCGAACAAAGTGAAGAAATACTTCGCAGAAAACAACATCACTGTTTACTATATCAATGCAACTAAGATTGCTCAGGAAATTGGTTTGGGTAACCGTACCAACACTATCCTGCAGTCTGCATTCTTCCGTATCACTGGCGTAATTCCAGTTGACCTGGCTGTAGAACAGATGAAGAAATTCATCGTGAAGTCTTACGGTAAGAAGGGTGAAGACGTGGTTAACAAGAACTACGCTGCCGTTGACCGTGGTGGTGAATACAAACAATTGACTGTTGACCCGGCATGGGCTAACCTGGAAGTTGAAGCTGCTGCTGCAAACAACGATCCGGCATTCATCAACGAAGTTGTTCGTCCTATCAACGCTCAGGATGGTGACTTGCTGCCAGTATCTGCATTCAAGGGTATCGAA
>CAMFND010000086.1 GCA_945965395.1 uncultured Bacteroides sp.
GAGAGTAGGTAGTCGCCGTTTTAACAGAGACCCTGAGGTAGAGATACTTCAGGGTTTTTTTGTATCCATACTGTCCGTGCGTCTGTGCCTGCGTCCGCACTTTCTGCGGCAGGTCTCCTTCTTCTGCTGACGGTTTCTTTCTTTTCTTCCTTTTTTCTCCTTGCTTTCCTCTGTTCCCTTGCCCCTCACCCGGGCGACCTCCAGAAATGTGCCTGGAGACATTTTCTCCGCAAAGGAGAGTCATTCTTTACCGGAGCATCCAGACACGCTTAAAACGTACGAAAATTAGCCTGGAAAGAAACCTGTTTCGGGGAACATGGGTCTGAACCATCGGGCTTATAACTTCTATTCCTGTAATTTTAAGAATTAAATCGATTGGAGATAATTCATTTTATTTGTTAAAAGTTTTGTTGATGCTTGTAAATTAAAGAAAAAGAATTACATTTGCAGTGTACTAATAAGCTAATACACTAATATAATTTATTTACAACATGAACACGTCTATGATAAAAATCGAAGGGTTAACCTTCAGTTATGGAAAGAAAGCTTCCGTTTTTCAAGATTTCTCATTGGAAATGGAAGCTGGAAAGGTAATTGGTCTCTTGGGAAAGAATGGGACCGGAAAATCTACTTTACTTTATTTGATGAGTGGCTTGTTACGTCCACAAAGTGGTTTTGTCTGGATGAAAGGGGTAGACGTACAAAAGCGTCTACCGGTAACCTTGGAGGATATGTATTTGGTTCCGGAAGAATTCACTTTACCCAATTTAAGCTTACAGCAGTTTGTGAAAGTGAATGCACCGTTTTATCCCCGTTTCAGCCAGGAGTTGTTGCGGACATGTCTGGCCGATTTTGATTTGAATGAGGACATTCATTTGGGAGAGTTGTCCATGGGGCAGAAGAAAAAGGCTTATATGTGTTTCGCGCTGGCAGCCAATACCTCTTTGCTTTTGATGGATGAACCGACCAATGGATTGGATATCCCTTCCAAAAGTCAATTCCGGAAAGTGATAGCTTCAGGTATGGCGGAAGAGAAATCGGTAGTGATATCTACTCATCAGGTACGGGATATTGACCGTTTGCTGGATCAGGTGGTAGTGATTGACGGAAATGAAGTGTTGTTGAACCGCTCGGTAGTAGACATTACAGATAAACTGTTGTTTGCGGAGCAGGGCATGAATGAACCGACAGATGACGCTCTTTTCGTGCAGCCCTCTGTGCATGGAAACAGTGTGATATGGCCCAATCTTGCAGGAGAAGAGAGCCCGTTGAACCTGGAACTTCTGTTTAATGCTCTGCTGACGGAACGTGAGAAAATACAAGCGATTTTTAATGAAAAATAAATGACACGACATGATGGAGACAACTTTTAGTATGACACGCGTACAGCATATCATGCGACGCGATTTGATAGAAAACTGGAAAAGTAACCTTTATGGTTTGCTGGGTATTTTTGCAGCCTGCTTTTTCCCGATGTTGGGCTTTTTATGGTCGGCAGAACGCTGGACGGAAGAAGGCTATCCTGAAGTTTATTCTTTTGAGCGATTTTGCGGCAATATGTTGGGGATAATTGGTATGGTGGTTAGTGTGGCAATGATATATTATGCTTCCCGCATCATGAAATGCATGGATAATAAGGAAAAACGTATTTCTTATTTATTGCTGCCGGCTACGAAATTGGAGAAGTTCTTCTCTCGTGCTTTGTTCGTGACAGTAGGCACTGCGTTGATGATTCTGGTTGCCTTGCTGGCTTTGGAACTTACCCATTATCTGTTGTTGCCTTTGTTTGATTTACCGGCTGTGTATAGCCAGTCGATGTTAGTGGAAGTATTCTCCATGAGATGGGCTCATGCTTCGGTAGACGCAACAGGAGAACCAGTCTATTCTTGGTGGCTGATGCAGCTACTTGTGTGGATATTCTGCTTGTGGAATCATTCACTTTTCATTTTGGGGGGAAGTTTCTGGTACAAACATCCTTTCCTGAAAACGATAGGGGCTTGTTTGGCTGTAACTATTTTAGGAGGAATCTTGTTTGCGAATTTAGCAGAAGGTGTTTTTTTAGCTCGCTTTTCAGACTGGATGCAGGAACACTATCAAGACACTCCACAAACTGTAAATGGATTGCTGACCATTATTTCAGTTGTCTTTTTTCTGTTTACTGTGTTCAACTGGTGGCTGTCTTATCGGTTGTTTACTCGTTCGGAAGTTGTTAAACGAAAACTGTGGCGCCTATGACTTTTAAAGAGAATAAACCGATTTATTTGCAGATAGCCGACCGTATCATGGATGAGATTCTTCAGGAAATGTATGAAGAAGAAGGACGTATCCTGTCGGTACGAGAATATGCAGGAATAGTGGAGGTGAATGCGAATACGGTAGTTCGTACGTATGATTATCTGCAGACTCAGGGTATTATTTACAATAAGCGGGGTTTGGGATATTTTGTGGCAACTGGAGCTGCTCAGAAGATTATTGAGCTTCGGAAGGCTACTTTCCTCCAGCAAGTATTACCCGATGTATTCAAGGAAATGTATTTGCTGCATATTCCGATGGAAACTTTATCTGAACTATTTGAGCATTATAAGAAAGAGCGGATGGAGTCTCAGGAATAAACAATAGAAGATAATAATGAAAACGGAGCTGAAGCAAGAGGATAGATTCTCTTTGCTTCAGCTCCGTTTTATTATATGATTCTGCTACTTATAAAGTAACTGTATGCATAATCTTTTCCAATGCACCGGCATTGTCTCGTACATAGTTTCCGGCTTTCTTTCCTGCTTTATCCAAAGCTTCATAGTTGTTCAGGAAGTTGTCCATAATCTTCTTGAAATCCTCTGCTCCTTGTATTTCAAAGCCACCCTTGCATTGAAGCAACCCTTGAGCTTCACGGAACCGTTTGTTGTTGGGGCCGAAAATGACTGGCATACCATATACGGCAGCTTCCAGTACATTGTGGATGCCTACGCCGAAGCCACCTCCGATATAAGCAATTTCTCCGTAGCAGTAAATGGAAGACAGTAAACCGAAACAGTCAATCAGCAGGCAGTCGGCTTCTTTCACTTTTCCTTCCGTAGCCTGCGTATAACGCACTACGGTACGGTTCAGTTTACCGGTAATTTCCTTCAAATGGCTTTCATCAATCACGTGTGGTGCAATGATCAGCTTTACCTCCGGATGTGTATTAAGATAAGGAATGAAAATATCCTCATCCGGCCCCCAGGAACTTCCGGCTACAAAAGCAGTATGGTTTCCTTTGAATTTCTCTACCAATGGAAGTTCTTTAGCCTGACGGCAGATTTCCAATACCCGGTCAAAACGTGTATCACCTACTACAGTGGTGTTGGTAATATCGATGGTGCGAAGTAATTGTACAGACGCTTCATCCTGTACGAACAAATGAGTAAACGTGTTCAGTACCTTTCGGTAACTTTTGCCATACCAGCGGAAGAAAATCTGTTCTTTCCGGAAGATGGAAGATACGCTGTAAACCGGAATATTTCTCCGTTGAAGTTCGTTCAAATAGTTCTGCCAGAATTCATACTTGATGAAGAAGGCCATATAAGGCTGAGCCAAATCCAGAAAACGCTTTACGTTGCCCGGTGTATCCAGCGGAAGATAGCAGACAATGTCAGCTCCTTTATAGTTCTTTCGCACTTCATATCCAGAAGGAGAAAAAAATGTCTGGAGAATCTTGTACTGCGGATAGGTTTTCCGGATTTCTTCTATCAGCGGACGTCCTTGTTCAAACTCCCCTAAAGAGGCTGCGTGAAACCACAGGTATTTTTCTCCGCGGATAATCTGTTTTTGCAGAATGTCAAAAGATTCTTTTTCTCCTTTGACCATCAGGGCCACTTTTTTATTAAAAAGTGCAGCCAGTCTGACTGCACTTGTATAAAGAGCGATGATAAGATTATAAATCATGTCTTAGCTTATTTGAGGACCTCTACTGCACGACGCATGCGAGCCACTGTTTCTTCTTTTCCTAATACAGCTGAGATGTCAAACATGTGAGGACCTTTGCCTTCTCCAACCAGTGTCAGTCGGAAGGCATTCATGATATTACCCAAGTGGTAACCTTTATCTTCAATCCACTTCATGACTACTTCTTCTTGGTGAGCCAGTGAGAAATCATCCAATGATTCCAACAGTGCAGCCAGTTCGGTCATGCGTTCGGCAGAATCTTCTTTCCAGCGTTTTTTCACTGTCTTTTCATCATATTCTGTCGGAGCTACGAAGAAGAATTTGCATGTCTCCCACAATTCCTTGATAAAGCTTACACGGCCTTTCATCAGTCCGACTACAGTAACTACCTTATCCATCGGAGCTTCAATGCCATGTTCCTTCAGAATCGGCATAAACAACTGTGCGATTTCTTCGTCACTCTTCATCAGGATATATTCATGGTTGAACCATTTTCCCTTTTCATAGTCGAACTTCGCACCAGCTTTGCTGCAACGATGCAGGTCGAACAATTTGATGAGTTCATCCATTGACATGATTTCCTGGTCGTTACCCGGATTCCATCCCAACAAAGCCAGGAAGTTGATAACCGCTTCCGGCAGATAGCCTGATTCACGGTATCCAGAAGAAACTTCTCCTGTTTTCGGGTCATGCCATTCCAATGGGAATACAGGGAATCCCAAACGGTCACCGTCGCGCTTGCTCAGTTTACCGTTTCCGTCCGGTTTCAACAACAATGGCAGGTGAGCGAATTCAGGCATTGTATCTTCCCAGCCGAAAGCACGGTACAGCAGTACGTGCAACGGAGCTGAAGGCAGCCATTCTTCTCCACGGATCACATGTGATACTTCCATCAGGTGGTCGTCAACGATGTTTGCCAAGTGGTAAGTAGGCAGTTCATCAGCTGATTTATATAACACTTTATCGTCGAGGATAGAAGAGTTGATAACTACCTCTCCACGAATCAGGTCGTGTACATGTACGTCTTCGTTTGGTTCAATCTTGAAACGGACTACATACTGTTTGCCTTCTGCAATCAGCTTGTCCACTTCTTCTTTCGGAAGAGTCAAAGAGTTACGCATGGAAGTACGTGTGGAAGCGTCGTACTGGAAATTCGGAATTTCCTGACGTTTAGCTTCCAGTTCTTCCGGTGTATCAAAAGCGATGTAAGCCTTTCCGTTATCGAGCAACACCTGTACATATTTCTTGTAAATGTCACGGCGTTCCGACTGGCGGTACGGACCATAGTTTCCTCCAAAGCTGACACCCTCGTCAAACTGGATGCCTAACCATTTGAATGACTCGATAATGTATTCCTCAGCACCCGGAACGAAACGGTGTGAGTCAGTATCTTCAATACGGAAAATCAGTTCCCCGTCATGCTGACGAGCAAACAGATAATTGTACAAAGCGGTACGTACGCCGCCGATATGCAATGCACCGGTGGGACTTGGTGCAAAACGGACTCTTACTTTTCTTTCTGACATTGTGGTTTTTATCTAAAAATACGCCGCAAAATTAATCTAATTTTCCCGTTTTTTTCTTATTTTGCACGCAAAATATCTTTTTAACATGAAAAGTTTACAAACTGAGAAACAGTTTTCTTATAAAGGACTGTTATATAAACTGGCCATTTTTGTGGTAACAGTGTGTGTAATTGTGTATTTCCTGCCACGAGAGGGACGTTTTAATTATCAATTTGACATTAATAAACCTTGGAAGTATGGGCTGCTTCAGGCTTCGTTCGATTTTCCCATCTATAAGGATGATGCGGAAGTGCAGCGGGAGCAGGACAGTATCATGCGCTTGTATAGTCCGTATTACCAGATGGATAAGGCGGTAGCCGACCGGATGATTCAGCAGTTTAAGAAAGCATATACCGATAGTTTGCATCGTATTATCCCTGCTCCAGCGTATCAGCATCATATTGAGCGATTGCTGAAGTTAGTGTATGAGAAAGGAATTTTTGCTCCGAATGATTGGGAAAAGTTACGTAAAGACAGTGTACGTTCCATCCAGTTGGTAGACAAGAATACGGCAAACCAAGTGGATGTGAGCGACCTTTATAGCTTTAAAACGGCATACGAAACATTGATTTATTCAGATACGGTACATTATCATCGACTGTTACTGCAGCGGTGCAATCTGAATGAATATATTGCGCCTAACCTTTCTTATGATGCTTCTAAATCAGAGGCTGCAAAGCAGGATTTGCTTTCCGATTTGTCATGGGCTAACGGTTTTGTAATGAACGGACAGAAAATCATAGACCGTGGAGAAATTATCGACAGTCATACGTATAATATCCTGAAATCATTGGAGAAAGAGTGGAACAAACGTAGTGAAACGGTAACAGAAAAGCGTCTTACTTTGCTGGGGCAAACTCTTTTTGTGGCGTTGCTGATAGGTTGCTTCATGATTTATCTGGATTTGTTCCGGAATGACTATTATGAGAAGCACCGGACATTGGCCCTGCTTTTTGTTATTATTGTAGCTTTCCCGGTATTGTCTTCTGTGATGGTAGAGCATGCATTTATGAGCGTTTACATTGTGCCGTTTGCCATGATACCTCTGATTATTCGTATCTTTCTGGATTCACGAACGGCGTTTGTGGCCCACATCATAACGATTTTGCTTTGTTCGATTTGTCTTCGCACACCGCATGAGTTTATATTGTTGCAGACAGCAGCCGGTATGGCTGGTATCTATAGTCTGAGGGAGCTTTCCCAGCGTTCACAATTGCTGCGCAGTGCGCTGATTGTGGCTTGTACGTATGCATTGATGTATTTGGCACTCGATTTGATACACGTTAGCGATGTGGCGCAGCTGAGTACACACATGTATGTCAATTTTATCATTAACGGCTTGTTGCTGCTGTTTACTTATCCTTTACTGTTTATTCTGGAAAAGATGTTCGGATTTACCTCGAATGTTACGTTGGTAGAGTTATCCAATATCAATAATAAATTGATGCGTGAGATGTCAGAAGTGGCACCTGGCACGTTCCAGCATTCTCTTCAGCTGGCGAATCTGACTGCTGCGGCTGCCCACCGTATTGGAGCCAACAGCCAGCTGGTACGTACGGGAGCCATGTACCACGACATTGGGAAAATGCTGAACCCTGCTTTCTTTACCGAAAATCAGTCAGGCGTGAATCCTCATGACCAGTTGAGTTACAAGCAGAGTGCACAGATTGTCATCAGTCATGTAACTGATGGGATGAGACTGGCTGATAAACATAATCTTCCACAGGTAATAAAAGATTTTATCTGTACTCACCATGGAAAAGGATTGACCAAGTATTTCTATATTTCATACCAGAACGAACATCCCGATGAAGAAGTCGATAAGGAAGCTTTCCGTTATCCGGGTCCTAATCCTTTTACGAAGGAACAGGCCATTTTGATGATGGCAGACTCAGTGGAAGCAGCTTCACGAAGTCTGGCTGAATACACAGAAGAAAGCATTTCAGCTTTGGTAGAAAAGATTATTGATAGTCAGGTACAGGACGGTTATTTCAAGGAATGTCCGATTACATTTAAAGACATTGCTACCGTAAAAGCCGTGTTTAAGGAAAAGTTGAAAACAATGTATCATACTCGTATCAGTTACCCGGAGTTGAAGAAATAGAAGATTATATACCATAAAAAAGTCACAGAATTTTGCTCTGTGACTTTTTTTATGGTATATAATTCAGGAATTATACCTTAATCAGCTTGTATTTAGGCACAAGTGCTTTCATCACACACCATGCTATCAGGTAGGCTACGGCACAGATACAGAAAATAATGAAGTAACCGGCTTCTTTTCCTTCAAAACCGAAGAATACCATTTGAGTTTCTGCTGCATAGTCGAACAGGATTCCTGAGCACATGTTGATAAGGAATGCTCCTACACCACCTGCCATACCTCCAATACCGATAATGGTGGCTACCGCACTCTTAGGGAACATATCACTTCCTACAGAATAGATATTAGCGGACCATGACTGGTGGGCAGCTCCTGCGATACCGATAATGATAATCGGGAACCAATAAGAAATATTACCCAATGGCTGTGCAAAGAGTGCGAATAACGGGAATACGGCAAAAATCAACATAGCCTGCATGCGGGCTGCGTATGGATTCTTTCCTGTTTTGTTGATAATGATAGTCGGTAATTTTCCTCCGTAAATGGAAAGCATGGTAATGGCATACAATACGAATATCAGCAACTGTGCTGTCGCACTGTCTGAAGAGAATCCATATACGTCGGAGATATAGGCGGGGGTCCAGAAAAGGAAGAACCACCATACTCCGTCTGTCAGGAATTTTCCAAAGATAATGGCCCAGGTCTGACGGAACTTGAAACATTGCCAGAGGGAGATTTTAGGCTCGTCTTCTGTATGAATGTCTGTTTCTTCTTTTTCTTTATCCTGCTGGATATAGGCAAGTTCAGCTGCATTGACTTGCGGATTTTCCTGAGGCTTTTTGTACATGAATATCCAAAGCCCCATCCAGATAAATCCCAGCGCGCCAATTACGATGAAAGCCATTTCCCATCCATTGCCCACACCGATACTTTTGAAATAGCTGGCAAGTGGAGGGATACTCACTGGGGCTATGAGGGCACCGATGGTAGATCCGGCATTAAAGATAGATGTCGCAAAGGCGCGGTCTTTTTTAGGGAAATATTCAGCAGTGACTTTAATAGCTGCAGGGAAGTTACCCGATTCACCTACGGCCAGTACAATACGTGCCGCAATGAAGTAGTACACGCTGGTAATGGCAATGGTAGAAGTGAGGACTCCTGAGGCCGCAATCATTTCGTTGACATCCTTAAGTCCGAGACTCATTTCGGTAGCCCATCCGCAAAGCGCGTGTAAGCAGGCACCGAGCGACCAGATGGCAATAGCCCAAAGATACCCCTTCTTGCTTCCCAGCCAGTCTACAAAGCGGCCGGCAAAAAGGTTGGCAATCGCATAAATAATTGAGAAAATGGCAGTAATAGTTCCGTAGTGTGTATCTGTCCAGTGGAATTCTGGTGCGATAAAATCTTTCCACGTCAGTGACAGTACTTGGCGGTCCAGGTAATTGACCGCTGTAGCGAAAAAGAGCATGGAGCAAATAATCCATCGGTAATTGCTCATTGCTTCGCTTGATGTTTTGGTTGTACTCATATATGATATTAGATTAGTTTGTTTGGTACAAAGATAATTTTCTTACAAGCGAATAGCCTGTAAATATTGGCAAAAAACCTGCATTAATTGGTCAGGTGTGTTTTTACAACCACAATGAAATGACAAATTCCACATACTTGGCAGATTCTTGATTTAAGAGTTCTGTGTAAGTCTGTGGAATTTGTGTATTAGGATACCTCTAGTAGAAGGTATGTCTGTTATTTCATTTCAGTGTATTTAATCTTGTCCATATCTCCGTAGTCCAGGTTTTCACCTGCCATACCCCAGATGAACATATAGTTGCTTGTTCCGGCTGCAGCGTGGATAGACCATTCCGGTGACATGATGGCCTGTTCGTTGGCAAGCCATACCAGGCGTTCTTCCTGCGGTTCTCCCATCAGGTGACAAATCATGTTGCCTTCAGGAACGTTGAAATAGAAATAAGCTTCGATACGACGACTGTGAGTGTGAGCAGGCATAGTGTTCCATACGCTTCCCGGCTTCAATTCTGTCAGACCCATCTGCAACTGGCAAGGACCTTCCTGCAGTACGTTCTTTACAATCAGCTGGTTGATGACACGGTCGTTGCTTTCTTCCATCTTTCCGGCTGCCATTGAGTTTGCTTTCAAAGAACCCTTGCGTCCGTCGATGGTAATCCACTGCGTCTTGTATTCCTTGTGTGCAATAGCAGAGTTGATGTAGAACTTAGCCGGTTTGCTGGCATCCTTGCTCTTGAAAGTCACTTTCTGGTTGCCACGTCCTACGTAGAGGGCTTCTTTGAATTTCAATTCATATTCCTTACCATCTACTGTTACGATACCGTCTCCACCGATGTTGATAACACCCAACTCACGGTTGAACAGGAAGTAAGGAGCTTTCAGCGGGTCGATAGTATCCAGTGACAGCTCTTTGTTTACTGGCATGGCACCACCGAAGATGAAACGGTCGTACATAGAGTAAGTTACGTTGATTTCATCGGCTACCAGCACTTTTTCCATCATGAAGCTGCTGCGCAGTCTCTGTGTGTCGTATGTTTTTACGTCTTGCGGATTGCAGGCAGTCTGCATCCGGTAGTTAACCTGAGCATTAGCAGAAAGAGCTGCTACGCCCAGCATCATAGCCATAGCTAATTTTTTCATAAGCGTTTGTTTATTTATTGGTTTTTATTCTTCAATGTGTTTTGCTTCTTTGATAATGCGGCGACGGTTGTAAATGGCCATTGCCAGTGCCACAATAACCAGTATGCTTGAACCTACAATCTTGAAGTTGTATACTGCATGGAATATCAGCCAGGAGAAGATGCTGGAAGCAAAATCAAGTGCACCTCCTTGAAATCCCTGCGGAATCTGTACGGCAGGGTCGTTTGTTCTGACAAATACATCCTGGGCAGCTTGTGTAAAAAACGGAGCCAGGTCGGTTACAAAATACAGGCCTACAATCAGCGATACAAGACCAATCAGGAATGTTTTCAGCACATTACCTTTTGTGATAGGCAATACGGCTGGGAACAAGTAGAACATACCGGCCAGTGAAGCCAATGGAAGGAACTGGTTGTTGGGTAATACTACTGACAAGAATAAAGTTACTGGAATGAGCAGCAAAGAAACTACCAGTGTGGTCGGATGACCGATTACCAGAGCCGGACTCATACCGATGTTGAGGCTTGCACTGTTTTTGAATTTACGGGCTATCAATTCACGGGTTGCATCAGAAATCGGACGCAAACCTTCGATAAATAAAGAGGTGATACGCGGAATCAGTTCCATTACAGCTCCCATCTTGATACCCAGGCCCAGAATAGCCGGAATTCCGTCAACCAGCTCCTGACTGTTTTTACAGGCCAGTGCGCCGATGCCACAGCCTACTACTACTCCGAGGAATAGCGGTTCACCCATGATACCGAATTTTCTTTTCATACCTTCTGCGTCGATATTCAATTTGTCAAATCCCGGAATCATATCCAATGCTTTGTTGATGACAAGGGCAAATGGAACAAATCCCTGGCAGAAAGGCTGCGGAATGGAGATACCGTCCATTTTTTCGTAATATGACTGGAACTGTTTGCAGGTCAAATCAGCCATAATCAGGGTAATGATGTAGCAGATAATTGCTGAGAAGAATCCCCACCAGATATTTTCAGTGGCGAAATAAACTACTGCGCCGATGAAGGCAAAATGCCAGTAATTCCACAAGTCGATATTGACAGTTTTAGTTGTCTTCGTTAATAGCATGATAATGTTCACACCCAAACATACAGGAATGATGAATGCACCTACAGAAGTGTTGTAGGCTACAGAGGCTGCAGCAGGCCACCCCATGTCAAAGATACCCAGTTCCAGTCCGTAGATTTCCGTTACCTTTTTCAACGGTTCTCCCAAACTGCTGGTTAAAAGAGCTGTTACAACAGAAAGTCCGACGAATCCGACTCCGACCAGCAGGCCGCTTTTCAGTGCCTTACCGAAATTAATTCCAATACATATTCCCAGAATGGTAAACAGAATAGGCATCATCACGGCTGCCCCGAGCCCAATGATATAGCTAAATACTTGTTCCATGTCTTTTCTTTTGTCCTTTAAAAATGTGGATTTAGGTTAAAAATAAATGATTTCGATTCAAAAGTACAGCCTTTTATTCTAATTTCCAATTGCGAATCCGTTATTTTCGAAACTTTGCTAATTTAATAACATTTTTTTCGTTTACGCACACGAACAGGCTTTCTCTAAGAAACCTTGTTTGATTTGTTTCAATTTGAAGAAGGGGATATTTTTGTAAGGGATAAACAAGAAAGTTGAAATGTGAAAAAATAAAAGAAAAATGCCAAAGAAGATTTTTTTAAAGGTTAGAGTGTTTTTTATGTTTCTCAGCCCTGAAACATACGTTTCTCGAAGCGGAGACTTACGTTTCCGATAAGGAAAACATAGGGATTCGCTTCGAGAGACGTAGAAAGTAACAAAAAGTTTACTTGTAAGTGGAGTAACGTGTGTTGCTTTTTCTTTAGTTGTTTGCCGTTTCCTGAATAAAAATTTTGCCGTTTTTCTTTTCTACTGCAATCTGGCTGCCTTCCGGATTCAAGTTAAAGGGAGTGACTTCATCGGTGTGGTTATCTACCACCATCAGCGTGCTTTCTTCCGCAAAACGCTTCACTTGAAATTTGACTGCGGTATTTCCGATTCCTGAATTAAATAACAGACTATCATTAATATATACCGAAAGGCTGTCTCCTGTGAAGGAGTCGGTTATTTTTACCGTATAAATTCCGGCAAATGTTTTTTCCTTGTCATTGCTTTTAGACTGATTACGAAAGCCTAGATATAAAAAAAGACATACGATAAAGAATACTCCAAAAGCCAGTATCCCGTTTCCTATCATGAATTGTTTGTTGCTGTTGATACTTTTGTTGTTCATAATTAAGGTAGTTATAATGTATATTCCCTTGCAAAGTAAGTTATTTTCAGTTTGTTTATCGTGTATGTTATAATTTTTTTTCTACATTTGTCACGGAATTATATAAAAACGGAATACAGAATATCATGCAAAATAACCTGGTCATAGTGGAGTCTCCGGCAAAAGCTAAGACTATTGAAAAGTTTTTGGGGGAGGGTTATAAAGTATTGTCAAGTTACGGTCATATCCGTGACTTGAAGCAAAAAGCGTTCAGTATTGATATAAAAGAGCATTTCAAGCCGATATACGAAATACCGGAAGATAAGAAAAAACTGGTGGCAGAATTGAAGGAAGAAGCTGCCAAGGCCGATATGGTATGGCTCGCATCCGATGAGGACCGCGAAGGAGAAGCCATTTCCTGGCACTTGTTTGAGGTGTTAAAACTGGACCCGGAAAAAACGCGAAGGATTGTATTCCATGAAATTACAAAGACGGCTATATTGAAGGCTATAGAGCATCCGCGTCATATCAACATTGATTTGGTCAACGCCCAGCAGGCTCGTCGTGTACTCGACCGCATTGTGGGATTTGAACTTTCACCGGTCCTCTGGCGTAAAATCAAACCGGCTCTTTCAGCCGGACGGGTACAGTCGGTAGCCGTACGCCTGATTGTAGAGCGTGAGCGCGAAATCAATACCTTCACCTGCGAGGCTTCTTATAAGGTAGTGGCTACCTTTAAGGATGCAGAAGGGGCTGTAATTCGTGCAACTCTTGGCAGACGATTCAAAACAAAAGAAGAAGCACAGCGTTTTCTAGAAAAATGCAAGGATGCTACCTTTGAAATCAAGGATATAACTACACGACCGGTTAAAAAATCACCGGCACCTCCTTTTACTACTTCTACGCTTCAGCAGGAAGCAGCCCGTAAGCTTGGTTTTACCGTCGCACAGACGATGATGCTTGCACAGCGCCTGTATGAAAGCGGACTGATTACCTACATGCGTACTGACTCGGTAAATCTTTCTGAACTGGCCTTGTCTTCAAGCCGGGATGCCATTCTTTCTCTGATGGGTGAGCGCTATGTGCATACACGCCAGTATGCCACAAAGACAAAAGGGGCTCAGGAAGCGCACGAGGCTATTCGTCCGACGTATATGTCAAATGAATCCATCGAAGGAAGTTCGCAGGAAGTACGACTGTATGAATTGATATGGAAGCGTACATTGGCTTCACAGATGGCCGATGCGGAACTGGAAAAAACGACAGCTACCATTTCGGTAAGTGGTTGTGACGATGAATTCCAGGCCGTGGGTGAAGTGGTAACGTTCAATGGTTTCCTGAAAGTTTACAAAGAATCATTTGATGAAGAAGTAGAACAGGAAGATGCTACTGGACTTCCTAAAATGGAGGTCGGAGAGGTTCTGCAGCGGGAAGAAATTGCTGCAGTACAACGCTTCAGTCAGGCTCCGGCACGTTATACCGAAGCAAGCCTGGTGCGTAAACTGGAAGAATTAGGTATCGGTCGTCCGTCTACCTATGCCCCTACTATTTCCACCATCCAGCAAAGAGGATATGTGGAAAAAGGAAATAAGGAAGGAGTGAAGCGTGAATACTCATTGCTGAAACTGACGGGAAAAGAAATTAAGGAAACGGTGCAGACGGAAATGAGTGGAAGTGAGAAATCCAAGTTGATTCCTACCGATGTAGGTTGTGTGGTCAATGACTTCCTGATGCAGTATTTTCCGAAAATTATGGACTATAACTTTACGGCCAGTGTGGAAAAGGAATTCGACGAAGTGGCCGAAGGGGAAAAGAAGTGGACCGATTTGATGGAAGTGTTCTATGAGAATTTCCATCCACTGGTGGAAACTACACTGGCGACGAAGACAGAGCATAAAGTGGGCGAGCGTATGTTAGGTACTGACCCGAAAAGCGGTAAACCTGTTTCGGTGAAGATTGGACGTTTTGGACCTGTAGTGCAGATTGGTTCTTCGGACGATGAAGAAAAACCAAGGTTCGCCCAGCTGAACAAGGAACACTCTTTGGAAACAATTACACTGGAAGAAGCACTTGATTTGTTTAAACTACCGCGTGTATTGGGTGAACTTGACGGAACTACAGTTTCGGTAGGAGTCGGACGTTTTGGTCCGTATGTGCGCCACGGAAATGAATATGTGTCTATCCCGAAGGAAATGGACCCGATGGCTGTGACTTTTGAAGAAGCTGTACGGATGTTGTCCGAAAAGAAAGAAAAAGAGGCGCAGAAAATCATCAAGCAGTTCCCTGAGAATCCCGATATGCAGATTCTGAATGGTCGTTACGGACCTTATATTGCTTACCAGAAGAAAAATTATAAGATTCCTGAAAACGTGAATCCGGCAGACCTGAATCTGGATGCTTGTTTCAAGGTGATTGAATTGCAGGCACAGAAAGCCGAGATGCGCAAGGCGAAAGGAGCAAAGGCGAAGACAAAGAAATGAAAAGAGTTTTCCTGATTGGCTATATGGGTTCGGGAAAAACCACACTGGGCAAGGCCTATAGTGCGGCTACCGGACTACAGTTTGTCGACCTCGATTGGTATATCGAGGAACGTATGCATAAATCCATTTCCGACTTGTTTGCGGAAAGGGGAGAAGAAGGCTTCCGCTTGCTGGAGCAGAAGATGCTGCACGAGGCGGGAGAATTTGAAAATGTATTGATTGCATGCGGAGGAGGCACTCCTTGCTTTTTCGATAACATGGACTATATGAATCATACAGGCGAAACAGTATTTCTGGATGTATGTCCGGAGGTACTGTTCCGTCGTTTAAAGATAGCAAAGGCTAAACGTCCGCTGTTGGCGAATAAAACGGACGAAGAGCTGATGCAGGTCATTACTTCTGCGTTGGAAAAAAGACTCCCTTATTATTCTAAGGCCAAATGGCGTTTTAACGCAGAAGAACTTGAAAGTTATGCACAGATTGACAGAGCGGTAAGCCGCTTGAATGAATTGATAAATTAAAGAAGTATAAATCTAGACTTTATGTAGTGAAATGAGAAAATGGCGTATTGAAGACTCTGAAGAGCTCTACAACATCACGGGGTGGGGCGTTTCATACTTTAGTATCAATGACAAAGGTCATGTGGTAGTAACTCCACGAAAAGACGGAGTAGCCGTCGATTTGAAGGAACTGGTAGACGAGTTGCAGTTGAGGGACGTAACTGCTCCTATGCTGGTACGTTTTCCGGATATTCTGGATAACCGGATTGAGAAAATCTCCAATTGCTTTACACAAGCTTCTGAAGAATATGGCTATCAGGCTCAAAACTTCATTATTTACCCGATTAAGGTAAATCAGATGAGACCGGTAGTGGAGGAAATTATCAGTCATGGAAAGAAATTTAATTTAGGACTGGAGGCCGGTTCAAAACCGGAACTTCATGCTGTAATTGCCATTAATACGGATTCTGATTCACTGATTATCTGCAACGGCTATAAGGATGAAAGCTACATTGAACTGGCTTTGCTGGCGCAGAAAATGGGTAAACGTATTTTCCTGGTGGTAGAAAAGTTGAACGAGCTTCGACTGATTGCCAAGATGGCCAAGCAGCTGAATGTACGTCCGAATATTGGTATCCGCATCAAATTAGCTTCCTCCGGTAGCGGAAAGTGGGAAGAAAGCGGAGGCGATGCCAGCAAGTTCGGATTGACTTCCAGTGAGTTGCTCGAGGCACTTGATTTCCTGGAAAAGAAAGAAATGCAAGATTGCCTGAAGCTGATTCATTTCCACATAGGTAGTCAGGTGACTAAGATACGTCGTATCAAGACTGCATTGCGTGAGGCTTCTCAGTTCTATGTGCAGTTGCATCAGCTGGGCTTCCCGGTAGAATTCGTAGATATAGGTGGAGGATTGGGAGTGGATTACGACGGTACCCGCTCTGCTAACAGTGAAAGTAGCGTGAACTATTCCATCCAGGAATATGTGAACGACTCTATTTCCATTATGGTGGATGCCAGCAACAAAAACAATATTCCGCATCCGAACATTATTACAGAAAGTGGCCGTTCACTGACTGCCCATCATTCGGTATTGATTTTTGAGGTGTTGGAAACAGCTTCACTGCCTTCTATGGACGAAGACTTTGAGGTGAGTGCAGACGATCATGAACTCGTGCAGGAACTTTATCAGATTTGGGATAACCTGAATCAGAGCCGTATGCTGGAAGCATGGCATGATGCCCAGCAGATTCGTGAAGAATCGTTGGACTTGTTCAGCCACGGTATTGTCGATTTGAAGACACGTGCACAGATTGAACGTATGTACTGGTCGGTTACACGTGAGATTAACCAGATTGCATCGGGCTTGAAACACGCACCGGATGAATTCCGCAATTTGGACAAGCTGTTGGCTGACAAATATTTCTGTAACTTCTCTCTGTTCCAGTCTTTGCCGGATTCCTGGGCGATTGACCAGATTTTCCCCATCATGCCGATTCAGCGTCTGGATGAACGTCCTGACCGCACGGCTACCTTGCAGGATATTACTTGCGACTCGGATGGAAAAATTGCCAACTTCGTGACCAGCCGTAATGTGGCACACGACTTGCCTGTACATACCATTAAGGCAAAGGAATCGTATTATATCGGTGTGTTCCTGGTGGGAGCTTACCAGGAAATTCTGGGAGATATGCACAACTTGTTCGGCGATACCAATGCCGTACATGTCAGTGTGGATGAGAAAGGTTACAGCATTGACCAGGTGATTGATGGAGAAACCGTGGCCGAAGTACTCGACTACGTGCAGTATAACCCGAAGAAGCTGGTACGTACCCTGGAAACTTGGGTAACGAAGTCTGTGAAAGAGGGACGTATCTCGCTGGAGGAAGGAAAGGAATTCTTGGCAAATTATCGTTCCGGATTGTATGGATATACTTATCTGGAGTAATTTAAGAAAGTAGCATTATGAAAGAAAAACTGACCGTTATAAAAGTAGGAGGAAAAATCGTAGAGGAGCCTGATACATTGAATCAGTTGCTCGATGATTTCTCATCTCTGTCTGGCTATAAGGTGCTGGTGCATGGAGGAGGCCGCTCTGCCACTCGTATTGCCTCACAGTTGGGCATTGAAAGCCAGATGGTGAACGGACGTCGTATTACCGATGCAGAAACTTTGAAGGTGGTAACGATGGTTTACGGCGGACTTGTTAACAAGAATATTGTGGCCGGCTTGCAGGCAAAAGGGGTGAATGCCATAGGTCTGACAGGAGCAGATATGAATGTAATCCGTTCTGTGAAACGTCCGGTGAAAGACATCGATTACGGCTACGTAGGAGATGTAGAGAAAGTAGACGGAAAGGCCCTGGCTGACCTGATTCATCGTCAGATTGTACCTGTGATGGCACCATTGACGCATGACGGGAATGGAAATCTGCTGAATACGAATGCCGATACCATTGCCGGGGAAACCGCAAAAGCTTTGGCCGAGTATTTTGATGTGACACTGGTGTACTGCTTTGAAAAGAAAGGGGTGCTACGCGATGAAAACGATGACGACAGTGTAATTCCAGTGCTGACTCCCGATTTATTTAAACAGTATGTGGAGGAAGGAATAGTGCAAGGTGGTATGATTCCTAAACTGGAAAATTCTTTTTCAGCCTTGGATGCCGGTGTGTCGCAGGTCGTAATAACCTTAGCATCAGCAATTCACAAAGATTCCGGAACAATTATCAGAAAATAATTCAAAAAAATTGGCGGGTGGGTGTAACTTTTATGAAACTCACCCGTCATTAGTATAGAGAGCCATGCAAGAGATCAGTTTTCGTGACAATATTCTGCCGCTGAAAGATAAGCTTTTCAGGTTGGCCTTGCGCATTACGTTCGACCGGGCAGAGGCGGAAGATATTGTCCAGGATGCACTGATTAAGGTGTGGAACAAGCGTGACGAGTGGGGAGAGTTGGAATCCATAGAAGCCTATTGCTTGACAGTAGTTCGGAATCTAGCTATTGACCGAAGTCAGAAAAAAGAGGCCCAGAATCTGACCTTGACACCGGAAACGCAGGAAATGCCGGATGCACAGACTCCCGAAAGCCAGTTTGAACGGAACGAACAGTTTCAGTTGGTACACAGGCTGGTGAATGAACTCCCGGAAAAGCAACGAACCATTGTTCAGCTTAGGGATATTGAAGGTAAGAGTTATAAAGAAATTGCTGATGTGTTGGGGATTACGGAAGAGCAGGTGAAAGTAAACCTTTTCAGGGCCCGACAACGCATCAAATTAAAATACAGTGAGATTAACGATTATGGACTATAAGTACATTGAACAACTTCTGGAACGCTATTGGAACTGTGAAACCTCGGTAGAGGAAGAACAGATTCTTCGGATTTTCTTTCAGCAGAAAGAACTTCCCGCCCATTTGCGCCGCTACCGTTCTTTGTTTACTTACCAGGAAGAAGCTGCCGGGATGAAGCTGGGTGATGATTTTGACAAGCGTGTGCTTGCGGAAATTGAACGTCCGGTAGTAAAAGCCAGAAAGCTGACGCTTTATTCACGTTTTATGCCTCTGTTCAAGGCTGCGGCTATGATGCTGCTGCTTTTCACATTAGGAGGAGTAGTGAAACATGCGACAGAAGAGGGAGGTACTTCAGGTATTGTATATGTGCATGATCAGTTTGAGAACCGTCAGGAGACTCCGCAAGTTGCCTATGAAGGCGATTCGGTGAAGACGCTGATTCGGGAAACATCTTCCAAGCCCAGACTGGAAGAAAACAGTAACAGATAGAACATTTTCATTTGCTTTTATATAAATAGTTAGTGCTTATTAAAACTTAAAACAACAACGAGGCTGTGAAGTTTCAATTCTCTCAAA